>CALLDL010000044.1 GCA_937998305.1 uncultured Desulfobacterales bacterium | reverse complement strand
ATGGCTTTTTGAATATCAAGTGTTGGTGATCGGTCTGGGCCAGGGTTAAAAAAGGTTGTGCCCGTCGGCCCGTTATGCCGGTTTGCCCGTAATTTAATACCGGCCAACTGGCTAACCGGTTAACCGGCTAACCAGAGATAGGCACTTTTAACTTGTCTGGCTTTCAGGGAAACAGCCCCTTTTAGGGGTAAACCAAAGCCTGGTCCTTTGGACCAGGATTCTTTACTATTGTATTGGTTCATAAATAGCTTCAATTGAGCGAATACGCTCAATTGAAAATTGTCGAGTGTCGGAAGTTATGGAGCAGAAAATTCTAAATCATAAACACAAAATCATTTCCTTCTTCATCTTGGACCTTTTTAAAAAATCACATTCAATACAATCCATTACCTTTGAGGCAAAAAATCCTTATACCTCACCACCGCAAAATGTACCTGCAACCTTCCAGCAGCAGCGCCCACCGCTTTTTCCATTTAGAGTTTTGTCAGTAGACGCAGGACAAATTCATAGTTTATAGACCCTTTCCCCTTCAGGCTCACGACCACACTTAATAAATTCCCAACAATTCATAATATATTATCCTAATTTTATACCTCAATTGAACGTAAACAAAATGCTGACAAATATAATCATGTCCGCAGCAAATCTTTCCGGTTAGCCATTTATCAGCTTACATATAAGCTCTTCAGCTTTATCAATACTCAGCAAACTCATGTTCAAAACAAGATCATAAAGCTTTGGATCATCATAGTCCTTTTTGCCGAAGTAACTGTAAAGATTGGCCCGTCTTTTAGCCATTCTTTTTAAAATCTGAATAGTTCTTTCCCTTGAAACACGGTAATCATTCTCTATGAATTTAATCCGATCCTCTTCTTTGGCAACGAAAAGTATGTGATAGGTATCCTCAAAATCATGTAAAACATATTGCCCTCCTCTGCCAACGATAACGGCATTTCCCTCCTTGGCAATCTTGGGTATGATTAAGTTTAGCAGCTCAACATATTTATATCCTTCGATATATCTCTCTTTATCACTTAAAGGGAGTTCCATTAAACTCGTTCCAAAGGGATTCAGCATGGAGATAAATCTTTTCAATTTATCGCCCGGCTCCGCTTCAAAGATTTTTCTCCCATCGGGAGAGACATATATCTCTACTACAGCTCTTTCGATGATATCTTCGTCAGCATAATAGTAGCCCAGGGTATCGGCAAGTCGTCTGCCAAGTGTTTTCCCTTCAGCCCCAAATTGGCGGGATATGGTGATAACAGACATGGCTATTCCCTTTCAAATGTATTTAAAAATCCTTTATTCAAGTTGTTTCCTCAACGTCGAATGAGGAAATTTCTGTATTCTGCTCTCATATATATCACATATAGTAATGAATGCCAGAATTTTCTAGTCTGAAATCCTCGATCCAAGGTCTGTGCTTTTTGCTTCGAAAAAAATATCAGATGTCTATAATTGAGGAACTCCTTCTATTGCGGTTTTTATCGTCTTTTGAGATGGTAAAATTGTTGTTATGGAGATGATCAAGAAGCGTTGTGGGAGAATGCTGAAACTCTAAGGCGCTATTTTGATGACTCTTTTGTTCATCACCGGGAATGCTGAGAAGATTCAGATGTTTCCAGCGAGTAAGATAATATTCAATCATAGCTGGCAATTCGGTGAATACGGTGACCCCTGGAGCTGGATCTTTGTAACTTGAATCTTTCAGGTTTTTTGAAGAAAGTGTCTGACTCTTATAAAAATTTTCGAGAAACATTAACTCGACCGGAACTCTGGCCTCTATGCCGATCCTGGTCATTATTTTTACAATCCACCTGATACATGCTTTTCCTGTTTGGGCCAACCCATAGGGGACAAATATTTTCCTTGGTGTTTTAACCCCCAGTTGGGATTTGATGCTGAAGATGAGTTGTGTCAATTCCACGGGTTCGGGGTCTACAAAATGATAAGTCTTGCCGGAAAACTCTTCACGCCTGTCAATAATATGATGGATAAAGTGTGACAATTTTAAATTATTGGAATATGAATGCATGACTCCTTTTTTAGTCAGCATTAAGGGAAGCGACTGATTAGCGATTGAAAAAAGCAGACGATTAAAACCCTGGATCTTGTGGTCATGCTCGCCGTAAACTAGGGCCAACCGGATTATAGTGTAATCTAGCCCCTGGGTCGCCCCCAGATGTTTGAGGGTTAGTTCGGCCATTAATTTGGATTTTGGGTAATTGGCAAGACCACTTGTCAGGGGCAAATGGTCATCCTCAGTGAGATTTTCGCCAGGGGGTAGAGTGGAGGCGGTACTGATATGGATAAAGGGAATACCCAGGACGAGGGCTACCTTGGCCAGATTTACACTGCCCAAGTAATTGGTTTCAAAGGCCATTTGTGGATTACTATCGATAGGAGCAATGGCGGTATTGATGATGAAAGACGGACGGTAACGCCGGAAATACTGTTTGATGTCATCGGGTTCTCGCAGACTCAATTTTTTACTGCTAGGGGCAAGAATCTCGGTGTTTCGCGAGGTGGACTTGTAGAAATGAGTCAGTGCACCGCCGATCAAACCGGAACCGCCAATCAGAATACCAAGCCGCTTTGAAGTTATGGCACTTTTTCCTGATGGTTTCATTTTTATCTTCCTGATGTGGTGAGAATAGTATTGTGGAGTACAGATGAAAAGTATTTATTCAGACCACTGTAGTACGGTAACGATTTCGATTTGAAAACATCAATCCCAACCGTTGATACTTGCTCCTATGTGGGTCTGTATTGTCAAGTTTTTTTATCAAAGGCGCAGTTATTGTTTGAATCTACGCCAAAATGTAATCGGGGTTTGATATAGGTTTGTTGGAGAATAATCAGCCAGTCAACTTACTTTATTTCAATTATCAACTATTATTTTATGCCGACAATTTATTTGGTGTCGATTCAACCTCTATTTGAAATATTATGGTCGATTTAAACAGCTTCAAACCGAGAATCAATACAATTACACCAAGTATGAAATACAAAGGTTGCAAAAAATTACGCAGACCAACAAACCAGACTTCGATTGTCATATAAAGAATTAAGAATGTACCTAATACGATTGCAATACTGCCAGAATATCTCTTGCGTAAAAAGGTAACTGTGCCAGCCAAGACATTACCAAATCCGATGACTATAAGTAGAACCAAACCAGGGATAAAATAGTTAGTAAAAGGCGAATTGTTTAACCACTCTATAGGAAAATCCGGGATTCCATTAGGATTTGAAACTAATCTAAATCCACCAGCAATGGCAGTAAGGCCAATGAAAGTCTGAACAACACCTAATAAATATCCAATAAATCCACTTTTTTTATTTGCATTCATAAACCAATTCCTATCATATTATATTTACCAACATCGATTATCTATTCTGCCATCTAACAACTTATCCCACTTCATTTTATTATTTTTATTTTGAAATGGTTATAAAAATAGCCAGTAATAAGATCAGCTGAACAAGAAAAGTTTGCAGTGGAAAGTGAATAGAGATAGGATGTGGACTACAGAGCCACTTCTCATTTAAAACAAAACTATAAAAAAATTTACGTGTCAAGCGAAATTCCACATTGTGGTAGTTTTAATTGGGTGAGAAAGAGATGACATGCATGAAGATATCTCCTATGTGCAAAGTCATTGAAATGACCAGAAACGTAGTTGCCAGAGTGAAACGGGGAAGTACACCCCAATCCGTTAAAATGTTCAGGATGTCAATCAGCGAGAGTATCTTCCGAATGATCTTGAAAGACGGAATGCCTTTGCAACGCATGAAAAAATTCAGAAAGAGTTGAAAAGAGGCTGTCTGGCAATGCTATTCGATGACGAGGAAGATCTAAATGGTTGTGCCTTCGTCGTTCGAAGGGGAATTAAGCTTGTCATAAAAACATTACAGGTTCTTGCCGATCTAAACGAAATTGTCCGGCGGCGGAAACGGAACGTTATTTTGAGAATTGCTATAAAAAGATCTACGGCAGAAAAGGCTACGGTTAACTTTTGTACAAGCATTGTGAAAGTTTGTTCGAACAAACGGGCATGAGCGAGATAGAAGTTGAAGTCCCCAAATTTCCGCGTTAGCAGGCTTTCTACAGGGGTCACGGATTTGTGAAAACCGGAAATCCAACCCAGAATGATTTGCACTTTGCCATGTTTAAGTATATCTGAGAAATCCTCCCCTAATTCAACACCAGATCGATGATCTCTTCCAGTTCATTGATTTTGATGATATTAAGATCTTTTTTAATTTCTTCGGGGACATCTCCGATGTCCGCCTCGTTTTTGGCCGGAAAAACCACCGATTTCACTCCGGCCCGGTGTGCAGCCAAAACCTTTTCCTTGACGCCTCCCACCGGCAGAATCCTCCCGCTCAGGGTCAACTCACCGGTCAGTGCCACGTTTCTTTTGCAGGACCGCCCCGTTATCAGACTGATGAGTGCAACGGCGATGGTCAGGCCGGCCGAAGGCCCGTCTTTTGGAATCGCGCCGGCCGGCACGTGAATATGGATGTCATGGGTTTCGAACATGTCGTCAGGGATATTCAAAGACTCGGCATGGCTTCGGATGTAACTCATTGCCGCATGAGCCGACTCCTTCATCACATCGCCCAGCGAACCGGTTAAGAGTAGATTCCCTTTCCCTTTCATTTTGGCGGCTTCAATAAAGATGATCTGGCCGCCGGCTTCCGTCCATGCCAGTCCGGTGGTCACCCCAACCCTTTCTTTGGCTTCTGAAATTTCAAAATAAAACTTTCGTGGGCCTAGAAAATTTTCCACCATTTCAGGCGTCAGGATATTCTGCCCGTTTTTATGCCGGCCGCTCAATGTTTCACGGGCGATTTTACGGCAGATGGAAGCAATCTGACGTTTGAGATTTCGCAACCCCGCTTCCCGGGTGTATTCCCTGATAATCTTGTGGATGGACTCTGACGTGAAAACAGGGGGATTTTCGGAAAGCCCGGCCTCTTCGATTTCTCTGGGGATTAAATAATGGGCTGCAATTTTTTCTTTTTCTTCTTCGGTATACCCCAACAGGGTAATCACCTCCAGCCGGTCCAGCAAGGGGCCGGGAATCAGATCCAGGGCATTTGCAGTGGCGATGAACATCACTCGAGACAGGTCAAAGGGAACATCCAGATAATGGTCCACAAAATGCGTATTCTGCTCGGGATCGAGGACCTCCAGCAGTGCTGCGGCTGGATCTCCTTTAAAGTCCCTGCCGATTTTGTCGATTTCATCCAGCATAATCAGCGGATTTTTCGTTTCCGCCCGCCGGATTTCCTGGATGATTCTCCCCGGCAATGCACCCACATAGCTTTTACGATGCCCCCTTATTTCAGCCTCGTCTTTCATTCCGGCTAGAGACATGCGTACGAATTTTCGTTCCAAACTCCTGGCAATCGACTTCCCTAGAGACGTTTTCCCGGTACCGGGTGGGCCGGCAAAGCAAAGAACAGGGCCTTTGGGCTCCAGTCGAACATTTTTCTTGAACAGGGCTTTTCGTATGGTTGACCTGATTTCATTAAGTTTTAGCGGTTTTGTCAGGTAGTGGTAAGACCCCTTTTTCATGGCTTCAATGGCCGTAGACACCGTGGCGTAACCGGTGATGATAATAACCTCAGTAATTGGATTAATAGCCTTGGCTTTTTCAAGAACCGCCATTCCATCAACTTTGCCCATTTTAAGATCTGTTACAATTACATCGAAGGCGCTTTTTTCCAAAAAATTCAACGCTTCTGATCCGTTGGAAGCGGTATTGACATGATAGCCGTCTTTTTTAAAAACATGCTCCAGATTCCGGCGGGTAATTTTTTCATCATCCACCACCAGTATTTTGTGCTGGCTTGACATCTTTAATACTCTGACGGAAAGATGCTCCAGAATTCTGTCTTTTATTTTAGCCAATCCAAAATGATCTTCATCGAGAATCGACTCGGCCCGTTTAATATCGAGATTATCATCCGTCATCTTGTTCCATGGGAGACTCACCAGATAATCGATATAGTTGATGCCGATGGTATATTCAGCACTTGAAGGGGAGGTTTTTGTCAATCGCTCTATTTCTTTATAAGCGACTTTTTCCACCGGTTCAGGCATCTTGGTTTGCCGAACTTCTTCTCTTAATTCCTCTATCTCCGATGGCAGTTCCTTTATTCGTCCTTTTTCTTTTTTAAATATGCGCATGATAGGATTCCATTATTATTTCGATTAATTGAAGTTATAAAAACAGATTCAACTCCGACACGCAATGATTTTTTCTTGAGAGAACATAAGAAACCTTTCGATGTTGCAATCTGCAACGAAGCGTTCTTTTTTTGCAATATAACATAAAATATTAATATCAATATGTATTTTTATCAATATGCAAAAAAGCATTGCAAATTGCAACTATTTCTTTAGAATTTCGTCTTCAAACCAATCGTAATGTTAAATCAATATTTTCAATATGATAGATCTTATTTGGCATTGTTGGCACAGGAGTTGCTGTATCAATGATCAAAAGCAAAAAAATAAATCGAACCAAGGAGGGATTCAGCCATGTTTAAATTTAAAGAAACTTTTGACAGATTGATGGCAGCCATAACATTTGCCCAAGCCAATGAACATGAAATTGCGCTCGATATTATGCATGACCGGCCGGAAAGGGAAAGCCGGAAAAGAGCCGATGCCCATATTCGACGCAGCGAAGAAACCCGGCCGCAGATGCGCATTTAGCCGGGCCGATGGGTAAGAGGGGATAAAAATGGAAAAAGTATTATTGGCCATAGACGGTATGACACCCGACCAAAAGGCATTTCGTTACGCGATTGCACTTTGCAAGCGAATAAGGGCGGAGTTGAGCATATTTCAGATTATCAGGCCACAGTATTATCGAGAATATAAAAAAAAGATCCGAAAGAAAGGCTTGTTCGCGAGAAAGTTTGTTGAAGGGTCCATGGTGGCGGCTACCTTTGCCGAAGCCGGTGAACATGAGACCGCCTTGGATATTATGGCCGAGGCCTCAAAGGAAATCAGACGTCTCTTGCAGGAATCCGAAGAAGCAGGCGTTCATTGTCATTTTTCGATCAAGTCGGGGAATCCTGAAAAGGAGATTGTCGATTATGTAAACGATCATCGGAACGTTGTTTTGACCATCTACGATGTTTCTGATCAAGGTGCCGATCAAAACGCCAATATTTCTAAAAAGAAAATTTCACTCGCAAAAATAACAAAAGGATTATCCGTTCCCCTGGTCACTGTTCACACATAGAAACCAATAGAAAAAGAAAAGAATATAACGGAGGAGGAAAGAAAATGGCAGGAATTTTTGGAAAAATTAAGCAAAAGTTTAGCAAGGCCAGTGCCGAGATGGACAAATATCAAGAGGCAATCACATTTGCCGAAGCAGGCGAGGCCGAACATGCACTGGCAGCCGTCTCAGAGCAGACCGAAGAACAACAAACCATGCAACTTCTAGTTGTGGGCAGAGAAAGTACCTTTTCCAAAGAAATTCTCGACTATGCGCTTGATATGGCCCAGCGGATGTCCTATGAAATTCTGGCCTTAAACACCGCTCCCTTGTCTTGCGACACGTTCAAGCTGTTTTCAAATTCACGCGATCAGCTTTGTGAAGAATTTAAAAGCTTGTCAGAAAAAAATGCCGCCATGTTTCAGCAAGCGGCCGCAGAAAAAGGGATCGCTTTTGATCATATCGTTATGTTCAGCGAGACTGAAGAGGCTTTGCAAGAAGTTACAAGAGATAATAAAAACATTGCTTTTGTAGTTTCAGAATCCATAGAAGATCGTGCTGAAAGCAGAATCGAGGAAGGCGAAAGATTGCGTCAGCCTCTATACGTTTATTCCATTGTATAATATGGTTGTTTGTTGTTCGCGATATGTCTTTGATTTTAGCTTGAAAAAGTGTCGGCGATTGCTGTTCGATGAAAAGCAACAGACAGATTGAAATTGTACACTTAATTTTTTGACAGAGCAGAAGATCCGGGATAAAAACCCGGATCTTCTGCTTTTTTTTTGTAAAAGCTTTTTTCATATTGAAAAATAACTTTTTTTATGCACTATATAACCGCCTAAAACCTTAATAAAGGAGGGTGAAATGGATGCACATTTCATTTTTGGTCTGGTATTGGTGGGTTTTTTCTTCTGGCTGTGTTTTAAATTCAGAAATGAAAATAAAGACCAATAACCATTTGTAATAATACTGGACTTTGAAACCAAATACAGTGAGCACGAATAGGGTCTTTAAAAAATGTTCCCCGTCTTTAGCGGGATTCAAAGCCAAGTCGAAGATCCCGGGCCTTGAACCTTACGTCTCGCCGTTGGCGGGAGACAGAAGGGGACGTTTTTCAACGGTCTCGATTAACTTGCAGAAAGGAATGACTCCTAATGACACCTGAGATGATTTTGACAATGATTGTTCTGGTTTTTGCTATTATCCTGTTTATTTTTGAGTGGGTCAGAGTCGATGTGGTTGGAATTATAATGATGGTCATGCTCCCTCTTATCGGCCTGGTATCTCCTAAAGAAGCTTTTGTGGGATTGAGCAGTAATGCAGTCTGCTCCATTATTGCCGTAATCATCATCGGTGCCGGGCTCGATAAGACCGGCGTGATGAACAAGGTTGCCGGTCCCATTATCAAACTGGCCGGCAACAGCGAAAAAAAGGTGATTACCCTCATATCCGGAACCGTAGGCATCATCTCCAGCATGATGCAAAACATCGGTGCCGCCGCGCTGTTTCTGCCGGCTGCCCAGCGGATTGCCAAAAGAATGGGGGTTCCCATATCCCGTATTTTGATGCCCATGGGCTTCTGCGCCATCATCGGCGGAACCATCACGCTGGTGGGGGCCAGCCCGACCATATTGTTGAACGATCTGATGGTGCTGGGCGGTGAAAAGCTGGAACCTTTTGGGCTTTTTACCCAAACGCCCATCGGAATCTGTCTGCTTGCAAGCGCCATCATCTATTTTTTGTTGTTCGGCAAGTTTATTTTGCCGGCCGCCGAAGGCGAAGATGAGAAGGATGTTACGGCCATGCTGATGGATGAGTATCAGGGACTTGGAAATGTATTCGAACTTCATGTTCCGGAAACTTTTACCAACCCCAGGTCCCTGGAAGAACTGGGCGTCAGAGCGAAATTTCTGGTAACCGTCGTGGCCATTCATTATGAAGCCAAAAAGGAAAAAATTTTCGTACCGCGCAGCAGCGACGTAATTTCAGCCAATGACGACCTTGCCATTGTGGGCAGAGCAAAAAAGGTCCGCAGACTGGCCGAAGAATACGGCTGGGTCATCAAAGACGGCCTGGAGGTGTTTGGCGAGTATATGGCCCCGACCAACGCCGGCATGGCCGAAACCGTGGTTTCACCCCGCTCGGAAATGATCGGCAAAACCATGAGCGAAATCAACTTCAAAGAGCAATACAGCGTCAATCCGGTAGCCCTTTTTACAGGCCAAAAAATTATATACAGCGGCCTGACCCATGTCCGCTTGAAAATGGGCGACACCCTGTTGCTTCATGGCCCCTGGGACCGGTTTCATATTCTTAGAAATAAGCCGCAGCCGCGTGCGCTTACCTTTGCCACGGCCCTGGAAGGTGAAATTATGCGTCCTGAAAAGGCCAAACTGGCTGTTGTCTGGCTGGTAGTGGCGCTGACGCAAATCATTATTTTTAAGACGCAGCTTTCAGTGGCCCTGATGTCCGGCGCCCTGGGAATGATCATCACCGGCGTGCTTTCGGTGGATGAAGCCTATTATGCAGTGGACTGGATGACGGTTTTTTTACTGGCAGGCCTGATTCCATTGGGGATGGCTTTTGAAAAAACCGGAACAGCTGCCTTTATTGCCAAATTTATCTTGGGAATGCTTGGCCAACCGTCTCCAATTGTTCTTCTGGCTGCCGTCGGCGTGATGACCTCTTTTTTCACCCTGGTGGTCTCCAATGTGGGTGCAACGGTTTTGTTGGTTCCGCTGTGCATGAACATGGCGGTTATGGCCGGCGGTGATCCGCGAATGGCCGCACTGGTGGTGGGACTGTCGGCATCCAACACATTTGTCTTGCCGACACATCAGGTCAATGCGCTCATTATGAGGCCCGGGGGGTATCGAACCGTAGACTATGCCAAGGCGGGCGTCATCATGACCGCCCTCTTTTTAGCGGTGGAGTTGACCATTCTTTATTTCTTTTATGGGATTCAATAATCTTGTATTTGGAATAAGCAAGACAAAACATGAAAATAGTTTGAGGTGCCAAAGTGTTTTCATGAATTCTGAAGCCGGTTAATGACGAACGAACCTTCATTATGCAAAAATTCTTGTTCTGCATTCGATATTCAAGTAATGTTGAGATAGATGGCTAAATTTAAAAGGTATTAAATCACTAAGGGGTCGGGGAAGTTTTAAATATATGATTTTATTATTCATCCATAAAGGATCTAAATAAAAACTGTAAATGATGATTTTTCAACTTGTTCAAATTCCTGTCAATTCATGGCGGTGATATGAAAATCAGTATCAGAGAAAAGATTTTTCTCGCTTTTGCGATATTTATCGGTCTTAGTGCGCTGATATGGGCGCGCAGTTATTACAGCCAGTATATTCTCAATCAGAAGATCCAGATCATTGAGAGAAAATACGATCTTTTTAATGCAATCCTGGAAGCCCGCCGGTATGAAAAAAACTATTTTTTATCCTTTGACAAAGAAAATATTGTTCAAGCCCTCGACTATGCTCGTCAAGCAGAGGAGATCCTCCGTGATATATTATCCAAATACAAGAAGTACACCCTGGCCAAAAATCTAGATCAAAGGATTACCGAGCTGGTGACATACAAGGAGTCTCTAACAAATCTCCTGAAATTACAGGAAGAAGGACATTTGGTGCTCCCTCCGGACACCATTGAGTTAATCCGAAAGCAGGGAAGAATCCTCACCGGTGAGATGGAAAAAATCGTAAAAAAGGAGAGTGCATTTACCCGGGACCTGATCGGAAAATCTAAGACCATTCATTTTTTGGCGCTGATACCTGTATTTATCCTTTCGGTTTCGATTGCACTTTTTTTGGTCTTTAATGTCAATCGTCCGCTAAAGACCATCGAGAATGCCATTACCAAAATCGCCAGCGGAGATTTTGAGAATATGCCGGAAATAAAGACCGGAGATGAATTTGAATCTTTGGTGGCCAGCCTGAACAATATGATCAGCGAACTGAACAAACGTAGCAAACAGCTCGTTCAGGCGCAAAAGCTGGCTTCTTTGGGGAGACTGACCTCCGGGGTGGCCCATGAATTGAACAATCCTCTCAACAATATATCCACATCGATTCAAATCCTCATTGAAGAAATAGAAGAAGAAGATCTGGAATATAAAAAAGAACTGTTGGTCGGTGCCGAAAAAGAAGTGGATAGGGGTAAGGAAATCGTTCGTTCGCTATTGGAATTCGCCAGAGAAAGGACTCTGACCCTAAAACAGGTAAATTTTCTGGATCTGGTTAACGGTGCAATTAAACATGTCAAATCGGAGATTCCGGATAATATACGTCTTAAAGTGGAGGTGCCTGATAATATACAGGCCACTGTTGGTATACGTATTAGAAGTGTTATAATCAATCTTATTACAAATGCCGTCCATGCTATGAAAGACGGTGGAGAAATTACCATCAAGGCTAAGAACGAATTTGACAGACAGGGATTTTCCTTTCAGGTGATTGACACCGGTGAAGGAATTCCTCAAAATATCATAACAAAGATTTTTGACCCTTTTTTCACCACAAAAGAAGGCGGCAAGGGGTCAGGGCTGGGACTTTCCATCGTTTACGGCATCATGGAACAACATAGCGGCAATATATCCGTTTCCAGCGAAGTTGGAAACGGATCGACTTTTACCTGTTTTCTGCCGTTTAATCAGCCCGATCAACGGAATTTATAGAAGGATCATCGTGGGAAAAAAGAAAGAGGTTATTCTGGTTGTTGAAGACGAGGATATTGCACGAAAGAATCTTGAGCATATTCTTACGAAAACCGGTTACGATATCGTTTCCGCAACAGACGGTAGCAAAGCCATCAATTTGCTTCACTCAAAGAGCTTCGACCTGGTGATCACCGATCTGAAGATGGAGAAAGTGGACGGCATGCAGGTGTTGCATAAGACAAAAGAACTTCAGCCTTACACTGAAGTCATTATGATCACCGGCTATGCCACCATCGAAACATCGGTCCAGGCTATGCATGAAGGCGCATACTATTATATCGCCAAACCCTATAAAATTGGAGAAGTTCGCCAGATTACCAAAGAGGCACTTTTAAAACGGCGGCTTCGACTTGAAAATATTGAACTGAAAGAAATACTCAAAAAACATCAGAAAATTTCCGACATTGTCGGACAGAGCGCGGTTATGATGGATATTCAGAAAACCATTCATCAGATTGCCCCCTCGGACATCAATGTCTTGATCCTTGGTGAAAGCGGCACCGGCAAGGAAATGGTCGCCCGATCCATCCACCAGCTTAGCCCCCGTTCTGAAAAAGAATTCATTGCCTTTAACTGCGGTTCATTTGCGGAGGAGTTAATGGCCAATGAGCTGTTCGGGCATGAAAAGGATGCATTTACCGGCGCCACAAAGTCAAAGGCAGGCCTGATCAAAGTGGCCGACGGCGGAACGGTTTTTCTGGATGAAATCGGAGATATGCCGCTCAGTATGCAGGTGAAGCTATTGCGCGTCATTCAGGAAAAAGAGGTTTTGCCGGTGGGCGGCGAGACACCTGTTCCCGTAGATGTACGCTTCATCGCCGCCACCCACCGCGATCTCAAAGAGGATGTGGACAAAGGTAATTTTCGACAGGATCTGTTTTACCGTCTGAATGTCATCACCATAAAACTTCCTTCCCTCACCGAACGGCACGGCGACATACCGCTTCTGACACATCACTTTCTGGCTCAAAAAAGTAAAGCCATGAACAAAGACACTCAAAATATTTCCAAAGAATCCATGGAATTGCTCTGTCAATACAGCTGGCCTGGAAATATCAGAGAGTTGGAAAATGTCATTGAACGGGCCGTTGCTCTATCCAACGGGCCGGAAATAACCGTCAGCTATTTACCGGAATATATCATCAATCTTTCCATTGAAACCTACCGACGCAACGATTCAGACCTGCCGACGCTGGAGGATCAGGAGAAAAACTACATTAAATGGGTACTTGGCAAGTGCGAGGGAAATAAAACCAAAGCAGCAAAAATAATGGGTATCGATCGGGTTTCACTCTGGCGTAAAATAAAAAGATATGGCATGGAGTATTAAGGTAATTAACCTGTACTTCTTAACGATTCTGACCGGCCCCCATTTTTTTTGCACCATCTTTTAAGTTATAATTTGTGAAATATTTTCCTGTGAAGACGATAACCAAAGATGTTCACCTTTAATTAAGGCGAAGGAAAATAACGAAGAATTCCAAGATGTATGGTGTGTTTTTGACAAAGATTCTTTTCCAGCAGTTAATTTTGATAGTGCATTAACACTTGCAAGACAAGAAAACATAAAAATAGCATATTCCAATGAAGCTTTTGAAATAGGGTATCTTCTTCATTAATAATTATGGTCGGGGCGAGAGGGATTTGAGCCCCAGACTTCCTTCTCCCAAAACAGGTGATCCGTTTTTGCGTTGTCCTGTCTCAAACAGGTCCACTTTTGTCCCCAATGATGTGCCAAATGTGACATGAAACTGAGTAAATTTGAAAGATTCTTGCACCAAAATGAAAAAGCCGCTTGGTCACAAGAGGCAGTTCAATAAAGACTAAAAAACTTGACGGGAAATTTGTCGAGTTTCGGACAAATTTTTGTCAATTTTGTCAATTTTGGCGTCAACAAGAAATAATAATGGCCACTGCTAAGTGGCCGTTTTTAATTTAGAACTTTGGTCGGGGCGAGAGGATTTGAACCTCCGACCCCTTGAACCCCATTCAAGTGCGCTACCAGACTGCGCTACGCCCCGACGATAAAAAGATGATTAACATTTCAAATAATCTATGTCAACCTAAACTGAGCGTTTCAAATAGTGACAGGTTTATGAAAAAGTAATAATTATAAACGCTCAATTTAGGTCAATATATGACCTGAATCTTGGGTGCAAAATTCAGGTTCGATATGAGGTTTTTTTAAAATATTTCGCAGACTCACCTGCGGAGGTTTAATAAAAGCGTAATACGATTTTACGAATAGAATTAAAATTTTGTTGACGATTACATAAAAAGAACGTTTTATTCAATGAACACTAAATACAAGACACTCTCGTAAAAAATCGTTTTTCTGACTTGTTACGAGACCACCTAATTTCAAGGTTTTTACATCAATGCAAAGCCAGGAAAAAAAATCGATCAGGCCCCCGCGTCTAAAGCCGGGCGACACCATCGGCATTGTTTCGCCGGCAGGTCCGTTTGATCCGGAAAAATTCATGAAAGGGAAAACGGTTCTGGAATCCATTGGGTTTCAAACGTTTTTTGATGAAGGTATTTTTCAAAAACATGGATTTCTGGCCGGAACCGACATCCAGCGGGCGGATCAGGTGAATCGTCTGTTTGCCGATCCAACTGTTCAGGCAATTGCTTGTGCCCGGGGCGGATATGGGAGCATGCGCATTCTTTCGTTTCTCGATTTTGAGACCATTCAAACGCATCCCAAAATTTTTTTGGGGTTCAGCGATATCTCGGCGCTGCTTTCTGTGCTTTATGACCAATGCGGTTTGGTTACCTTTCACGGACCTGTGGTGACCACCCTGGCATATGCCACTGAAAAGACCATCATGGCCATGAAAACGGCCTTGACATCCGTTGCGCCGCTTGAACTGATCCCTGAAGGCGGTACGGTGATCAAACCCGGTGTGTGTTCAGGGATTTTGGCCGGGGGAAATCTGACCACGCTGTGCCATCTGGTCGGAACGTCTTATTCTCCGAATTTTAAGGGAAAGATTCTGCTCCTTGAGGATGTGGGAGAAATGCCGTATCGCATCGACAGAATGTTGACACAGATGAAATTGGCCGGATGTTTCAACGGTATTGCCGGCCTGATTCTCGGCGCTTTTAAAGAATGTGGCCATCTAAATGAGATCGTCGAAATTTTTGACAATATATTTGAGGATGCGGATATTCCGATTTTGGCCGGCTTTGACATGGGCCATGGAGAACATAATCTGACAATTCCAATGGGGCTGGTCGCAACGCTGGATACCGATAAAAAACGGCTGCTGTTTCATGAATCAGCTACGGTGGCATGAGTATTGAACCCTAATTAATCGAAAGTCGAGGATGCCCCTTTTGTTTACGATCAATTGGGATTGAAATAAGAAGCGTCCAATCTCGATATTGATCCGGGTTTCAGAAAATTTTATTTAGTCCTGAAAAAACTGGTCCTATGGGCCAGGTTCTTTACTCAGGAATATCATATAGGGTGATGGGACGATGAAGCACGTTAACCGTTTGATGATAGATGCCGTTGCAAACAATGTGTTTCCCGGCGGGGTCCTTTTTGTTTCGCAGGATCGCAATCTTGTTTTTTTTGAAGCTTACGGTGATGCCAATCTTTTTTCCGGTCGTAAAATGACAAAGGAAACGGTTTTCGACCTGGCGTCTCTGACAAAACCACTGGCCACGACCCTTGCCGTCATGGAACTGATCCAACAATCCAGGTTGACCTTAAAAGAGAATCTGGGGTCCATTTTACCTTTATTTAAAAACACCGACAAAGAAAAGATCCGGGTAGAACATCTGCTGTATCATAATTCAGGATTTCCGGATTATCGCCCCTATTATAAATTGGTAAAGAAATTAGAACCCGGGAAAAGAAAAGATGCCTTAAGGGAATTTCTGATCAAAGAACCGCTGATCCATCCCCCCGGCCATCAGGTGGTATACAGCGACCTCGGATTTATGGTGCTGTGCTGGATGATCGAGGAGGTTACAGGATTTCGTCTGGATCGTTTTGTTTTGGAAAATATTTATCGCCCTTTGGGCCTTAAGACGCTATTTTTTTTGCCGGTTGATAAAATGCCGCCTGTTGCAGATTTTGCCGCTACCGAGAAATGTCCGTGGCGGGGCATACTTTTGGAGGGTGTTGTTCATGATGATAATGCATATTCAGTGGGCGGCATCGAAGGGCATGCCGGCCTTTTCGGGACGGCCGGAGATGTTTTTTATCTTCTGTCCGAGCTGATGGCTGTATATCGGGGGTCTGTGTCAACAGGTGTATTTGATATCGATTTAACCCGACGCTTTTTAAGTTTAAACGAGCAAAACGGCCAGGCACTTGGTTTTGACACCCCATCTTCAAAGGGATCGAGTTGCGGCCGATATTTTTCAAAAAGAACCGTGGGGCATCTTGGATTCACCGGTACATCTTTTTGGATGGATCTGGATCGAGCAATTGTTGTTATTCTGTTGACCAATCGCATCCATCCGTCCCGGGATAATAATCGGATAAAAGCCTTCAGACCGAAATTGCATGATGCGGTCATGGAAAATTTTGCGAATGACAGATCACTAAAATGTCGGTTGGCATAAATGTTGCTTGAAATCAATTTTGATACTATTATTTAAAATCATATACTCCAATCAAAAAGATGGATATTGTGATAATTCGCTTGTCATTATAGAACAATTTTGATATTTTAAAATATTTTATAACATTTTTTAACATCCGAGATTGTAAAAACAATATTAAGACAAACAAGCATGTAAACTTTTAGCGTTTTAAGATGAGGTGTTATGGCTCTATTTTTAGATAAACTACTCGGTTTTTTTTCCAGTGATCTTGCCATTGATCTGGGTACGGCAAATACTCTTGTTTATGTTAAAGGCAAAGGCATTGTGTTGAATGAACCTTCGGTGGTTGCGGTCCGAACGGATGATCGCATGAAAAACCGTGTTCTGGCTGTTGGGTCTGAGGCCAAGAATATGCTGGGAAGAACACCCGGTCACATTGTGGCCATTCGACCTATGCGGGATGGCGTTATCGCTGATTTTGAAGTTACAGAGGCGATGCTTCGTCATTTTATACATAAGGTCCATAACAGGAGGACGTTTGTTCGGCCAAGGATTGTGATCGCCGTGCCATCTGGAATTACCCAGGTTGAGAAACGTGCCGTCAAGGAATCGGCTGAATCAGCCGGTTCGCGTGAGGTGTTTCTGATTGAAGAACCCATGGCGGCGGCCATCGGGTCCGGCCTTCCCATTACCGAACCGATATGTAATATGGTTGTCGATATTGGTGGCGGTACCACTGAAGTTGCGGTCATATCTCTTGCAGGAATCGTTTACAGCCGGTCCATTCGGGTGGCGGGCAATAAAATGGATGCTGCCATTATTCATTATATCAAACGGAAATATAACCTGTTGATCGGCGAGCGGACAGCCGAAATCATTAAAACGACCATCGGAAATGCATATCCTGAGCCCCAGGATCTTGAAACAATAGAAGTCAAAGGCAGGGACCTTGCATCAGGAATCCCCAAGATTTTGGCCATCGATTCGGAAGAGATTCGGGTGGCGATTTCAGAACAGATAGATGCCATAGTGGAAACCGTCAAAATAGCATTGGAACAAACACCACCTGAATTGGCTGCCGATATTGTCGATAGAGGAATTGTATTGACAGGTGGTGGCGCACTATTAAAGAATTTGGACAAGCTTCTCAGGGAGGAAACCAGCCTTCCTATAACGATAACCGAGGATCCATTACTTACAGTGGCGCTTGGCTCTGGTGCAGCTCTCGATAGCATTGAAATCCTCAAGCAAGTTGTAATCCCGTAGATAAATGTTTTCGAAAAAGATGGTAATGATTATTGGCGTGATCGTTCTGATTGCTGTCAACATCATACTCCTTTCTGTTTTCAATCGCCGTTATATTTCTTATTATAGACCCGGACGGATCGCTATTTCTTTAATCGCCCCTTTTCAAAAGGCTTCCACCAGTTCCATCCATTTTGTAAGAGATATTTGGCGACATTATTTCTTTGTGGTTAATGTTGCGAAAGAGAATGATAATTATCAAAAAGCGTTAAACAAAGCTTTTGAAAACAACATCCAGCTCAAAGAATTTAAGCTTTCCAATTTCCGTCTTCGAAATTTGCTGAATTTTGAAAAAACGATAACAGATCGCGTCCTTTCAGCCGAAGTCATCGGCAAGGACCCTTCCCCCTGGTTTAAAACCGTTCTTATCGATAAAGGAAAAAACGACGGGGTTGAAACAGGTATGGCTGTGGTGGTTCCCAAAGGAATCGCAGGGCAGGTCACCGATGTATCCGCCAATTATTCTAAAGTTTTGTTGATTATCGATCATAACAGCGCGGTGGATGCATTGGTGCAAAATGACAGAGCGCGAGGCATCATCAAAGGTGGTATGGCTGAACAATGCCTTTTTAAATATGTATTGCGAAAACATGATATTGAAATAGGTAATATCGTGGTTTCATCCGGGTTGGATGGTGTTTTTCCAAAGGGGCTTGCCGTAGGGTATGTCTCGGCCGTCATCAAGCCAAAATCCGGGATATTTCAGGAAGTGACCGTTACACCATATGTTGATTTTGAAAAACTTGAAGAGGTTCTGATTGTATTGAACCCAAAAAAGAAAAAATTTGAGCCTGAGCAATGACGTATTGCTTACATATCCTTATATGCCTTAGTCTGATCATCATTCAGACGACAGTTATGCCCTATATCCCTTTATTTGAAAGATTCTATGATCTTTTAACCCCCTTTATTATTTATTTAAGTATTTTCCGTTCCGTTCGTGAAAGCATAGTCATTGTTTTTATTTTTGGCTTTTTCATGGATATCGTTTCCGGAGGGCCTTTGGGTCTCTATTTAACAGCCTATGTATGGCTGTTTATTGGCGTGCGATGGGCAATTACCTTTCTGCATGTCGGTGACAGCCTGCTTTTGCCATTTGTAGTTGCTGCGGGAGTGTTAATGGAGAATTTAATATTCGTTGGAATCAGTGCCATGTTTGAACAAAGTCCACGGATCTTTGAAACAATGGTGAGCACAATTGTCGTACAGGTTCTATGGGCCTTATTCACCGGCCCGCTTTTTCTGATGTTTTTTAGTTATTCACATCGGCAGTGGGATCGATGGTTCAAGGAAATATTGGCTAAGAAAAATTAAACCTCAATCGAGGTTTAAAAGAATTCAACAAAAATATTTATTTGAGGAACGCTTTGACCAAATATTTAAAAACTGCAGATCAGGATTGGTTCAAACAACGACTGGTTAGAATAGCATTTTGTGTTGCAGGAACCTTTTGTCTGATTTTTATACGTTTGTTTTACCTTCAGGTGATTAATGGTGAGGAGTTAAGGCGATTATCGGAAAACAATTGTATTCGCCTGCAAAGCACAGATCCATCCAGAGGAATGATTTTTGATCGTAATGGAATAAGACTGGTAGATAATCGACCGGCGTTCGATCTTAACATTGTGTTAAAAGATGCCAAACCAATTGAGCAGACTGTCAAAAAATTGTCTGAATACATCAATGTTCCTGAATCTGAACTGATGTCAAAGATTGAGAACGACAAAACGGTTTCATCCTATAAACCGATACTTTTGAAAAAGGATATCGGCCGGAATGCTTTGGCTGCCATCGAGGTTCGAAAATTCGATCTTCCAGGGGTTGTTGTCGATGTAAAACCTCGCCGACACTACATAGAGCGACAGACGGCCGCTCATCTCATCGGGTATTTGAGCGAAATAAACGCCGACGAACTGAATTCGGGAGAATATCCAGGGTATACGGTTGGCGATTATATCGGGAAATTTGGAATCGAAAAAATATTTGAGTCTTTCCTTCAGGGAAAAAGAGGGGGGCGTCAAGTTGAAGTAAATGTCATGGGGCAGGTGGTTAGAAATTTAAAAACAGTCGATGCCCAGCCGGGACAGAACCTTTATCTGACAATCGATTTGCGTGTTCAGAAAAAGGCTGAAGCGCTATTAACAGGTGTCGCTGGCGCCGTGGCGGCCATGGATCCTCAAACAGGTCAAATCCTTGCCTTGGCAAGTTCTCCTTCGTTTGACCAGAATATCTTTGTTGACGGCATGTCGCACGAGCAGTGGGATGCTCTCGTTTCCAACCCGTTAAGACCGCTTGAAAACAAGGTTATCCATGGTGAGTATCCTCCGGCATCTACCTTTAAAATCATTACCGCAATTGCGGCCCTCGAGGAAGGTGTTATCGATAAAAATACGACCTTTTATTGCCCTGGATATTATAAATATGGAAATCGGGTTTACAGATGCTGGAGGCCTGCAGGCCACGACAGCGTCAATGTAGTCAAAGCGCTGGCTCAATCCTGCGACGTCTTTTTCTATCAAGTCGGCCAGAAGCTGGGCATAGATCGTTTGTCAATGTACGCCATTGCTTCCGGTTTGGGATCGCCTACCGGGATCGACCTGGATCACGAAGCATCGGGCCTCATTCCGACAAAAGAATGGAAAAAGCGTCGTACCGGTGTTGCCTGGCAGGGGGGAGAAACTCTCTCGGTGGCGATTGGACAAGGCTTTGATCTTGCAACACCTTTGCAGATGCTTGTTCTCACATCAGCAGTGGCAAATGGCGGAAAGATTTACCAGCCTTTAATACTCAAGTCTGTCTATTCACCGGAAGGATCGGTTATTCTTGAAAGCAAAAAGCAATTGACCGGCAAGCTGCCTGTTAGTAAGAAAACATTGGAGATTATAAAAGAGGGCCTTTGGAATGTTGTTAACAATAAAAAAGGGACCGCATGGATTGCCCACGTCGAGGGCCTCGATATCAGTGGAAAAACAGGGACTGCCCAGGTGGTTGGGCGCAGCAAAGAGCACGGCCTGTCTGAAGAGAAATTGTCACAACGGCTAAAATCACATGCATGGTTTGTTGCTTATGCGCCATCTGTTGATCCTAAAATAGCAGTTTCTGTCATTGTAGAGCATGGTGGCCATGGATCAAGCGCGGCGGCGCCCATCGCAAAAGAAGTCATTAAAACTTATTTTGGACAGGATGAAAACTCAAAACCCGACAAACTGAAAGTCGCCAGTCACCAGTAGTGCACAAAAAAGAACATAATGGATTGAAGCAATGATGATCGATCGCAGATTTGTAAAACATTTTGACTGGGGCCTACTTGGGCTGACGTTTTTAATTGTATTTTTAGGGCTTTTAACACTCTATAGTGCAGTCACATCATCAACGGCAGGGCCGCAGAAAATACTGTATTTTAAGCAACTGGTCTGGTATTGCATCGGACTGGCAGCAATGATTTTTTCTCTTTTCATTAATTACAAATTGTTGGATCGATGGGCCCCTGTCATTTATGCAATGTGTATGTTCCTTTTATTGTATGTGTTGCTGTTCGGCAAATATGTGGCAGGAGCACAGCGCTGGATTATGATGGGGCCTGTTTCAATTCAGCCGTCGGAACTTGCCAAAATCGCTGTCATCATCATTTTGGCAAGGTATTATTCCAAACATGCCAATATCGGAGGATTAAATCTGCGCGAGCTATTTACCCCCTTTTTATTGGCGATAATTCCTTTTATTTTAATTGTTAAGCAACCGGATTTGGGTACAGGCATGATTGTGCTTTTAATTGCCGGTTCAATGACAGTTTTTGTAAAAATTGAGAGACGTTCGCTTTTATGTATCATCACTTCGTGTACCATAACAGTTCCTTTGGTTTGGTTTTTCTTAAAAGGATATCAAAAGCGGCGAATATTGACATTTTTAGATCCAGACCGTGATCCACTGGGTGCCGGTTATCACGTTATACAATCCAAAATTGCCATCGGTTCGGGTATGATTTCCGGCAAGGGGTTTTTAAAGGGGACTCAAAACGCACTCGCCTTTTTACCTGAACAGCACACGGATTTTATCTTTTCTGTTTTGGCCGAGGAATGGGGATTTTTAGGTGCTTTTATTCTTTTATGCCTGTTTTTGATTTTTATCATTTGGGGATTGAACATTGCGTATCGGTGCCGAGAGCCTTTTGGTACCATTATCGCTGTCGGGGTTACCGCAATGATCTTCTGGCAAGTTTTTATCAATATCGCCATGACAATGGGGCTGATGCCGATTGTCGGCGTGACGCTGCCGTTTATCAGTTACGGCGGTTCATCGGTCATTACCACAATGATTTGTGTCGGCCTTTTGCTGAACATCAGCATGAGACGCTTCCTTGCTGAATAGCCACAAGATGTATCATATAACTCCATTATTCCCACTGGGGTGAAGTCCTTAAGTTCTTTTCTATTATTTTATAACTCGAGGGAGAGTATGATAAAAACAAAAAAAACTGACACTATAACCATGTTGCTTGGACCGGGCACCACCATCGAAGGGACCGTGGAGTTTGAAAATACGGTTCGGCTGGAGGGCAATGTTGTTGGAAAAATTTATAGCACTGACGGTAAGCTGATCATCGGAGAGACGGCTATTGTAAATGGTGAGATCATGGTTAACGTTGCCATCATAATGGGCAGGGTAAACGGTAAGATCAATGCCGGAAAAAGAGTTGAAGTTTATCCGCCGGGGCGTATTGAAGGAGACATCCAGTCTCCGGCGGTTCTCATTAAATCCGGAGTCATTTTCAATGGAAATTGTTCCATGAAAGAGTGAACAATTTTATTATAACGGAAACAGATTATATGAAAAACTTTCTTTCCCCCTAAAAGCCTGACGAAAATTAAAAAAAACCTTTGACAACATTTATGGCTGATGTTATAGACCGCCGAGTTAAAAGCGTAAGTGGACAAAATTCTATTTAAAAAATTCATTTAAAAAAAATTTAGATTGCAGGTTTCAGCGATGGAGGATCTTTATATGAAAATTTCCGGTTTAAGCCTGAGAAATTATATTGTTTTCATTTTGATTCTATCACTGTCTTTGGTGTCGTTTGCAGGGGTAGCTTTTGGTGCTTCAATATCGGTTATGCCAGATATATCGCTCTTTGTGCAAATCGCCAATTTTCTCATTATCATATGTGCACTCAACATCCTTTTATACCGGCCAATTCGAAAAATACTCATTCAGAGAAAGGAAAAAATTACAAGTCTTGAACAGAATGTCGAAAAACTGAATGAAGACGCAACGGGGAAAGATGAGGCATTTCTTTCAGGTATAAAAGATGCCAGGGCCAGGGGTTTAAATGAAAAAGAAGTTTTGTTAAAAGAGGGGGCTGAGGAAGAAAAAAAGATCATAGAACAAATTAATCAAAAGGCCCAGGAAAATCTTGCGGAAGTTCGCGAAAAAGTCGCAAAGGATGCACAGAATGTTAGAGCATCTCTACATAAGGAAATTGGTACTTTTGCAAATGCCATAAGTGAAAAAATTTTGGGGAGGGCTGTTTAATGAACCTGAATTGTAAAAAATGGCCTAAAAATAACCTAAAGCGACTGATCTTTAAAAAAGGATCAATCATGATGGTTATAATGACGATGCTTTTCTTCTGTTTTATCGGAGTGTCTTTGGCCTCGTCGGAAGGTGAGAGCAAGTCAAAAGGATGGGGGGCGACGGACACCTACAAGGTAATGAATTTTGGAGTTTTGGCCATCGGTCTTTTCCTTCTTATGCGAAAGCCGGTATCCCAGGCACTAAATTCAAGAATTAGCGGGATCAAAGAACAACTCAGCGAACTTGAAGAAAAGAAACAAGCGGCTGAGAAACAGCTGGCGGAATATACTGAAAAATTTTCCAGCTTGGAACAGGAAACTGAAAAACTTATCGAAGATTATATTCGGCAGGGGAATGAGGCCAAAGCCAGAATCATCGATGAAGCGAAAAAAGCCGCTGATAAATTGGAAGAACAAGCCCGTCGCAACATAGATCATGAGTTCAAACAGGCCAAATTAGAGCTTCAGCAAGAGATACTGGAAAAGGCGCTGCAAAAATCAGAAGAAATCCTGAAAAATAAAATTACGGCCAAAGACCAGGAAAAACTGGTGGATGAATATTTAGATAAGGTGGTTGCATAGTGAAAAATCTAATCGTAGCACGGCGATATGCCAAGGCACTTCTGAGTATCGGCAAAGATGATGGCGAGGCTGAAACCTATCGAGAAGAATTAGACGGGTTTGCAAGCTTGATGTCCAGGGAAAAGGCTCTTGAACAGGCCATTTGTAACCCCCTCTACGCTGTTTCAGAACGCAAAAAAGTTTTAGAGACAGTCATTGACAAAGTCGGTGTTTCCAAAGTTATGGCGTCGTTTTTCCTTTTACTGTTTGACAAAGGACGGTTTGGATTTTTGCACGCGATCAATGACTTTTATCAGATACTGGCGGATGAATTGCAAGGTATTGCAAGGGCCAACCTGGTTTCGGCAACGGAGCTTTCATCCAAAACCGTTGATAAGATTCGTACAACCCTGTCGAATATGACAGGTAAAGATATTGTTTTGGAAGTTGAACAGGACCTGGGGCTCATCGGTGGAATTGTTACCAGAATCGGGGATCTTGTTTTGGATGGAAGCATCAGAACTCAACTATTCAATATGAGGGGATCTTTAAAAAGGGGTGAGAGTGTATAGATGGAATTAAAAGCTGAAGAAATAAGCCAGATTATTAAAGAACAGATTACGGATTACGACAAGAAGGTTGAGTTGAGTGAAACAGGAACCGTCTTGTCGGTGGGTGACGGTATTGCCAGGGTATATGGTTTAGAAAAAGTTATGACAATGGAGCTTGTTGAATTTGAGGATGGTACTCTGGGACTGGTATTAAACCTTGAAGAGGATAATGTCGGCGTAGCCATTATGGGTGAAGACATCCATATCAAAGAGGGAGATATTGTCAAACGTACGCGCAATATCGCTCAGGTTCCGGTTGGTGAGGCTGTTTTGGGCCGTGTTGTTGATACAACAGGCGCACCTCTTGACGGCAAGGGGCCTATTGATGCAAAAGAGTTTAGAAGAATCGAGGTCGTTGCGCCCGGTGTTATTGATAGAAAGAGTGTTCATGAACCCTGCTATACAGGTGCAAAAGCTGTTGATTCTATGACGCCTGTGGGCAGGGGACAACGTGAGCTTATCATTGGCGATCGCCAGATCGGTAAAACAGCACTTGCTGTTGACGCAATTATTGCACAGAAGGATACGGATATTTACTGTGTCTATGTTGCATGCGGTCAGAAACAATCAACAGTTGCTCAGGTTGCGGATATTCTTGAAAAGCACGGTGCGATGGAATACACGACAATAGTTTCTGCATGCGCGAGTGATCCGGCATCATTGCAGTTCCTGGCGCCTTATGCAGGATGCTCAATGGGTGAATATTTCCGTGACAACGGCAAGCATGCTTTAATCATTTATGATGATCTTTCAAAACAGGCTGCTGCCTACCGTCAGGTTTCTCTTCTTTTAAGACGTCCGCCGGGCCGTGAAGCATACCCCGGCGATATTTTCTATAATCACTCTCGTCTGCTTGAGCGCTCCGCAAAATTAAATGATGAACTTGGTGCGGGCTCTCTTACAGCTCTTCCGATTATTGAAACCCAGGCTGGTGACGTATCAGCCTTTATTCCCACAAATGTTATTTCAATTACTGACGGCCAGATATACGTTGAGCCGAGCATGTTTTTTGCAGGTATTAGACCGGCAATTAACGTTGGACTTTCAGTATCACGAGTCGGCGGTGCCGCGCAGGTAAAGGCCATGAAACAGGTTGCCGGTACACTGAGGCTTGAGATGGCCCAATTCCGTGAGCTTGAAGCTTTTGCCGCATTCGGAAGTGATCTTGACGCAGCTACACAGGCACAGCTTACACGAGGTTCGAGGCTTGTTGAAGTTTTGAAGCAGGGTCAGTTTCAACCGCTTTCAATGCCAAAACAGGTCACCATACTTTACGCCGGTACAAAGGGCTTTCTTGACAAATATCCGGCCGATGTAGTGACAAAGTATGAAACAGGTCTTTACCCGTTTATCGAAGACCGGTATCCGCAGATTTTTTCCGGACTTTTGGAAAAAGAAGAGATCGACGATGATCTGGACAAACTGCTGACAGAGGCCTTGAACGCCTATGACGAGGAATTCAAGGACACCATAAAGTAAGTTATTTGTTGATGAGTTCGACCACTGGTGAGTCACTGATAACCGATAACAAATAACCTTAAATATAAGGGTTTGAGTTGTATGGCAACATTAAAGGAAGTCCAGACAAAAATTGGAAGTGTAAAGAAGACAAGGCAGATCACAAAGGCTATGAATATGGTGGCAACTTCCAGATTGCGTGGAGCCCAGCAGAACATGGACAGGTTCCGGCCGTATGCTGAGAAGTTCGAAGAAGTTCTGGGAAGCCTTGCTGAAAAATCCGGTGAGGAAGCAAGTCCTTTGCTGGAGGTCCGTGAGGAAGTGGAAAAAGTACACATTGTTTTGTGTACCTCTGACCGTGGTCTATGCGCTGGTTTCAACGCGAACCTGATATCAAAGGCCGAGGCGTTCAAAAAAGAAAAGGAAGCGCAGGGCATCGACGTCGTATTTACCAATTTCGGGAAAAAGGGACGTGACTGGTGCCGGAATAACAATATGGATAGGATAAGCGAGCATCTCGGCGTTGTTGGGTCAACATTTGGATTTAATGTGGCATCAACGGCAGCCAGTAGCCTGGTTGAAGGGTTCCTTTCCGGGTCATATGATGAAGTTTATGTAGTGTATGCAGAATTTGTCAGCATAGCAAAACAGATTCCGGTCGCAAAACAGATTCTTCCGATTACTTCGGTTGAATCATCAGAACCTGAAGATAAAGGTGATGAAGATGCGCCTTATCTCGCAGAGCATATTTGTGAGCCGCCAGCCGCTGAGCTTTTAGGGATTCTGCTTCCAAAGAACGTCTCTGTCCAGTTGTTCGGTGCCTTGCTTGAAACATCCACCAGTGAACATGCTGCACGTATGATGGCTATGGATAACGCAACCAACGCGTGTAGTGACATGATTGATGAACTTACGCTCGCCTATAACAAGGCAAGGCAGGCTGCTATTACTGCAGAATTAATGGATATCGTCGGTGGAGCCGAGGCGCTTAAAGGTTAAACCCGGCATTCAATATATAAAAATATATAAATATAGATTTTATAGGAGGTCTATAGATGACTGAAAATGTTGGAAAAATAGTACAGGTTATGGGTCCTGTAGTGGATGTCGAGTTTGAACCTGGAAAGTTGCCTACAATTTATACAGCGCTTTTAATTACAAACCCGGTTATCGACGACCAAGCCGACAACCTTGTTGTTGAAGTCGCACAGCATCTTGGAGATAACGTTGTAAGAACAATCGCCATGGATGTTTCAGACGGTCTTGTCCGCGGAATGGAAGTAAGAGACACCGGCAAGGATATCATGATGCCGGTTGGTGAGGCTTCTTTGGGAAGAGTTCTGAATGTTGTCGGAAGACCTGTTGACGGCCTTGGCCCTGTAAGCCAGGAAAAGATGATGCCTATCCACAGGAAAGCTCCGGCATTTACAGAGCAGGACACCAGTGTAAATGTTCTTGAAACAGGAATCAAGGTTATCGACCTTCTCGTACCATTTCCCCGTGGTGGTAAGATGGGACTTTTTGGTGGCGCCGGTGTTGGCAAGACCGTTATCATGATGGAAATGGTTAACAATATTGCTATGCAGCATGGCGGTATATCCGTTTTTGCAGGTGTTGGCGAACGGACCCGTGAAGGTAACGACCTTTATCACGAGATGAAGGATTCAGGCGTTCTCCCCAAAGCAGCATTGATATACGGTCAGATGACCGAGCCTCCTGGAGCCAGGGCCCGTGTTGCTCTTTCCGCACTTACATGTGCTGAATATTTCCGTGACGAGGAAGGTCAGGACGTTCTTATCTTCATCGATAACATTTTCCGGTTTACACAGGCCGGTGCCGAAGTATCCGCGCTTCTGGGTCGTATTCCTTCTGCTGTTGGTTATCAGCCGACGCTGGCTGTTGACCTGGGTGAACTTCAGGAACGTATTACTTCAACAAACAAGGGGTCAATTACAGCTGTACAGTGTGTTTACGTACCTGCTGACGATCTTACCGACCCTGCTCCTGCTACCACATTTGCACATCTTGACGGGACTGTTGTTCTTTCAAGGAAGCTTACAGAGCTTGGTATTTATCCTTCAGTTGATCCTCTTGACTCAACTTCAAGGATTCTTGATGCTGCGTATATCGGAGAAGAGCACTACAGAGTCGCTCGAGAAGTACAGCAGATTCTTCAGAAATA
>CALLDL010000043.1 GCA_937998305.1 uncultured Desulfobacterales bacterium | reverse complement strand
AGCAGCTGAATACTTTAATCGCTATTTTCCTTGGTACAATACGGAGCATTTGCACTCCGGCATTGATTATGTAACGCCGGAACAATGCCACCGAGGCTTGCGGGATCAAATCGTTGCCCGCCGAAAAGCCGATCTTGATAACCAGCGTCGTTTTCGAAAGGAGGTGAACCGCCAAAAACAAAACATCTTGACAGAGGACTTAAAAACATTAATTCTTAATTTCAATCAAATGACAGCTTGTAGTGCAATTAATCTTTGAGTTGAGACATTGTCTCAGAAACGCGCCGAAAGTCAGAGTTAAGAAACAGATTGAAAATCATTGACCACGCATCTATTTATATCCTCATTGCTGGAACTTACACTCCTTTTACACTTGTTACTCTAAATGGTACAATAGGTTGGGTGATTTTCGGTACTTCTTGGGGATTGGCTTTAACTGGAATAATTTTGAAACTTTTCTTTACAGGGAAATATAATGTAATTTCGACTATAATGTATGTATTAATGGGTTGGGTTATCGTTTTCGCCATAAAACCATTAATTAATAATTTACCCTTAGAAGGTTTACTTTGGCTTCTTGCAGGAGGAATATCTTATACAATTGGTGCAATTTTATACAGCATTAAAAAAATAAAATTCGATCACGCCATCTTCCATATGTTTGTTTTAAATGGTAGTTTTTGTCAATTTATGTCGGTGTTCTTTTATGTTTTACCAAGTGAATAAATCAGCACCTGCTTTGGGAGGAATTAATAAACACATAGCATCTTCGTAAATCTTTGATAACTGCAATAACGTCCAAGTATCAACTTCTTGATTTTGCTGTGATAACATAATACCATATCACCAAATGATAGCGGTTGAAATAACTGTAATTTCGTCAGGCTATCAAGCTCTTGGTTTTTATAGCACAGTCTCAATGTATCACCGGCACGGCAACAATAACATGAGGTGGCAAATCCCATGACGTATCCAGCCTTGAGGGTCCTTGCACTCGCTGTTGCCTTACAAGCGCTTTCTCCAATCGCGGCTGCACAAACCACCGGCGAGTCGTCTTTCGACAAGGTGTGGAGTTATGCTACCCTTTACGACAACAAGTACAACAGGTTCATACAGAAGTTTGATCTGAGCGGACGCCTACAAATCGATGCAGCTTGGTTTGACGCCGATCAGGGCGAATTTGACGACGTCCTGTGGCGACGCTTCCGCTTCGGCTTCAAGACCATTTTATTTCAGGACTGGGTACTGCATATTGAGGGGGACTGGGATCTCAACAAAAGCTTTGGAGAAAGCTACAATCGCCTGACTGATGCTTATATAGGTTGGCACCCCGGAAAAAATTGGAGTCTGAAGATACTCAAACAATCCGCCGGTTTCACCTTGGACGGCGCGACATCGTCTAAGAAACTACTCACCCTGCAACGCAACAACCTCACCAACAACCTTTGGTTCACGGCGGAATATTTTACCGGCGCCACTATTACCGGGACTGCTGCCAAGCGTTGGAACTACAAGGCGGGGATTTTCTCATCGGATGGCAGCAATGAACTAAGTCACTTTGAGGCCGCCTACTTCACCCTCTTGTCCCTGGGCTACAATTTCGCCGGAGACCTTGAACTCGACAACGCTACTATCCGTTTCGATTACGTATATAACCAAGAAGATGAAAACGCCAATACTCGTGACTTTTCCCAAGTACTTTCACTGGTTACCAAATGGGAGCAGGGTGACTGGGGGCTGTGGACGGACTTTTCTGCCGGTCGGGGCTATGCCAGTCAAAGTGACCTATGGGGAGTTGCTTTAATGCCTTTCTACGATATTACACAGCATATCCAGTTGGTGTTACGCTATACCTATCTGAGAAGTGACGATAACAACGGTTTGCGCTTAGGACGTTATGAAAACGAAATTGTTAATGGCCGCGGCGACGAGTACAATGAGATTTATAGTGGCCTGAACGTGTTTTTTTACGGCCATAAACTAAAATGGCAGACGGGCCTGCAATACAGCAACATGAAAGATTCGGCCGGTGACGGTGGAGATTACGAAGGTTGGGGTCTTACCACCGGACTGCGCGTTTCCTGGTGAACCCGCGGCCCACTCTGCCCCAGGACATACCGGTATTTCCGACCTGTCATCGCCGATGTCGTCAGGAAGTATCTTGTCTGCGGTAATCTGAAATAGGGTTTTACCAGAATCCGCTGCGACAAGTTTGGCCACGAGCAATGGGATCTGATATAAAATTTGTGATGACTCCAACTTATCGAAAATGAGCCTCAATTGCTTATAGCTGCCATAACTGTATTTATCAGAGGCTCGAAAATGTTGTGATACCTGCAATATATCGCTAAACCATAAAAGCCCCTTAGTATTCGTGATACGTTATTAGTATCACATCGGCTTGGAATCATTAGATATCTGTACTTTTTGCAAGCTATCACCACATTATTAAACCTCTCTATAAATGTTTGATTGGATCCGTTCCCATTTTTTTTATCCATTGATTCCTTCGAGTATGTGGAACATCAATATTTTACTGCCCTGATTATTAAATGAAGGCACTTATACTTTAATATCAAGAAGAGGCCAATGTTTTAATTGATCGGATGTTTTAATTGATCGGATCGCTTTTGTATGATATATGAGCATTTCATAAAATTTATTTTGATACATTTTTTTGGCGATATATTTTCCTAAATAACAATCAGTTATGAGTCGGACTATATTGGCAGGGTTGTTGCTAAATATATTGTGTGCCCTTTTGATCAACAGATAAACTAATTTACCAAACCAAATAAAGGAGAAGGGTGATGAGAATATCAACTGTTTTTTACTTTTTGGTTGCGACTATAGTAACTATGGTTTTTGGTTCCAGCATTGGGCTGGCGAAGGAGAAAAGCAAGATCGTCCATGATGCCGAATATTATATACTCGAAGCTCAACACGGTAAGAAGTGGAAAGCCGAGGATAAAGAAATTGACAAGAAACTGGCCAAAATCCGCAAGAAAAATGGCGGCAAATCGCCGAATTTCGTTTATATCTTACTCGACGATCTCGGTTTCGGCGAAATCGGGATGCCGAATCTCGATGTCATCCGTGGCTACAGTACCCCCCGGATTTCGAAGCTGGCGGACGAAGGCCTCTCCCTCATGCGGATGTATACCGAGCCCAGTTGCACGCCGACCCGTGTGGCTATGATGACCGGACGGTACGCCGCCCGGACAGGGAGCAGTGAAGCAAAGGCAGTGGTCTCAGGCGACGGGCTGGCGGCCTGGGAGGTGACTCTCGCCGAAGTCTTGAGCAAAGCCGGCTACGTCACGGTTCATATGGGGAAATGGCACCTCGGCGACATCGAGGAATCCTATGCCACCAACCAGGGCTTTGACTACGCCGAACATCCGATGCACCAGCAAGGCCAGATGGCGATCATGAACGAGACGGCTGAGCTCGAGGGCCTATCGACCGGTCAGTCGAGGAAGTTGCGTGCGGATACCTTCGAACTTGACAAAAGTTTCCGGACGAACCCCAACTCCATGGTGTATGGCGTCGTCGGTAAAAAGGACGGCCCGATGCGCGAGGTGAACTTTAAGGCCGGGGAGGTCTATACCCAGGAGCACTATAACCGCATGGAAGAGGGCTACAAGCAAGGCGCCCTCAAACAGCTCGAACGCCTGGCCAAGGGAGACAAGCCGTTCTTCCTGCAATACTGGCCGCAACACCCGCTGACGTTCACCCGTAGCGACATCAAGCAAGCGAAGACCCTCAACGGCGGCCCCATCGCGGAGTCTCTTGCCAAAGTCGACGGCTGGATCGGTGAGATTCTCGATAAAATCGAAGAACTCGGTATCGCCGAAAATACGGTTGTCATAGTGATGGGCGACAACGGTCCCTTCATGCAATACGTTGACAAGAGCGGTGCCTCCGACCGAATTTACCGTGGGGGCAAGGCCGAGCACCTCGAGGGCGGCGTCCGCGTCAACGCCTTCATAAAATGGAAGGGCGTGCTGGAGCCCGGATCGCGTGCCCAGGACATCGTCCACGTTTCGGATCTTTTCACGACTACCGCTCGCCTGGCCGGCGCCGAGAAGCACATTCCCACCGATCGCCTGATCGACGGAGTTGACCAGACGCCCGTGCTATTCCTCGGAGAGACCCATGGTCGTCGCGATTATGTTTTCATCTATGAGGGACCGACCCTCCGATCCATAGTCAAACAGCAATACAAGTTTCATTTGCCGCTACCCGGGTCGAACCCCATCGGCGCGCCCATTTTCAATCTATATAAAAATCCGCGTGAGGACCGCCCGCAGGACGCGATTCAATACGGCGTCGGTTTTGGTGGGAACTTCGTGGCGATGCTGAAGCGCCATTTAGCGATGAAGCAACAGTATCCGGACCGTGAGCCGGGTAGGGACCTGCCCTATGGCGGTATCGAGAACCTCCGCCCGGAAACCAAGGCTCTGGTGAAATCCATGGCCGCGTGGATGAAACCAAAAGGTAAGTAAGACTCTGAGTTTTAGTTCCAGTAGCTAAGTTCGTCCATTTCGGAAATACGCCGCCGCGTACTGGATTTAAACTTTTTTACCTTCGAGTACTTTATAAACTATAATTTCAAAAGCGGCTGGTATCTGAGTTCAACACCGATCATAACTGCGGATTGGGATGCAGACAGTAGCGATCGCTGGACTATGCCCATCGGTGGCGGCATCGGCGGTACTTTCGAGTACGCCGACCTGGGGGATGCTGAGATCAACAGCAACAATCTCATAGGTTCGTATAAGAATAACAATCTTTTCGCCTTTATTATCAATTTTAACTGGAAGTTTTAACCGGAGCACTTACTGTACACTTTTAACAAAATCGCAATACTTCGTATTAAATGGCCGGGGAGATTAATAAAGGAAAATGTCCGGGTGTACTAAATTGATCCAATCTCCATTTATCTGTGCCCTGTCGGCCAGGTCTGGTGCATGGGCTCAAGTTCTATTGCTGGTGATTATGCTGTTGATGCCGACAGCCTGTGCCCATTACCCGGCAAACCCGAAACTGGAGAGCATTGATAAGGTTTTGCAAATAAAAGATCGGGGGTTCGTCGGATCACGACACGCATCCAAAGAGCTGCTTTTGGTGCTGTCTTTTTCCGGCGGGGGTACGCGGGCGGCGGCCATGTCCTACGGAGTTTTGGAAGCACTGGATCGCGTGGGAATACCCTATGCCGGGGAAGAAGCAAAAACATTAACCGCAGCTGGCGAAAAACATGCGCTTCTGGATGAGGTGGACGTCATCACTTCGGTCTCAGGCGGCAGTTTTACCGCTGCTTATTACGGGCTCCATGGCGATCGGATTTTTAAGGATTATAAAGAACGGTTTTTAACTCGCCCGGTTCAACGGAGTTTGCTGATGCGGGTTTTATTTTCGCCGGTCAACTGGGTTCGATTATTGAGCTCAAAATTTGGCAAAAGCGATTTAGCTGCTGAATACTATGATAAAATTTTGTTCGATGGCGCTACATTCGGCGATATTAGAGAGCAAGGCCCTAATATCCGCATTCAAGCAACCGAGCTGGCTGATGGTTATTCCTTCGGGTTTACGGGGCCTCAGTTTGCATTCATATGCTCCGACCTGGATAAATACCCGGTATCCCGTGCAGTAGCTGCTTCAGCTGCATTTCCAGGGCCTTTTACACCGATCATTCTGAACAATTACACCGGGCAATGCGGTTTGGAAGAACCGCAATGGGTTAAGCAGACGCTTGCTAACCGGAACACCAGCAACCGCGAGTATCACACAGCCAAAAAAATGCATACCTATTTTGATATAGAATCAAAACAATTTATTCATTTGCTGGACGGCGGTATCTCCGACAATCTGGGGGTCAGGGGACCGAGCGAAATATTTAGAGTATTCGGAAGCGCCGAAAAGGTCATGGAGGAGATGAAAATCGAGCAAACACGCCGTGTGGCCGTAATTGTTGTCAATGCCAGCACCCCCAAAAATTATAAATGGGGTCAAATGAACAGCATACCGGGTTTAGGCGATACCATTGGTTTGACATCTGGTATTATGGTGCAAAGCTACAACTTTGAGACCATGGATCTGCTGCGACGGAACTTAAAACAAATGGAGCGAGAATCCGCAGGCTCCGGAGGCACTGGAAACCCGATCCAAACCTATCTTGTGGAGGTTGGTTTTGACGCTCTGCCGGATAGAGCTGAACAGATGGTTTATGCAGACATCCCAACCAGCCTCCAATTGCCCGAAGATACCGTCGACCGCTTGCGCCAGGTGGCCGGCCGCATTTTGTTTTCTTCTCCTGAATTCAAAAAACTAGTCAATGATTTAGGCGGGCAGATCCCTGTTTCACATTAAAGAACGAAAAAAATGAAAAACTTTGCCAGGAAATCCTGAAAGGTTGGAATATGAGAGTTGTTTAGAATTTGTAAAGAAAACATTATTACTTATTAACATAATAAATAGGGGTTTGGATGAACCCCGCCTTAAGATGAAACCTATAAATAGGGAGTCACATCTTAAAAATGATCGGGGGCAAAATTAGACTTGCCTCCTTTTTTAAAATCCGGTAAAAGGTTTTTTCTGGAAGTATATTCTTATGACATACAAATATTTTTTGCGTTATACAACCATCACTCTGCTTCTCTTGGCCCGTTGCGTTGCTCCGGCTTTTGCCGATGACCAGGAAATGGCCAAGGCATCCCAGAACCCATTGGGCACTATCATCAGTGCCCCTTTTGAGAATAACTTCAACTTCGGGATCGGCCCTTCGGATGCCTCGGCATATGTACTCAATATGAAACCGGTTTATCCCGTCAACCTTGGGGACTGGAACCTGATCAACCGTTTCATCCTGCCAGTCATTTACTCGGAAGGACAGGATGTCCCGATTCCGCCGGGTACGGAAATTGATGGTGGTGGTTATGTTGGAATCATCGAACTTGCCCAGGGAAGCGCTTTTGGTCTCGGAGACATGACTTATCAGGGGTTCTTCGGTCCGGCCAAACCTGTAAAGTGGATCTGGGGTGTTGGGCCAGCGCTGATCTTACCGACCGCTACTGAGGACCGATACGAAAGTGACAAGTGGTCCGCCGGTGCTTCAGCTGTGGCATTAACCATGCCGGGCAAGTGGGTCGTCGGTGTTCTTGCACAGAACGTCTGGTCCTTTGCTGGTGACAGCGATGCGGCAGATGTAAACAAATTCTTGTTTCAGTATTTCATCAACTACAATCTTGACAATGGTTGGTACCTCAGCTCGACACCAACTATCACCGCAAACTGGGAAGCCAGTAGTGGAAACAAATGGACAGTACCCTTCGGTGGTGGAGTGGGCCGACTTATCAAGTTCGGCAAGTTGCCCGTGGATTTCAAACTGGCGGCCTACTGGAACGCAGAGAAGCCCACATTCGCGTCAGACTGGAATCTTCAATTCACGGTGAAATTTCTTTTCCCCAAGGGAAAGCCAGCGGAAAAATAGCACCGATTTAAACAGCTACACATTATATCTTTGGTGATTAGAGGGTTGGTGTGTAACCTGTACTATCTCCAACGTATTTCTGGATAGAGTTGGAGTGAGATAATCTCAATGTATCACCCGTTCATCCGGTGGATGTTGCGCCGACAATCGCCGCACTTCTGGGCATGACGCCGCTGTCCTCTGTGCAAGGGACACCTCTGGAAGAAGTGCTTAATTAATCTGTATGAGGAAAGATTTTGCAAACAATAATAGCGCCTGAAAAGAAAAGGTGATGGATTAAGTTTTGGCACCTATGTTAAAGGTGTCAAAACTTGAGTAATTAACTTTCATAATAGAGGAGATAAATCATGAAAAAAAGCATTTTGACCATTTTGGCAATGATGATCGGATTTTGTTTAGTAACAGGTGCGGGATGGGCCGCAGAGAAAGAAATGCCCAAGGCCGGATTTCTCCAGGACTACTCTATACTTAAGGCCGCTGATCCTATGAAAGCCGTCAACTGGCTCTATGTAAATGAAAAAGTGGACATTAACACTTACAACAAAATTATTCTTGACGATGTGGTGTTTTTTATATCCAAAGATGCCGACTATAAGGGTTTTGAGGCCAAAGAGCTGGCTAAATTGGGTGACGCCTTTCAGAAAGCTGTAGTTATGAATCTTTCGGGCGTTTTCGAGTTCACGGATACGCCCGGTCCCGGTGTGTTGCGGATAAGATTAGCCGTAACAGATCTGGTTCCCAGCAGCTCCGTTGCCGGTACGGTGACAACTTTTATTCCGGTGGGTCTGGCCTTAAGCGCCGTCAAAAAAGCTGCCACCGGTTCCCACATTGGAATGGGGAGCGTCTCTATTGAGGGCGAAGTTGTCGATTCCCAAACCAATGAAGTCTTAGGGGCGGTGATCGACTCCAAATCAGGAAAAAAGTATAAAATTGGAAAAAGTGCGTCTAAATGGGGGCACGCTATCGACATTTTTAATACATATGCCCAAAGCATGCGGGCGCGTTTTGACAAACGCTCGGGTCGCCAATAGCTGTCAAACCGTATGTCCGGCTTTTTATCGTCAGGAGAGTTTTATGTTTCGTGCAATACAAATAATAGTTGCATTATTGTTCTTGGCGATTCTGACAGCCGTGGCAAGTTGGGCACAGGAAGACCTATCCAAGCAGTCGCAAAATCCGGTCGGTAATCTCATTAGAAGCAATGGTGTTTAACTGTCTGCGAGCTCAAGGCTTGATGGCGAAACCCGGCGGATATTTTTTCCACGGATAACCCTCACGGGCCATCTGGTAGCCGAGCTCGAAGAGCTTTCCCATGTACACCGGGTCGAAGGCTTCGGTCGGCTCCTCCGTGAAATCCGACGGGATGTAAGCCAGGTTAAAGTCATTTCCATCTCGCTCGCACAGAGAGAAGATTTGGTAGAGATCCCCTATGCCCTGTGTCCTGATGAGTGAATCTATGGTGCGGGTCGCAATGGGAAACACCTTGCGTTTTATACCATTGTAATCGGCCTCCAGGAAGGAGTTCCTAATCACATAAATCTTGGGATCACCCTGCACCTTTAGCTTCTGTTTAAAATGTCTCCAGTCCACCGCTGCAGGGTAGACGAATACCTGAGACCCCGTACCGCCATCCACATGCATCTCGTCGTAGCGTTTACCTTCGATTTCCACCGAGATCACCACTGGTGGAAACGCAACAGGTATTGAGGCCGAGGCTCGGAGTATATCATGTATCAATTCCATCTTATGTGGATGATTGCTGACAGCGATGGCCCCGATGTTCCAGATAACAGACCGGCCGGCATCGAGGTTTACGGTACCAATCCACAAGCGTCGTCCTCTTTTGTATTCTCGAGCAATGGCATCTATCACGTTGGCATTGATATACTTGGCAATCAATGCCTTCAGGGGCTTCGTGTCGGCCATCGAGTCGCTCAAAAGAGCGCTGATGATGTTTCGCTTTTCAGCGATGTCCTTGGTAGAGGTGGTGGTGTAGACAGTTTTTAACTCATCATCATAGTCAGGACCGAGGAACGCAAACGGTGCCGTTAGAGCACCGGTGCTGATCCCAGTCACCATGGTGAACTCGGGCCGTGTGCCGGTTGCAGTCCACCCCAAAAGTAGTCCAGCTCCGAAGGCCCCGTTGGGGCCGCCGCCGGAGATTGCAAGGTAATTGTGAGGCTTGTTGTAGATCGCGGATAAATATTGGCGATAATCAGCATCTGTGAATGTCTCGAGCCTTTCCTTTGAAAACTTCGGCCACTCGTCGCCCCAGAGTCGGGCCTCTGAAATGCCGGGGATACCAACTTTTGTAGTAAGGCTCGGTGGTACCGGATGTCGCTTCGGCACACTGGCACAACCTGCGATTGTCACGATGAGGCCGATGGCGACCAAACAACTCACACAAGATAGCATGGCTTTGTTTGCCCTTGATATCATAACCTTAACTCCTTTTCTGAATCACTCAGAGCGAATTGACCAAAAGGGATCGTGGAAACAGAACGTGAGCCCAACAAGTGGAACGGACAAATTTCATTAAAGAAGAACGTCCCACCCTCCTAATCAAACTCCAGACAAATAAACAATAGGAATTTGATTTAAATATGTCGCATGGATGGACTCTTGTGTCAATCATAACCAGGCGCTTTTTTCTTCTGCCTATACTTAATAAATATAGAGCAATTGGGATCAAAGCTTGAAAAAATTGTACTTCGATTATCAGTATCCACTCAGACCAATCAAGTAATGAGCGTAGATTATCATTGTTAATTCACGCTTTTCTTATAAAAACAACTACACAATATATTGGGGTGATGGCGTCTGGTATGAAACATGTGATTACTCCAACATATAGCGATCAGCTAAATCTGCGATATCTGCAATGAAGTGCGACTATCATCCCTCCGAATTAATGTGATACCCAAAAGAAATCACACGTTTTTAAAAGATCCATTTTCGTGCTATAGTCTCAATATATCTGTAATTCCCTTTTAATGTCGAATGTGCGAGAATTATTTCCAATAATTTAATAATTAGAAACCAAGATGAGATACTCGAAATACCATGCGTTGGGCAACGATTATATCGTTATCAGTCCGGCAGAATTCCAGAGCGAATCCGATCCAGACGTCATCCGTTTGGTCTGTCACAGAAATTACGGCGTAGGCTCCGACGGCATTCTGCTTGGCCCTCTGGAGAGCCAGTCATGCGATTTCGGTCTGAGGATTTTTAATCCTGACGGAGGTGAAGCGGAGAAAAGTGGGAATGGCCTGCGTATATTTGCGAGGTTTTTGTGGGATGAAAACCTTGTCAGTGACCAGCCCTTTACTGTTGAGACATTAGGTGGCGCAGTTTTATGTGAGGTCGGTGCTGACGGGAAGAGCGTGAAGGTGGAAATGGGAGAAGTCCGCTTCAACAGCACGGATATACCGATTGAGGGTGCAGAACGAGACGTGTTGAACGAGGAACTCGAGATCGACGGTCATGTCCTGAGGTTCTGCGCAGCGACCGTCGGCAATCCTCACTGTGTTATCCTTTCGGACGATCCAACACCAGACCAAGCCTGTCGCTATGGCCCAAAGATTGAGGTAGATCCTCGTTTCCCGAATCGCACAAATGTTCAGTTCATGAGAGTCATGGATCACAACAATATCCAGATCGAAATTTGGGAACGCGGTGCAGGCTACACGCTTGCTTCCGGCAGTAGCAGCACGGCTGCTGCAGCTGTTGCTCACAGACTTGATCTCTGCGATTCGGATATCACGGTCCATATGCCGGGCGGCAGCCTTCAAGTTCAGTTCAGCGATGGCTTCTTCGCCACCATGACCGGCCCAGTTAAAAAAATCTGTGACGGTGTAATGACAGACGAAATGTTCAAGAATAGCTTCTAAAAAGATGGATGCAGGCGACGTTTGACAACGCGCTTGATCCGCGACGCTAAGATTTCAGGTACTTCCGACATACTTTTTAATAGAGGTGGAGTGAGATCATCTCAATATATCAAAAGTTTGTAGGCTCAAAGGCGGAACCATACTGCCGATAGGGTGTAAGTTTAAAAAAAGTGATGAAACCGTGATTATTATCCAGATAGTTATTTGCATATACCAGATGGTAATCTGGTTCATATGGTAAAAATGGTTTTATAAAGACATGTCAACCAGGGGGGTTATCGTTTATTTCATTGACAACAAATGCCCTGCCATATATGTGCTTGCAGGGCTTTTTCGCTTCCGCCATAATATCCTCATGCATGATGCAGGTGTGAGAGGAAAGGCGAATCGTGCCGTAGCTCATAGAGCAAAGGAGGGATAGCTTCGATGCAATTTAGCCTATACTCCGCAAATTGTTGTGGGAAGGTTAATTAGCCTAAAGAATATTAAATGAACAACCACATCCCCAATCCATACCGCAATCCCCATCGCTGGGTGGTTTTTTCTGTTATCTGTCTGGTGTACTTTTTAGTCTATTTCCATCGGGTGTCCACATCGGTTATTGTTTCGGACCTTTTAGAAGCCTTTCACACAAACGCAACGGCGCTGGGCTTCATGTCGTCTATGTATTTTTATATTTATGCCTTTGAGCAGCCGCTTGTTGGATACCTCTCGGACCGACTCGGACCCCGGCGAGTTATCGGCTACTGGTCCATGGTGGCTGCAGCAGGTTGTTTTCTTTTCGGTATGGCGCCGAACATCGGCTGGGCTTCGGTAGGACGGGCGCTTATCGGACTCGGCGTGGGCGGCGTGTATGTACCGGCGGTCAAGGCTATTTCCCTGTGGTTCAGAAAGAATGAATTTGCCACCATGATCGGCCTGCTTATGTCCATGGGTAATTTTGGGGCTGTGATTGCCACCACGCCCCTTGCCTGGACGACTGCTGCTTGGGGATGGCGGAAAACATTTTTCCTGATCGGCGGGATAACGCTGGGGCTATCATTTGTAACGCTGTTGCTCACCCGGGATTACACACGTCCATCCGAACCGGTTCAGGTGAATCCTGCCTCAGCCTCTGGGAGCAATCCGGGTTCAAGAGCAAAAACCGCACAGGTTCTCGCATCCGGGCGGTTCTGGATTATTTCGATGATCTTTTTCGGTATTTATGGTACCCTGATAACGCTTCAGGGTCTCTGGGCAACACCGTTTTTGATGACGGCCCTCGGAATTGAACACATTCTTGCCAGTAAGCTAAACATGCTGATCCCCGTAGGCGTCATCATTGGCGCACCCCTTTTTGGTTGGCTGCCCGACCGGTTTTCTTACCACAAGGGAAATACCCTGATCGCTATCCTGACGGTATATACCCTGACATGGGTAGGCATCATTTTCTTCTTCAAAGCGTTAGGAATCGTCGGTCTTTCCCTGTTGCTGCTGGTGATGGGCATTGTCGCAGGCGGTTTTCTCAGTGTATTGTGGGGAATCGTCCGGGAAACCACACCCGTTGAAATAATGGGTTTGACCTCCGGGATGCTCAACCCGGCACCGTTTTTCGGCGTCGCACTTCTTCAGGTTCTGACGGGCGCCATCCTCGACCGGGCCGGCCGGGTCGGTGATCTCTATCCATTGTCCGGTTTCAAAAACGCTTTCGTGGTCTGTCTGCTTGTGATTGTCATCTGCCTTTTTCTTTCCTTTTACTTTCGCAGGTCCAAGAGACCCGAGGCTTCCTGATCGCCCTTTGGGGCGGCACAGTAGTTCTTGTGGCAATGATTTCGAACCGAGCCTTACTTTTATTTCCTGTTAAAACTATTAAACTTTGGTGTAATGTGTTGCGGCGATAAATAATTTAAATTAACAATTTGTAATATAACCAAAAAGGAGAGAAAAAGCGAGTTGTGATACGTATTGGAAAGCACACGAATCGGGTCTCTTTCAAATCTTGGGGTATCTCCAATATATTCAAATATCGGCCGAACCTGTGATATCTGCAATAAAATAAAACTATCAGTGGCCTGATTTCTTTGTGATAACTCAATACCATATCACCAAACGATGGTTGCGGCGATTTCTGTTATATCTGACTGGTTTTTGAGATCGTAGAATAGTTGTGATATCATATATCAACACGGGCAAATCCATTTTACTGGGTTTGCCTTTTTGATTTTTTATGGACATTATGCGATATATTGAATTGGAACTAATTGACGTTGGGTTGAGTTATTGCAGCTTGCAATATAAATTTTGGATAACGGACAAATGACAGTTGGTACAAATAGCCAATATATTCGAAAATTCAGAAAAAATGAATGCGGAGAAACAAAAAGCATGATTAAAGAAATGGTATGGAATAAGTATTTGCAAGAGGAAGGATTGGATAAATATCCGGAGATTGTGAAATTATTCGATTCTGATTCAGAAGCGATTAAGTTAGTTAAACAGGCGTTGTTAAATGATCGAGTATTAAGACCAGTGTTTATGCAGGTATTGCCTGAGGAGAAAACAGGAAAGATGGAAATTTGCAATAAAAAGTTAGCTGCAGAAAAGATAAAAGGGGATAAGACTCTTGCTGATTATATCATAGAAAACAAAGGAATTTTTCTCTGTGGTAAGCCTAAGATGGCAAATGAAATATTGACGAGAGGGGGTAAAATTGTTGTTGCGATGACGGATAGACATTATGACAAGGCGCAGTTTTCGGTTGCGAATCTACGTCAATGTTATATTCCTCTACCTGATAGAAGATTATTAACATTCAAATCATCCGGTTTATTTCATGATCCGGTTTCTAAACCCTATAATAAGAATTCAATAAAATTTACTGGTGTAGGAGGTAAGACAGAAAAAAATAACGCTTTAACATCATTTGAAAAATTAGGCCCTTACAGTGAAGGGTTTATTGATTTCTTGGCATATCAACCATTATATAGTCTCCCTGATGGAAAGGGTAATTTTGAAGAAGCTGAATACGGAAATGATGGGAAAAAAGCGCTACCATATTTAATTGTTAATTGTGCAATCAGTCCACATAGAATATCAAAGATTTTGCAGCTTGATGATCCAGGACTGTTTAGGTTGCGAAAAAGGATTTCTCCGTTGTTAAGAGATCTGGCAATAAAAAGGCAACGTTCAGGGAGAAAACTTATGCCAGTTTTAGAAAGGTTTTTTAATTCGGGGGAAGAAGTTATATCCTTGGAAGATTATTTGCTGTTTATAGCCGAAGAGATAGGGATAGGTACAGCCCGGAAACAAAACCACGAATTGTTTCATGTTACTTTCCATGAACAAGATGTGAATATGGGAGGCCAGATGTGTGATCGTGAAGAGATGTACACATTTGAAGACTATTTCAAAAAGAATGAAATTAAATATGTTGATCCATTTTTTGAGATAATAAAAGAGACTCATATCGGGATGAGGGATATGATTTCAGCTGTAGGCGTCATAAAATTTTTATATAAAAATAAAAGAGAATGGAAGGGGAACAGGTTAGAATTATTAGAAAGCTTTTTTAGATCTTATTTTCGGCGGCTTTCTTATATTTATTTTGAACGTTGGGAGGGTTTGATTAATTATCTGGGTAATGTAATCATTTTTTATTTTGATCGTGACGATGTACTCGGACAAGATGGATTAATAAAATTAAGAGAATGGTATAGACTAGAAAAAGAAAGAAGGAGGAAAAGCAAAGGAAATTATAGATAATAAATAAATATACTTTTCCCAGTCGTATTTTAGACATTCAGTCCTATGTGTTGACTTTTCCTTTTAGCCCTCAATTCAGACCACCCTAATACGAGTACGATTTCGATATGAAATCATCAACTCTAAACCGTTGATACCTGCTATCTGCAATCCCAAAGGCCGGTTCATAAGTTGTGATATCTAAGTCAAAATTCCTCTAACAAGCATTGGTCTGGACACAAACAAAAACCCAGTCTAAGCGACCGAGTTTTTGGGTGCACATAGGGTGCATTTGACATTGACGATTCATTATGATTGATTACGATTCATTAAACGCAAACCCTATAAATGCCATATCTGACTGTATTCATTTAACATAATATGCATCAATCTATCGAATTGCAGTGCATTGCTGGAAAAAGGAGTAAGCACTCAATGACAAAAAGGATTGATTTGGCCTTTTAGGGGTGTGGGGAATTTATTGGAATATATCGATGTCCTGGATTTTGAAGAAGCTATTGCGGTCAATAGAACAGATCTATGATGAAGTTTGGCAACAGGAGCTATCGAAATGATTGAGCACGCGGTTGGAATATATATCGAATTATTGTTGCTATCGTGCGTGATAGCAATTGTCAGTAAAATGGTGACGAAATTACCTTATACAATCTTTTTGGTTCTGGTGGGGCTAGGGATCGGTGTGCTAGGAATTGGACCGGAGATTAAGGAGACCGGGTTTGGCCATGATCTAATATTTTTCGTGTTTTTGCCACCGTTGCTTTTTCAAGGAGCGTTTCACATGAATCTAAACTCCCTGTTGAAGCAGTTCTGGCCGGTCGTTTGTTTTGCGGTGCCGGGTGTGATCGTATCGACCCTTCTGGTGGGAGGCGTGGTTGGCTGGTTGGGTGGTATCAGTTCAATGATGGTGGCGATACTTTTTGGTGCCTTGATCTCACCAACAGACCCTGTGAGTGTGTTGGCGTTGTTTAAGGAGGTGGGGGCACCGGAAGATCTAAAGATACTGGTAGAAGGAGAGTCGCTCTTTAATGATGCAACCGGGGTAGTGTTATTCACTATTCTGCTGAAAACCGTGTTGAGCGGTCAGAGATTTGGATTTGGCCAAGCAGTATATGAATTTGTAAAGGTTTCCGCAGGAGGGTTTTTGCTGGGAATAGTGCTTGGCTGGATCGTTTATAAGATCATGCGCCATCTGGAGGATCATATACTGGAAAATGCGCTTTGTCTTGTTTTGGCTTACGGGTCATTCTGGTTGGCGGAAGTAATGCACCTTTCGGGGGTAATTACAACCGTGATGGCTGGACTGATGATAGGTAATTATGGTCGGCGACTTTCGATGAGCGAAAAGACTACCAAAACAGTCGAAATATTTTTTGAGTCGATAGATTTTCTAATCAATTCACTTCTGTTTATCTTGATTGGCCTGGAGCTACGCGAAGCGCAGGTCGGTAATATGTGGATGACGGTGTTTGTTGCCATTGCGGCGATGTTGATAGGGCGTGCGGCAGTTTCTTATAGTTTCTACTGGTTGCTAAATCAGGTAGGCACCAAGCGACCGAAGAAATGGAAGCACATTCTATTCTGGGGTGGTTTGAGGGGCTCGATTCCGATTGCTCTGCTGCTTCAACTACCTAATGAAGGTGCGCTTGAAACCTGGCGCCCGGTGTTGTTGGTAGCAGGGTTTGGTTGTGTATTTTTTTCGCTAGTTGTACAAGGGATCACCATGGGACCGCTTATGCGTAGGCTCGGCATTGGAGGCGTAGAAGAAACAATTGAGCATTAAAGTAGATATATGAATTACAATTGATTGTTGAACTACCATGGCTGGTGATACCTGCAATAATGACCAAATATCAAGTAGCTTAATTTCTGACATAACCAAAAGGTATCGCAAAACCATAGCAGCTGGACTATCTGCAATTTTTATGAAAATATCAGGGCGCTAAAATATTTGTGATACCATTCTTTCAATAAGGAAAAATCCGTTTGATAGGATTTGCTTTTTTGTTTTTTTGTGTGTTTGGGGTATATGCAATCGGTGAGAATGTACGTTTGGTAAGAAAGCACGACTTTGATTTCGGTTAGAAGCCATGAATTTTTGGGAAATTATGATATAGGCACGGAATCATAAATTAAGACTGCAATATATCGTTTTTATATGTTATAGTGTGGTTAAGGTTGAGCGGAATTACAGATTGTAACTCCAAAATCATATGCTTTCCGGGTTAGATTCACAACCGTGGGAAGGACAAATGAGTGTAAGTTATGGAGGAAATAAATGAAATCTATAGTACTATCCTTTATTCTCTTTCTTGGAATAAGCTGGCTGTTTCCAGTGTGCACACTCCAAAGCGATGAAAAATCGGATGAAGCTATATTGAATAACGCTGATGCCATTCAAGCTATGGCAATCGCCAACGAATGGAAATGGTCCAAAAAGGAGATCAAGAGCTTCGTCACCCCTCGGGAAGTGGTGTTTAAATTCTCTAAAGATAAAGTTAAAAGGATTCCGCTTCCAGAAGAGAAAATGTTGGTCGCTGTGGCTCCCTATATAAACAGGACGCATAGGTGAACAATTCATTACATGTCCTCCTGTCAGGGGGAATTGCCCGAGAAAGAGTTTTATGTAAAAGCTGTTGACCAAGATGGAAATGCCCTGGTCGATAAAACTATTGTCACCTTGCAAAACGGTTTTTTTGAAATCTGGCTTCCTAGAAACCGTAAGATCGGCCTGAGAGTTCAAGGTCTTGATCGAACAGCCAAAGGTATAATAAAAACGTTTGATGACAGCAAAACCTGTATAACCACGTTTCGATTGCAATAAAACAGGGTTAAAGGAATAGAACAAAAGCCGTATCCTTAAGTGGATGGATGTGCTCTTTCCAGAAGGTGAATGGACTCCGTATTATAATTTATTCCCGGAGACTTATTGTATTTCCGATTTCGATTATAGATATGCAAGAAAAAAAGATTGACTATCGCCCTGCTATTCTCATTTTTTTGATGATCACAGGCTTGTTGGTCCTTTTGTTGCTGAATCGAAATAGGTCATATAATAAATCTGTAAAGCAAGTACCGATAGAGGTTGGACTTCCTGCACCTGATTTCACATTCCCCGGTATCAATGGAAAAATGGTCAGCCTGTCTGACTACAGAGGCAAAGTAGTTCTCGTTAATATTTGGGCCACTTGGTGTCCTCCCTGTGTAGATGAAATGCCCTCAATGGAAAAGCTTTACCAAAAATTCAAAGGTGAAAATTTTGAGATTCTGGCAGTCAGTATTGATTCCTTGGGACTAAAGGCTGTGACCCCGTTCATGAAAAAACACAAACTCACTTTCCCTGCTTTGATCGATTCTGCCGGAACTATCAGAATATCTTATAGGACCACCGGAGTCCCTGAGAGCTTTATCATCGACAAAGATGGAATACTCGTCAAAAAAATTATCGGCCCGCGAGACTGGGCCCACCCTGATATCTTGCATTTTTTTCACGATCTGATTCAAAGACCACGGCCCGGAGAGTAAGGGTTGTGGCCAGATGGCTGAAAAATCCCTTGATTTAATGCTTTTTCATTTTAGATGATCTTTCTAAAAAATCACACTGCAATAAATACTTCTAATGAATTCATGTTTTTCTATCCACACGGATAATACATCCCTTTCTGACACCGTTAAACAAAAAAATCTGTAGTCCCATAATTAAGTATATAACGTCCCTTGCCACCATCAGTTTAGGAGATCCTGTCTTTTTCGTTGAGAAACATCCGCAGTCGAATTCGTAGCCCCTCATGATATTAATAGTCAAAATAAAGATAAAGGCCAGTAGCAATCCGTTTATTATCAAAGCTGCAGAACGGGGATAAATCCCAATAAGCAAGGATAGCCCTGAGATCAACTCCACGAAGGGAAGAATAATAGCTATCGGGTTTATTAAAACCTCCGGGAAAAGGTTGTATCCATAAACAACCTTGGCAAAATCTGTAGGAGACATTATTTTATAATAGCTGGCATAGATAAAGGTTATACCGAGAATCCAACGAAATGCTATTTCTATCCAACAGTTATTGAAAAGATTTCTAAGATAGTTATTCAATTGGGTAACCCTCCGCTTTCCAGCCCTGATAACCATCGATAAAGACGCTAACATTTACATAACCTTTGTCAAATAGAAGTTGTTCCAGTCTGTGACTATCGTCACAGGTTCTCCCTAAGCAATAAGTAACAATGATTGTGTCTGCTGGATATTTCTCTTTAAACGCTTCGATGAGGTTATCAAATTGATCGAGAGGCAGGGATTCTGCACCTTTTATATGAGCGTTTTCAAAATTTTCAAGCGAACGGGCATCAACAAAAACTGCTTTATCACTGTCGTAAATTTGTTTTGCGATCTTAACATGTTTAATTTCCAATTCGCCGCTAAAAACATCGCTTTTAGCTTTGGTAGCTATAACGCCCAGTGATTCATCCCACTGACCTACAAGGGCAATGCCTGCGGGAGAGAAAAAATTTACAGTGAACGCAAAGATTATTGATATCCCTAAAAGGAAAATCATTTCTTTTATAATTTTATTCCATTGCATGCTCGTGTTTTCCTTAATCAACCGACATGCATGTGTCTTGGATTTTTTATAATATTGAAATTGTTGAACATATCAAATTTCACTGATTTTTTATGATCATATGATCAGCAATTATGAGTCAAACTTAGAAAGTCTTCGTAGGAAAACGTTATGTGAAAAGTCACCGAAAAACAACTGAAATATTGGCAAGTGGACATTTCCAGCATTCAAATTGATCTTCGTTCTCGGGACGAGATCCACCAACTTTTATTAAATTTGCGGGCGATCTACAACGATCCCGGATTTGCGAAGAAGTTTTCACCATTGTGAAAAAATTATGATAATTGCCTGGCAATGGCCAACAAATATCAATAGCTTGAAATTATTGTGATATCGTTTTTTAATAAGGGAAATCGATTGACAGGGTTTGTCTTTTTGATGTATCTGGATATGGCTGCTACAATCATGAAACCTTTTTAAACATAATAAAAAAATGGTTCTATTTAATTACCAATGTTAGGTTATATAGGCCCGCAACCTAGAAAGGAATACAATGAGTACGAAAAACGAAATCTCAGATCAATTTGCAAAGTGGAACGATGCCCTTCAGACGGGAGATCCAGATAACGTTGTCGCATGTTATACTGCAGACGCTATTCTCCTACCAACGGTGTCTGCCAAAGTGCGCCATAATCATGACGAAATACGTGACTACTTCGTACACTTTTTATCAAAGAAGCCGAATGGAAGGATAACTGAGCAGAACATACGCATATATGATAATATTGCGATAAATTCTGGACTATACACTTTTTCTTTGATGGAAGATGGCGTCCATACTGATGTTGCTGCAAGATTTACCTTTGTCTATGGAAAACATGAAGATGGATGGCTGATCATAGAACATCATTCGTCAATCCTGCCAGGTTAGGAATAAGACGATCTAAAAGTATTAAGTCGCTTCATGGGACGCCCTGATGGACGCTGATGTTTTTACATCATTTATTAATGAACCTGAACATCCAGGAATCCATCAGATCTTTTTTCAGATATCCCTTCACGTTATTGTTCATATCATACAGAATCGTCTTATCGCTGTCCAAATAGCTATTCCTCGCCCAGCCGATTACCTTCCCATTCTTATCATGCACCAGCGTTTTACGGCCTTGTCTCAAATCCTTCTGCAAATAAAGGCCAGCTTCTATCTGTTCGAAAATTATCGGAGGACGAGCGCTCATACCATTTGCGGATACAGGGAAGGCAACAAACATTGTTGCTGCTATCACACCAAGCATACGAACATTAATTTTCATTTTTTTAACAACCTTTTATTTAGCTAAAATATTCCAAATCTTTCCGATACTATTCAGCTTGGTCCGTATCATTAATGCTTATCCATCCTCTTTTTTCTTTATAAGTCGTCTCAAACCACTTCATCGTTGAATTACCGTACTTGACATTCATCATACCTTCAACTTTCAAAACTGTTCCTTTAGGTATACGAGTGACATGCTGACCTTGTCTGCAGTCGGGATATGGGCAGAGCTTAGTTACATTCCCAGGTCCAACAATGGTTACCTTATCGCCCAACTTGACGTCACTAACATAGACGTCCGATGCCATACACGGTGCAACTACCAAAAGCAACAGGAGGACAGAAAAGTAGTCGAAAGCCCTCATGTTTCCATACCCCCTAAAAATATTTTTCTGAGTTTCAATTCTAATGATTTGTGTTCAAGGTAAACAGCTGCCAGGGCAAATTTAACTTCTAATATGGCATATATCAGTTCAAATTCGAATCACTACAACTATATCTATTCAAAAGATTAGAGATTTTGAAGCAGACTATTTTTGAAAAAGAAGTGCCGTCCATAAAACAATAAGTTCTATGGACGACATCATCTTCCGCTATAAACTTTTGGTATAAGTTCTTTAAATAAATATCAATTTCATTACTCTGAGTACCCACTTCCGACGATTATACCGCTTTTGCATTTCCTGACATAAGTATGTTTTTGTTTCTCTTTCCATACATAGTCAACCCATACGCCATCAGCAGTCCCTTTTGCACATTCATTATAAACAGGTTCTGCTTTTTCTTTAAGGCTTTTCCCAACCAGAGTTGGATGAACCAAGAGCATTCCTCCCTCTTCCATTATAAATACATAGGAGGGTTTATTTTGGGCTGCACTTGTAAAGTCTTTAGCCATTTTCCCGCCGTCAATGGCAATAACAATGTCATCGACTTGTTTTTTAATCGCATCTTTATCTGCTGCAAAAGCACCTGCTGCCAAACAAATCCCTACAATCAAAGTAAAAGATATAATTGCAACTCTTTTCATGTTCATCTCCTTTTCTGGGTTTTTCTGTTTACAATCCTGGATTCATAAAATGACCATGCAAAATGAAATGCCTTTGAATACCTCCTTTCTATCTTTGTTATTCCCGTAGATGAAGGGCTTGAATCATGTCAATTGTTTACAAGCAATTGATGTGCCAGACCCAGGAAACAAAATTATCCAACTGTTTTTACTATAAATGCAATCTATTCATCCGAATAAAAATCTGAATAAAAAGCGGATATATGAAGGGATTTTCATACAGCAGATAAAAGTAACCTGATAGACGAAGTGTCAAGTTATTGAAAACAAACGACTATTAAGTGAAGGAAAAATCAATCACCTATTCGCCATCGCATTGATGCATGTTTACGTCTTCTGGCGTGCTGCCTCGGTGCCGCTTATTGATCGGCACGGCCCTCAAAGGCTCCTCATCGGTTCAGGCGTAGTCCTCTGGACAGTATTTTTCCTTGGGCGCGTGTTTGGTCATGGAGGCACAGGACTCTTGACAGCAGCAATTGAATTTTTCGGCGTGAACTGGATGGTCTATTGATCCTTCTTTGCATCTCTCTTCTATCGCTTGACCTTGTCACCGGTTCCGGCTTTCTCTTTCAGCGACATGTGGCTTCTATGCGCAGTGAAAAATAAAAAAATTAGGAATATCGTCGACAAGGTCGAATAAAATGTTGGCATTAGCTCCATTTTTTTATAAGGTGAGAGAATGTGGAATTTCGTTTGCTCAGACCGCTCGTCAACTCGGTGTTTCATCATCGGTTTTTTAGAAAATTATGAGCAGAGTTAAAAGACAGCAAGTCAACATAATCGACTGCGTTTCGTATCTCCTTAGAGCTATTTTTCGGTATGTTGAAGAAATTGATCGATTTGCAAAAGAAACAACCAATGACATTCATATGATATAATCTCCATTGAGTTTGGTAGCTGCAATTATTATTTCAGCATTTTTTGGTGTGCTGCTTTATTATCTGGCCGACAGGAGAAGTTACAATAAGCAGTTTTGGTTAATAATGGGAATTTTATTCGGCCCATTTTCCCTACCTTTTATCTTTTTAGGCAAAAAAAGGCATAATATGGAAAAAAAACCAACTTCGGAAAAAATAGAGACTAAGATTCTTAAAATCACGCTACCGAAAGAATTATTTAAAAGAGTAGAAGCCTTGTGTGCTGAAAAAGAAATGACTACTCAGGATTTTGTGACCGATGCCATAATAGAAAAATTGGAACTTGCTAACAAAGAAAGGCGAAAAAAAAGCAGATTGTAGTTCGTATTAATAACAATATTTCCCTTATTGGAAAAGAGGATAATTAGTGAAAAAAATATATGTAGCCGATACCAATCAAGCAACGATAATCTGTCCCAAATGCGGATTTGAGAAAAATGTAGATGTAACGGATTTCAAGGTATGAATTTCACCTATTAGTTCGGTACTTCAACATCAGCCATTACAAATTCGTTCAACCGTAATCAGAACTTAGAAATCTAACTTGTTATCAACGCCCCTGTTGTGTTTGTTATAGCTTAGGACTCAAGTTCTTTTTGATAGATCGATACTTTTTCAACGTCATTCAATGCACGGTAACAGTTAATGATCAATTCCAGTGCCTGTTTTGAATGTTTAAACTTTAAAAAAAAGGACAGCGCGGTTTTAAAATCCCTTATATTCATGTGGCTAACACCAAGACAAATATTGAGCTGCTCGTTGTTCGGAAAAAACTGAATGCCTTTTGATAGAATTTTAATGGATTCATGATAGACGCTCTTCTTTTGATTCAATATGCCCAATCCGAGGTAAGCACTTGAATGCGGGTGATATTTCAATGCCTTAATGTACAGTTTCTCAGCAATTCTTTTTTTTCCCAAGATTTCGTCATTGTTGGCGTAATCCCCGTGATCAAAGGTCATCCCGAGTCTGGAACAAAAATCGGCATGCAGGGAATAAAATTCCTTTTTATCGACAAGTTCAATGGCATCCACAATTTCAGGAATCAGCTCATGGTATCGGGTTCGTAATGTTTTCCCAAATGTGAGGACATCATCGCGGGATAATTTGGGATCTGTTTCATAATATTTGATGTCCTCGATTTTGTTTAACCAGATATCATCGGTGACCTTCATTTTTTTCTTATATTCCTCATACAGGCGAGATCCGGGAAACAGCGAAAGAACAAAAAAATGAATGACCAGCGGTTTGATCTTTTCGATAAGATCGATGGTTTCGAAAATGGTCCGGCGCGTTTCTCCGGGACAGCCATATATAAAATAAGCGCGCGGCAAAATGCCGTATTTTAATGTCATGGCAAACGCTTTTTCAATTTCATCGTTCGTAATTTTCTTGTTCAAAAGACTTCTGATTTTTTTCGAGCCACTCTCCACACCGTAGCTGATCTGAATGCAGCCGGTCTTTCTCATCCAGCAAAGGATGTCTTCGCTCATATAGTTGACGCGGGATATGGCCACCCATGTGATGTTCAGCCCTTTTTCCAGTATCTTTTTACAGATTTCGATCACCCGATTTTTGTCAATGCTGAAGGTATCATCGGAGAAATAGAAAAAATTGATGCCCTTTTTATATAAACGTTCGAGTTCGTTGATAAAGTATTCCACGGAATGAAATCGAACTTTAGGGCCCCAGAATTGAGGCGATCCGCAAAACGTGCATTTACCCGGGCAACCACGGGTCAAAGACAGATGCCGGTATTCAAAATATTTTGCCGGAACCGGCAGCGCATCTATATGATGAATCGGCTCGGCAGGTGCTGTCCGGACAACCTTGCCGTCTTTTCTAAAGGCAATGCCTCGAATGTCTTTTATGTGATGTTCTTTATTATTTTCTAAAATTTTTACGAGATTTAAAAACGTATATTCGCCTTCACCGATCACCACAAAATCGATTTCCGGAAAATGGGTTAAAAAATGTTTCCACAAAAAGGTCGGTGTCACCCCGCCAAAAACAATTTTCACTTTCGGATCGATCCGTTTTGCAATTTTGGCAATTTCGATACCGCCCCAGCGGTTGGCCTGCAAAATAGAAAAACCGATGATATCCGGTTTTTTTTCAAGCAGGACTTTTTCGATGTCTTCGGGCGTTTCATTCATCCTGCACCAGTTCAATATTTCCACATCGTAATGGTTCTCTTTTAAGACAGAACCGACGTAATACATGCCGATGGGGGGAACGATCACATCTTGGATGTCGGCCCGTTTTTCAAGCCAGTACGGATATATCAGCAATATTTTCATTATGAATCGTTAGCGTCCTTGCAAAAATTTCGAATTGACTTTATAATTCAATTCTTTATCATAGTTGCGTCATTATTTGAATTATAAATTGAGGAGGAATCTAATATGTTCTTATCCCTGGTTCAAAAACGTAGAAGCATTCGTCGATACCTGGATAAACCCGTCGAACCCGAGAAAATCGACAGGCTTATCGAAGCAGCCCTTCGAGCGCCATCGTCAAGGGGATTTAATCCCTGGGAGTTCGTAGTGGTTACCGATCGTGCCTTACTCGAAAGGCTCTCAAAAGCCAAACCTCACGGTGCATCATTTTTAAAAGATGCGCCTTTGGGGATCGTTGTTTTTGCGGATCCTGAAAAATGCGACGTGTGGATTGAGGATGCTTCCATCGCTTCGATATATATTCACCTGGCAGCAGAATCCATGAAACTTGGAAGTTGCTGGATTCAGGTCAGAAAAAGAATGCATGACCAGACAAAAGCAGCGGAACAGTACATTCGCGAATTGTTAAATATTCCGGAAAACTTAAACGTAGAATCGATGATTGCCATCGGATATCCGGCCGAGAAAAAATCCCCCCACCCAAAGGAAGGTCTGCAATATGAAAAAGTGTATTATAACGTGTATGACAAATGATTTCGCATCCAACTTATACCTTAAATGAGCGAAAGGTTATAGCAAGATTCAGGTAGTAAAGAATCCTGGCCCAAAGGACCAGGCGTTGGTTTGCCCCTGTCGTAGATCCCGGCTGTTTACAGGGAAAGGGGCTGTTTTACTCAAAACCGTAGAAGTTAAAAGTGTCTATCTCTGGTTAGCCGGTTAACCGGTTGAGCCAGTTGGCCGGTATTAAATTACGGGCAAACCGGCATAACGGGCCGACGGGCACAACCTTTTTTAACTATAGCTCACTTCAAACTCTTACAGCGATTCTTCAGGAAGAGCCGGAGAACTCTGACTCCCGCAATGCGGGACAGGCAAGGCCCATCGAAGATCCCGCCTTGGCGGGGAAGGACCAGGTTTTCCAAGACTAAATAAATTGACATCAACCTTAATCGCAGATATCAATGACTAAACTTATAGTGTCCATCCAGAAATGAGGATTTTTGTTCAATATCAAGGCATGCGAAAAAAATAACCGCAGGCATATGTATAATATTCCGAGGATTATTTTTTGAGCATAACGCAGAGATTGGGCAAAAAGACCATTTCTGGATGGACACTCACTAAAGAGGTTAAATGAACAATGCAATACTTGCATCTTGACGAAATAGAAGAAAAAGAACTTGTCTCCGGATTTAAAGTTCGTTTTGTGCATTCAGAAAACATGACATTTTCATACTGGAGTATCGAAGCAGGGGCCCAATTACCGGAACATTCCCATCCACATGAACAGGTTTCAAACGTTCTTGAAGGTGAGTTTGAACTAACCGTGGACAACGAAAGCAAAAGGCTCGGTCCCGGCTCCGTCGTTATTATTCCACCGCATGCCGTTCATTCTGGAAAGTCCGTGACCCGAAGCCGGGTCATTGATGTATTTTATCCGATCAGAGAGGATTATCGATAGGTCGTAAAAAATGCGATATCGATCAATTTAGATCGATATTTTATTCGCTTAAAAAATCGTAATAGTTTAGTCCTTTGAAACAAATCGATTTCAAAGGAGCTTCAGGTATGATTAAATTTTTGACTGGAAGCTGTCTGAGTGGATTAGGGATCGTTTTGAAAGAACCATAGGCGATTTAACGTTATGGATGAAACCCCCTGTTAAAGCAGAGACCTTTATTAATAGCCCGGGCGGGTTCTTTCATTACGAGCCCTTATTCACGAGTTCTTTCAGCAAAAATTTAATTATACTTGAAGCGGTAATGTTTTCAAAAGGTAAAGTGTTACAAAAAATCTAATTGTTTGAATCGAGAAAAAAATGAAGAAAAAATCGTTTAATGGCGGACGAAACGCCCCTTGCCCTTGCGGAAGCGGTCTTAAACACAAGAAATGCTGCCTGGGTAAAAGAGAACCGGACCCGGAAAAACTCAAGGCGGAATATGCCAAAAAATACAGAATTCGGATCAAACAGGCGGCTGATATAAAAGGCATTAAGCGGGCCGGTCGCCTGGCGCTGGATACCCTCGATATGGTCGAGTCTAAAATCAGGCCGGGGCTTATCACCGATGAAATTAATACGCTGGTGCACGAATTCACACTGAAACACGGTGCAATTTCTGCACCCTTAAACTACCGGGGGTTCCCCAAAAGTGTCTGTGTCTCCGTAAACGAAGTGATTTGTCACGGCATCCCCGGGGAAAGGGTTCTAAAAGACGGAGATATTGTTAATATCGATGTAACGCCGATTCTAAACGGTTACTATGCAGACGTCAACAAAACCTTTTTCGTCGGCACACCCGGGCCCGACGCCAAAAAGATCGTTCACGTGGCCCAAAAAAGTCTGTTTAAGGGGATGGCGATGGTCAAACCCGGCAACACCATTGGAGATATTGGGTGGGCCATTCAAAAATATGCGGAAAAAAATGGGTGTTCGGTGGTCAGAGAATTTGTAGGACATGGTGTTGGGGTTGAATTTCACGAACCGCCACAGGTTCCCCATTATGGTATTCGAGGAGAAGGAATCCCTCTGATTCCAGGCATGGTTTTCACCATAGAACCGATGATCAATCTGGGGAAAAAAGAGCTTTTCATACTTGAAGACAAGTGGACAGCCGTTACAAAAGACAAGTCGCTTTCCGCTCAGTTTGAACAAACCATTCTGGTCACCGACCATGGTTTTGAAAGCCTGACACCTTATGATCTGTAATCCGGTTCTTTTATAACATGAACCTATCTCAAAAATAAGATTAGGGTTCGAAAGCAAGTTGAGCTTTGCGAAATCCAGAGAATCGGGGGCGCGAAACGGTGAAAAAGCGGAGCATACACGTAGTATGTGAGCATTTTGAACCGTTTCGCAACGCTGCCATGGGCACGTAGATTGTTTTTGAGATAGGTTCATATAAAAATCCCTTGGAGTATCATTATGAACGATATCGATGATTTTCCAAAAATCATATCACATCGGGGATTTAGTGACCGACACATTGAAAATACCATCCCTGCGTTAAAAGCTGCGGTGGATGCAGAAGTTGAAATGATTGAAATGGACGTTCATGAAACTTTGGACGGCCGTTTTATCGTTTATCATGATGATCGACTAAACCATAATACGCCGCCATGGAATAGTCTGACATATTCTCAGGTTCAATCCCTAACCTCTTATGATGATCGTGCGCCCTCACTCTCCGACTGCCTTGAAGCGACCCGATCCATACCTGTAGACATTGAAATCAAACGCTGCACAAATATCGACAATCTTTTGGAAATATTGAAAGCATCATCCCTTTTGGAAGGAAGTTTTATATCCAGTTCAAATTACAACCTGCTCCTTCAACTGCATAAAAGAGGATTTCAACTACCCCTTATTCTGATTGTATCTATTTCCAAACAACGAACCTTCAAACAAAATCTTCAAAACGCAATGTTATGCCTCTTGCCCGGCTTGCTGCCGGGATTTCTAAATGGTGTGGCTGTGCATTACCCGATCGCACGCAAGACATTTATTCAAAGCATGCAACAAAGGGGTTCAAAGGTGTTTGTCTGGACCGTTGATGACCGGGAAAAGATGGAAAAATATGTTTCTTTAAGAGTTGACGGCATCATCTCGAATTATCCCCATCGTCTTCAAGATATTAAGCGTCAATGGATACATATCCCAAATAAACTAAGATAATGAAGAACGAACGGAAAAATAATGAATCGGTCATTTTACATTAAAGCCGTTCTGTTCGATTTTGACGGCACTCTGACAAAACCCGGGGCATTGAATTTTCCTCGTTTAAAAGAAACCATCGGTTGCCCTGCCGATGTCCCTATACTTGAATTCATAGAAGATCTTCCCATCCTCTCTCAGCGCAATGAAGCCTTAAAGCAACTGGAGCATTTTGAAAAAAAAGCGGCAGTCAACTCAGAGCCCAACATCGGGGCACAAAAACTGATCTATTTTCTTCGTTCAAAGGGCATCGGCATTGGCATCATTACCCGAAATACCCTTTCAAGTGTAGAACGGGCCCTGCAAAATTTTGAAGCTATCGATATTTCTTGTTTTGATGTCATTGTTTCCAGGGAAACACCCGTCCGGCTGAAACCAAGTGGCGACGGGATTATACTGGCAGCCGAAACCTTGAAGGTCGATGTAAAACAGATATTGATGGTGGGTGACTTTGTTTTCGACATTCAGGCAGGACAAACAGCAGGGTGTATGACGGCGTTTCTGGATTATGGAACGGTATCCGGTACCAGAAAGGTTGAAAGCGACTTTATCGTCTCGAGTTTGGAAGAGATTAAAAATATCGTCCGTTTGGGGCTGCCCCTTTCACCGGGCAAATTGCCCAATGATCTGCTTGAAAACTTTTTGGACGGGTTCGATTTTCATGATCCTTCAGTCCTTATCAATGCCGGTGTGGGTGAAGATGCGGCTGCGGTGGATATTGATGAAGAAGAAGTCCTTGTTATTAAATCAGATCCCATTACTTTTGCCACAGACGCCATAGGGCATTATGCGGTTCTCATCAATGCCAACGATATTGCCACCACAGGAGCCATCCCCAGATGGTTTTTGACCACCCTGTTGTTTCCATCCGGTGTTACGGCATCCTTCATCCGCCAGGTCATGCATGAACTCGAATCGGTTTGTCGCCGGTGGAGTATCACGCTATGCGGCGGTCACACAGAGATCACCGATGCTGTTACAAGGCCTGTTATCACCGGAATGCTTGCCGGAACAGTGACAAAAAACCGCCTGATTGATAAACGGAACATAAAGCCGGGAGACAACGTTTTATTGACCAAATCTGTTGCAGTTGAAGGAACCGCCATCATTGCCAGGGAGTTTGGAGAGCGGCTAAGAGTTCTGGGGATGTCGGAATCCGACATTGAAACATGTAAACAGTTTCTCTTTTCCATCAGTATTTTAGAGGAAGCGCAAATCGCTCGCGATTGTGGAGGAGTCAGTGCAATGCACGATATTACAGAAGGAGGATTGGCCACTGCCCTCATGGAACTGAGCATCGCCGGTAAACATCGAATCAGGGTGAACATGGACCGTATCCCGGTCTTTCCGCAAACCGAAAAGATATGCACCTTGCTTGGTATTGATCCCATGGGATTGATTGGCTCCGGAAGCCTTCTCATTTGTTCTCGTAAAAATGAAACCGAAAAGATTTTGGACAGCATTCGGGACGCTGGAATCGATATTGCCCGCATCGGCGAGGTAATGGAAGCCGGTCGTGGGGTCGAAGCCATGAGCAAGGCTGGACCAGCAGCTTGGCCCAGTTTTGAAGTGGATGAGATAACGCGTCTTTATTGAGATAGCGTCAAATAAGGTAAACGTGATATGAAAATCAAAATTTATACCGTGGGTGGGACCATCGACAAGGTATACTTTGACCGCAAAAGCACCTATGAAGTGGGAGAACCTAAGATCGGAGAGATATTAAAGGAAGCGAATGTAAACCTTGAATACGAAATATCATCCATTTTGCATAAAGACAGTCTCGATATGACCGACGAAGATCGGCAGCTGATTTTCGACAAGATTGCTTCTGATGAACATCGGCAGATCCTATTAACCCACGGAACGGATACCATGATTCAAACGGCTAAAAAATTAAAAACCATATCTGACAAAGTGATTGTATTCACCGGCGCAATGGAGCCGGCCAGGTTTAAATACAGCGATGCTGCGTTTAATATAGGCTATGCCGTTGCTGCTGTTCAGGTATTAACGCCGGGTGTTTATATCGCAATGAACGGGAGAATCTTTGATCCGGATCGCATCAAAAAAAATCTGGAACAGAATTGGTTCGAAGAACTCTGAAATTGTATTTTTTGCAATAGTTTAGTCCTTTGAAACAAATCGATTTCAAAGGAGCTTCAGGTAATGTTTTCAAAAAGCGAAAGTGTTAAAATCCTTCAGGAGTATCCCTTGTCAAAATTCCTTATATACCCTTGCCAATGGATGGCCGGGTGCTTTAATTTTAAGATCCAGAAAATATCCGTACGGGGTTTGATCCACCGAGTAGCCTGCATTTTCAAGCCGTTCTTTCGTCCGATCCAACAATGCCCGGGCATTTTCGGGGTCTGCCTTTTCTTGCCCCAAATGGGTAAAAGAATGCAGAATGATACGGGGTGTCTCCCATTTTCGAGCCAACCATTTGGCGTTTTTTACTAGCTTGGTCTCAGAAGAACTACCGGCTTCAACGTCTTTCGGCTCGATATGGACAAACGCCACAACCGTATTTCTGTTTTCAGCAGGCGTTGCTTCAGGAACATCGGGAAGTGTTTTTATGGCCGGTGTCCAGTCGAAATCATCACAATACCAGAATAATACACGCATTGATTTAGCCCATAAACACAGACAACACATCTTTTCTTGCATTGGCATGTTGCATGGTTACCTGAATTAGATCTTCCGGCCTTAATTCTATGCCGCTTGACAAAGGCAGCTCGCATTCTATCATGTATTCTTTTAAAATTATTTGATAATTATTCCTTTTTTTATAAAGAACGACCGCCTCTTCTTTCTGCCCGAATTGTTTTTCAAGATATTTCAATAACCAGTATCGATGGCGACGGTATTGAATTTTAGCAACATGACTCATTGGTTGTTTGAGGATCTGAATGACATCATTGATTTCTTCATGTGTTGAAGGCTTTTCCAGACCGAAAACTGATCGAATCTGTCTTTGAGTGGCAAGATCAAAATATTTCCGAATCGGTGATGTTGCGGTGACATAGGCACTTAGTCCCAGTCCCGAATGTTTTTCAGGTTCGGGATTGAGAATAAAACGGCTCAACAGCTTTCGCTGCATACAGTTTTGGAACAGTGTGCCATTATTTCCTTTATAGAGTCTTTCCCTCGGTGATGCCTGGGACCTGTAAATGGCAGGAACGTTATGTTCTGCCAAAAACTTGGCCATTAACCAGTTTGCCATGATCATTATTTCTGCAACCAGCATTCTCCCGGGGCTTTCTCGGTTAATTCTACTCACGGTGATCTCACCATCATCAGCCAGCCAGATATTGATATCCGGCAACGTTATCTGAATAGCTCCAGCGGACATCCTTTCTTGACGAAATTTTTCTGCTATATTCCGAAGGGCAATAATATCTTCATTGTCATCTGCAATAATATTGACATCGTAATAGGTCAACTGTTGCGCGACCTTGATGAGACTCGGGGTAATTTCATAATCGTTTATTTCATAGGATCTGCTTAGATTTACCAATATGCTGATTGCGGGGCGCAGTTGACCGGCTTTAAGACTGCAAAGATCTTCGGCAAAAGAGGACGGCAGCATGGGAATTTTCTGATCGGGCATATAAATCGAGCTTCCGCGGGTGAGGGCTTCCTGATCAATAATGTCTCCTTTTTTAACGAAGTGTCCAACATCAACAATATGAATGCCCAGACGATAATGATCGCCGTAATCCTCTAAACTGATCGCATCATCAAAATCTAAAGTCGACTGACCGTCTATGGTCATCAGAGGAAGTATTGTTAAATCTTTTCGATGCTTGGTGTCTATAAAATCTTGGGTTGAAGCGATGAGTCGAGTTGCATATTGGTTCACCTCATCAGGGAAAACAGTAGATACGTTATACCGGTAAAGGTCTATATTTTCGTTTTCACGAAACACGCCCAGCTTGATCAAAACATTAAAGAGTTCTTCATCAGGATCTATGCCCGCCCTTGCAAGTATTGCCTTTGAAAGGTCGTAGTTTTCGTTTTCCCTTCCAAAAAGATAAAATGAGTTGAGCAGTTCTATGATTTCTGATTTATCCTCGGGTATTAAGGGGGCATTATCGTTCATCACGTTTGCCAGCCAGTCTCCTCCTTCTTGGATGATACGGTTCCTTCGAGCAATTTCTCTTTCATGGGCGATCTTTCGTTCGACCTGGTCTTGGGTGTTCGGGAAAAACCGATCGTGCTGAAATTTAAAATAAAGCCTGTTTTGAAAAAAGGCCCTGACCACAGCGGACTCGTGATCATCATTCGGACCGTCTGGAAAACAGAATTCCGTCATTGTCCTCACGTCGATCCATTCTTGTTCCGTATTTAAAACCTCCCACAATTCCTTGATATCGACATTGTTGATTAAGGCATTGCGTCGACCGACGATCTCTTTTAGTGTGTCAACCATCTTATTTCGTCCCATGGACAAATCGAGGCGGGTTTTACACGTGTGAGCCAGGCGGTTGGCTGAAAGGTTGACTTCACGGTTGGATTCGGTTAGAAGTCTAACTCTTTGATTTTTAACTTCCAATACTACCGCGCACATTATTTTCTGGCGGTCGATATATTCAACGATGTTTCCAGATTCCATAGATAGATAACATAACAAGCGCCGGTATGAAAGTCAATGTAATGACGAACCCGGATATTTCGCAAATCAGATGCATTTTGACATCATTTCAAACCATAAATTTCTTTTGATGCATTCATACACTTTTCAAGATAACGAAACGTTCGACTAATGTTTGACCCGTATCAGATTCTGTTATAAAAGTTCTTACTTATGGATCATCTCCCGATTAGTTGTAATTAATATTGAGACCCAATAAGTCGGTTATACCCAATTGAGCAGATGTGATCCCAGAGGGTACAAGGGGTCAAGGATTCAAGGGTTCGAGTGAAATGCTAAAGAATTACAAAGATTTGAAAGTCTGGCAAAAGTCATACGAACTCTGTTTAGAGATATATAGAATAACAGCAAAATTCCCAAAGGAAGAAAGATACGGTCTAACTTCACAGATAAGAAGATCTGTTATGTCTATTCCTTCTAATATAGCAAGGGGATTTAGATTTAATTGAAAAAAGTGAATCGGGTACACTAAAAAAAGACATCGCAGAAATCGAAAGAATGTTAAAGGCGCTGACAAAGTCTTTAGAAAACAAACACTTGAATCCTTGCCCCCTGGAATCCTTGGACCCTCTTCTCCAACTAAATTGGAGAAGAACATTACTTATAATAAACATCATATTTTATGAAATCTCTATATTTAATAAAACCGTATCTTAAAGAACGGCGACCGCTAATCGTCTTGGGCCTTATCTGTCTTATCACTGTCGATTTCCTGCAACTATTCATCCCTCGTGTTATTAAGTGGGCCATAGACGATCTTACCGACTATCGAATCGATATTCCATCGCTGCTAAAATATGCGCTTTACATCGTCGGAATCGCCGTTTTGATCGGCATTTTTCGTTATATATGGAGACGCTGCCTCCTCGGAACTTCCAGACGCGTAGAGGAAGGTCTGCGCAACAAACTTTTTGCTCACATTCAAACACTATCCGCCTCATATTTCGTTAAAACCAAGACCGGCGATCTGATGGCCCACGCCACCAATGATATTCAACACATACGAATGGCCACAGGCATGGGCATGGTGGCACTGACCGATGCTGTTGTTTTAGGTACGGCAGCTATCGGCTTTATGGCCTATATCAATGTCAAGCTGACGCTTTTTGTTCTTATCCCCATGCCGATGATTGTATTCGGAGCCCGTTTTTTCAGTAAAAAGATGCATCGTTATTACGGAGAGGTCCAGGGAGCTTTTTCGGATCTGACAGAAAGTGTGAGGGAAAGATTTGCAGGCATTCGCATCATCAAGGCCTACAACCGTCAACAGGAATCAGCATCCAGACTCGAATCGGTGTCAAAAGATTATATTGAAAAAAACTTGGCCCTTGTAAGAATTACAGGATCTTTTTTCCCGATGATGGTCTTTTTTTCAAATATAAGCCTTGCCATTGTCCTTTTTTTAGGGAGCCGACAGACCATAACTATGACCATTACGCCCGGAGATTTTGTTGCGTTTATCAGTTATCTCGGCCTGTTAACCTGGCCAATGATGGCCACGGGATGGGTCACAAACCTGATCCAGCGCGGCAAAGCATCTTTGGACAGGATCGACAAAATCATTCAAACCCAGCCGGAAGTCGATGATATGCCTGAAGCAGTATTCCTAAAGCATGTCAAGGGATCTATCGCTTTTGAAGCGGTGTCATTTTCTTATATGCCGTATATTCATACCTCCGGTATCACACCGGTTCTGGACAAAATCGACCTAAAAATAAATCAAGGGAACATTCTTGGAATTGTCGGTCCTCCGGGAAGCGGCAAATCGACCCTTTTGAGCCTGATCCCCAGAATCTTTGAGGTTGTTAGTGGACGTATTACGTTAGACAAAATCGATATTCACAAGATTCAAATCCGAAACTTAAGATCCATGATCTCGTATATGCCCCAGGAACCCTTTTTATTTGCCGGTACCATCCGGGAAAACATCACGTTTGACAATATAAACACAAGAGAACCGGAATTGGTTCAGGCGGCCCAAGGCGCATGCTTTTATGATGCCGTTAACGCTTTTCCTGACGGTTTTGAAACCATTGTTGGAGAAAAAGGGGTTATTCTTTCCGGCGGCCAGAAACAGCGTGTTGCCCTGGCACGCACATTGTTGAAGGATTCATCCATTATGATACTGGATGATCCCATCAGCCAGGTGGATATTAAAACCGGTGAAACGATTATCAATACCATTCGATCCATGGCTGGAAAAAAAACCATCATTATTGTTTCACACCGTCTTTCTGCGGTCCGGTTTGCCGATCAGATCATCAACCTTGATCGCGGCCGTATTATTGAGTCCGGCACCCATTCGGAACTGATGGCAAATGATAGATATTATGCCAAAACATTTCGCCTCCAGGAGATAGAAGAAGAATATGCATATTGATTATGGCTATTTCGAAGAAAAACAGCTTGGTAAGCCCTATGATGTCAAATTGTTGGGACGGCTGTATCCATATACCAAACCCTATAAACTGCTGCTGTTAAGCTCAATTGTCCTGATTGTCCTTATCACCCTGCTTGACCTTTCTCTGCCTTACGTGACCAAAATTGCCATCGATCGATATATTGTACCTGGACAATTATTAAAAGCAAATCAGATGGTTGGGTCGGATGAAAACAAAATCAGAACCTTAAAGGCGGATATGACCGATCCGCAAATAGAATCCATTGTCCGTAAATATTCCGATCTTTTTAAGGTTGAAGGATCGCTTGCACTCATTTCTTTTCGCAACCTGAATAAACTCGACAAAAACGATCTTTCGATATTGCGGAAAAGAGACCTTTCCGGAGTCACTTTTATCACCGCTATTTTTCTTGCCATCGTAATTTTCAATTTTGTTCTCAATATTGCCCAGGTTTTAATCATGGAATATGCAGGTCAAATGGTTATGCATGATCTAAGGGTACACCTGTTTAAACATATCCAGAGCCTGTCGGTGGCATTTTTCACGCGCAATCCCGTGGGTAGATTGGTGACACGGGTGACCAATGATATTCAGAACATGCACGAATTATTCACTTCCGTCATCGCATTTGTCTTTAAGGATCTTTTTTTACTGGTGGGAATCGCAGTGGTTCTTATGGGCATTCACCTTAAACTGGCCCTGGTTTCCTTTACAGTGCTCCCCCTTGTTCTGTATGCCTCTCTTCATTTTTCAGGTCAGGCCAGAGAGGCTTACCGGACATTGCGAATAAAGATTGCCGAAATAAATACCCAGTTTTCAGAAACCATCGGAGGGATCAAGATAATACAGCTCTTTTTACAAGAGAAACAAAATTACCTGGGATTTAAAAATCTTAACCATGAACACTATCTGGCCGGTATGAGACAGATTCATGTTTTTGCGATTTTCATGCCGGTCATCGAAATCCTGGGTGCGGCTGCAATCGCCGTTGTGATTTTTTATGGCGGCGGCGGCGTTCTGTCCGGAACCATAAGCCTTGGTGCCCTTGTGGCGTTTTTGTCTTACATGAAGATGTTTTTCAGGCCTATCAGAGATATCGCTGAAAAATACAATATTCTGCAAAATTCAATGGCATCGGCCGAAAGGATATTCCTGATACTGGATAGTTCTGAAGCCATACAACAACCGGTCGCAGACATTGGTTTTCGTCCTGAATTTAGATCAAAACCTTCAAGCACAGTTTTGGATAAAATCTCGGAAATTTCCATGGAAAAGGTTTCTTTTGAATATGTTAAAGATGAGCCCGTGCTTAAAAATGTTTCCTTTAGCATAAAAGCCGGTGAAACTTTGGCGGTGGTTGGACCCACGGGATCCGGAAAAACTTCGATGATCAACCTCATTATCCGATTTTATGACCCGACGTCCGGAAGGGTCCTATTGAATGGGGTCAACATTAAAGAAAAAGATGTCAACGAGTTAAGGTCAAAAATAGCACTGGTGATGCAGGACCCTTTTTTGTTCTCTGAAACCATCCGAGAAAATATTACCCTGGGAGCACGCAATCTTTCGGAATCAACATTTCGGCAGATTTTACAGGATTCAAACTGCAAAACCATAGTAGACAGATTGCCCGAGGGTGTTCATACGGTGCTTTCCGAGGGAGCAACATCCATTTCAAGCGGTGAACGCCAGCTCATATCCATTGCAAGGGCCTTTGCCCGTAATCCGAACCTTATTATTCTCGATGAGGCAACATCATATATCGATTCGGAAACCGAGGTTAAAATTCAGGAGGCTTTAATCAAGTTGATGTCCAACCGGACTTCAATTATTGTGGCACACCGACTTTCAACAGTTCGGGAAGCAGACAAAATTATTGTGCTGAACAGGGGACAAATCATCGAAACCGGGAACCATTCGGAACTGATGAAGCTTCAAGGATTTTATTACCGGTTGAATCAGCTTCAGGGTTAAGTATATAAAGGCATTTTTCTGTTGACAATTTTTGTTTTTTTTGCATTATTGCTCTATTTAATAAAAACGGTAATTTTGCTTGCCAAATCAAATGGATTATGTTTTAAAACACAGTTCATATCCTGATAACAATTTAACATTTCAAAGTTATTAACCAAGGCTGAAGGAACCATAGGAATGGGTACCGGGTTCCTGTTTTATTAACCCAAATATTATAGAGGAGGATTGAATCCATGGCTTACAATGCGGTAGAAATGGCCGACTGGCAAATTTCAGAAGCGGCCGAAGAAAACATGCCTACTCCTGAAGAATGGAGGGATAAACTGGGTCTTGAAAAAGATGAAATTATTCCCCAGGGGAGACTGTGCAGACTGGATTTCATGAAGATTATCGAGCGGCTCAAAGACAAACCGGATGGCAAGTACATTGAGGTTACCGCCATCACCCCCACCCCATTAGGTGAAGGTAAAAGTACCACTTCCTGCGGTCTCATGGAAGGTATGGGCAAGCGGGGTGTAAATGTTGGTGGCGTTCTGCGGCAACCTTCCGGTGGTCCGACCATGAACATTAAGGGAACCGCGGCCGGCGGCGGCAACTCTCTGCTGATCCCCATGACCGAATTCTCCATGGGTCTCACCGGCGACATCAACGACATCATGAACGCTCACAACCTGGCTATGGTGGCGCTCACCGCCAGAATGCAGCATGAGCGAAACTACAACGATGAACAGCTTGCGCGTTTGACCCGTATGGCCAGGCTGGACGTTGACCCCACACGAGTCGAAATGGGCTGGATCATGGATTATTGTGCTCAGGCTTTGCGAAATATCGTTATCGGTCTGGGCGGCAGGTTTGACGGCATGGTCATGCAGTCCAAGTTCGGAATTGCAGTCAGCTCCGAGCTCATGGCGATTCTTTCCATTGTTTATGATCTTGCCGATCTGCGTGAAAAACTGAACAACATCACGGTGGCCTTTAGCAAATCCGGCAAACCGATCACTACCGGCGATTTGGAAGTCGGCAACGCCATGACCGCCTGGATGCGCAACACCATCAACCCGACCCTGATGTGCACCGCTGAATATCAGCCCTGCATGGTGCATGCCGGACCGTTTGCCAACATCGCAGTGGGTCAGTCTTCAATTATCGGCGACCGGGTCGGCCTCAAGATTTATGACTACAATATCACCGAGTCCGGTTTCGGTGCCGACATCGGCTTTGAAAAATTCTGGAACGTCAAATGCCGGTACAGCGGTCTGAAACCCCACGTTTCCGTTCTCACCAGCACCATCCGGGCCCTCAAGATGCACGGCGGCGGACCCAAGGTCGTAGCCGGCCTGCCCCTGCCCGATGAGTACACCAAAGAAGGCCTGGAATTCCTGGAAACGGGTGTGGAGAATATGGTACACCATATCAACACCATCCGGATGTCCGGTATTAACCCGGTGGTCTGCATCAACCGCTTCCACACCGATACCGACGCTGAGGTAGCCATGGTGCGCAAGGCAGCCGAGGCAGCCGGTGCCCGCTGTGCAGAGTCCTCCCACTGGGAGAATGGCGGCGACGGTGCTCTGGAATTTGCCGATGCGGTCATCGAAGCCTGTGAAGAAGAACCGAAGTTCAAATTCCTCTATCCGTTGGAAACGAAACTGCGTGACCGGGTAGAACTCGTCGCCAAGAACGTCTATGGCGCCGACGGTGTGGCCTGGACACCTGCTGCCGAAGCCAAGGCCAAGATGCTCGAAAATGATCCCCAGTACGACGATTACACAACCATGATGGTCAAAACCCATCTCTCCCTCACCCATGACCCGGCGGTCAAGGGTGTACCCAAGGGATGGACCCTGCCTATTCAGGATGTGCTGATCTTCTCTGGTGCCAAGTTCCTCTGTCCCTGCTGTGGTGCCATTAGTCTGATGCCTGGAACCAGTTCCGACCCGGCGTACCGCCGAGTAGATGTGGATGTAGATTCCGGAAAGGTTACCGGACTGTTCTAAACCGTATATCTTACGGATGAATTATTTAAATCAATAGGGTGCGGAATACATTCCGCGCCCTATTTTTTTAGTTAGTGCTCATTTACAAGTATTCGGCGGGCTATCGTCTCAGACTTTCATAAAGCGCTATCCCAACTGTCGTGGATAGGTTCAAACACCGAATTTCTGATGTAATAGGGATGTGGTAGGTGGCGTGTTTATACTCGAATATCATTTCTTCGGTAAGTCCCTTGGTTTCTGATCCGAAAATGAGAAAAAGTCTTTTTTGAAAAGGCATGGACCAAAAAGGAAGGGACCCGTTCTTTGTAAACAGTGCGACTTCTTCTTTTCCAGGTGCCATCTTATGGTGAAAACTCTTAAAATCATCCCAGATCGAAAGTTCGATTTTGTGCCAGTAATCGAGACCTGCTCTTTTAAGTTCACGATTTCCAAGAGAAAAACCCAAAGGTTTTATCAAGTGAAGAAATGCGCCGGTGCCCAGGCAGGTGCGACCGATGTTACCGGTATTCCAGGGTACTTGCGGTTCCACTAAAACGACATGACGTTCAACTTTATTGTTAGTTACATTTTGAATATAATGATTCATTTAGCCCGTAGGGTGAAAATTTTTAGAAATTGAACTACAAAATATTCGATACAAACTGTCACCATGCAAGCATAAGATAACTTGCAAATAACAAACTGTTTTCATTATCAATAAAAATGCCTCTCTAAATTTTTCATGAAATATTCGGGTTAGACATATGCGTGCCACAGTAAGGGCAGTATTCAAAGGTTTTCTCTAATTTTTTCCCGCAATGATGACACGTCGTCTCTTTAATATCCGGCCAGGCACTGCTATATTCTTTTTTGAATTCATGTACCGTTCTTTCACATCTTTCACACATGATGAAAGGCTCCCCTTTTTTGACTCTTAAAATCGGAATGAAAAATAGATTAAAATAATGATCCACCCGTTTGTAATATGCCTGGTTAAGACCACATACCGGACATTGTTTGGGGGTGCTGTCAAGAACTTTTATTTTCGGCGTAACGCCGGCAATCAAAAACATTTGGACCTCTTATTAATAAACAACTCGAATTTCGCACCCCTTTTTTATAGCAACTTTAATACAGCGCAGCAATCCGGGAAATTTTTTTAAGATAGAATCATATTAGCAATATCGGGGTGTGAAACTCAAGGAAAGAAAAAAATTAAGTCCCTGCCGGCATATTACTTTATATACAGTGAAATCACGCTTGATTTCACTGCCAAAGGGTTTTGGCGTAAAAGGTTAAGACCTCTTAACCGGCAGAGACTGAACACCACCAGACGGGTGATGAGGAATGTGGGGCAAAACTACCTGTATGGCATCTCTTTTGACAGCAGCAAGTCAGGTTTAATCCTTACCCAAGACCGGATACACTTCCAGACAAAAGGAACGCCATTTGCAATCCACCTGATCGCAATCTATCATTCCCATCTGAAAACAGTCCATATTACCCTCGGCTCGCTGAATGCTTCGAATCAGTGTTATGATATCAAGAAAGTTCTTTTTTTCAGTACGTTTTCCGATATGCTTGGATGCAGCCATTGATATCTTTTTGATTCCTTGTGGGTGGTCACCACCACTCAAAGTATTTTTATTGGTTTTTCTCAACATACATCATGTTGGTTTTGTGCCTTGCAATTTCTCTGTACAGCGAAAGATTATAGATTTTTCAAAAAGAGGCCATTGAACGCCTCAGAGAAAAATTGTAACTATACTCCTCGGTATAGTCTATACTACTTCCATCATTTAGCTTTTCAGTAGTCAATTCCATATCCTGTATGGCTTGCAGCAACTTGCATTCTTTGACGCACTTCTCCTTCGGCAGATTTCTCTTGGAGCAATTTTTACATGGAGAAGAAATCATGTTTCCCCCTTTTATCGAATGTTATTCAAAGAACATCCAAGACAATTTTCGATTTGTTCAAGACAATTTTCGATTTATTATTAACAAGTTGCAATCTCTCTTGTCCATAGAGGGGAAGGTTTATTTTGATAGGGGAAAATCCCATGGGCCGGGAAGTTATCCCGAATATTACGGGGAAAAAGTGAATGGTTCAGTCTTTCCAGAGATCCACGTCGATCAGGCCAAGCTTTGCGGCATATCGAACCAACTCGATGGTGCTGTGAAGGTCGAGTTTGTTCATAATATTAGCGCGGTGGTTCTCAACCGTCTTGGGGCTGATGAAAAGCTTTTCAGCAACCGCTTTACTGGAAAGCCCCTCTGCCAGAAGGCGCATGACCTCTTGTTCTCGGGGTGTCAAGGTGGCGTAATCAGCATCCGTAATCTTTTCTGCTTTTAAGGGAGATTTCATAAGGTTTTCAACAACAGCGTGGGAAACAGAGCTATCCAGATAATAATCTCCCTTTGCAACAGATTTGAGTGCCTGAAGAAGCCTCTCTGAGGCAGATTCCTTGACCACATATCCTGTTGCTCCGGCTTGAAATGCCTCTGCAATATAATCAATTTTTGAATGCATGCTGACAATTAGGATTTTTGTTCCCGATAAAAGTTCCCGTAAATCACGGGTGAGTTGGATACCGCTTTGATCTGGCAGGGATATATCAACAACCACCAGATCCGGCTTAAGTCTTTTGGCCATCCCGAGTCCTTCATGACCACTTCCTGCCTCTCCGACCACCTTGAACCGGTCATCGCGGCTGATAATCGTTTTGAGTCCTTCCCTGAAAAGCGGGTGGTCATCAATGATGATGACACTTTCCTGTTCAGCCACGTTTTTTCTCCTTATATGGAACTTCAATAAAGATTTTTGTGCCCTCCTTCGGGCGTGAATGAATCTTCATTTTTCCGTTGAGCAGGCTGACCCTTTCCTCCATACTCCGAAGCCCCATCCGTTTCTCTTTTGAAGCCGCAGTTAACCGTTCCTTTACATTAAATCCTTGACCATCGTCCTCTATACGAAGGATGATGTTGGGAAAAGATGCAACCAGCTTAATGGTGACTTTTGCTGCTTCAGCATGCTTTTTAATATTCCAGAGCCCCTCCTGAATCAGGCGGTACAGGTTGATTTCGGTGTTCGAAGAGATTTTCAAATCATCCATACCTGCAGCAAAAAAGTCGGTGTCTATTTCATTCTTCTCAGAAAACTCTTCGCAATATTGATATATTGTGTGGACAAGCCCGAGTTGATATAGTCCCGGAGGGTGTAAATCATATGCCATATCCCGGACTGCCGATATGGATCTTTGAAGAATTTTTGACAGTTCCGAAGTTTTTTGTCTAATTCCATCCGGTATCATTGGGCGGTTGTCAAAAAGGGTTTCCCAGCTGATTTTTAACAGAGACAACTCTTGTGCCACGTTGTCGTGGAGATCCCGGGCAATTCGTTGACGTTCATTTTCCTGGGCCTTTATCAATTGTTGAGTGAGGGTGTGAATATGTTCCTCGGCCCGTTTCCTATCAGTTATGTCCCGAGCAAAAACAGCAACACGTTTTACTTCTTCTCCGGGATTAGAAACAGGATAAATTATCGTATCATGCCAAATCCCATGCCGCTCATCAACAATCCGTACCGGCTGGCCTGTTTTAAAAACCTTATTTACATTTACCATTCTGAGACCGGCGACTTCGTGTGAGAACAAATACCAGATACACAATCCCAGCATTTCATCCGGAGTTTTTTGAAATTTCTGAGCGTAAGCATCATTGATATCAAAAATGATTCCCTCGTGATCGATCAACACCACAGCATCGGTGGTTGCGTTTAAGAGGGTTCTCGCCATCTCTTCACTTTTCCTGAGTTTCTCCTGGGCCTGTTTGTTATCGGTGATATCAAAAAAGACGCCGCTGACATATTCAATCTCTCTTTTATCATTACAAATGATCTGTCCTCTTTCTTGTATCCAATGAATACTCCCTTGCTTTGATTCGATCCTGTATTCCCTGACGTATGATTTGTCCATTTTGAGCGCCGCAATGAAAGTCTCTCTGGCAGCTTCGAGGTCTTTATGGATGACAACATCTTTCCATTTCATTTTTTTGGAATTAAATTCATCCGCACTGTATCCGGTAATCTTTTCAATTTTTGAATCAAAGAACTCGACAGACCAGTCAGGATAGCCCTTATACACAATACTGGGAAGGTTTTTTACCAACAGTCGGTATTTTTCTTCACTTAGTTGAAATGCTTTTTCAGCCGCCACCCGGTTGAACTTTTCTTTTTCCAACGCTTTGATCTCTTGCGCCAACTCCTTATAGGTCGGCTTTTTAGCCATAAAAAAAACCTCCGGTTGTTCCTTTTACCTGATGTTTACCATAATCCTGTGTTCATGTTCAAATAGTGTTGTTAATAATTTAAGAAAAACAGTGCTTCATTACTTCATAAACGGCCAAATTTATCAAGGTCCCTCTCTAAAAATTTAATAAAACGATTTTTTTCAAGAATCAAATTCATTGTCACAAAAAAAGGGGTGTTTCAGTCAACACCCCTTGAAAATTAATCGGCTCTTATTTAAACTATTTTGTTACTCCTCTACGATTTCCCAGTTGGCCGAAAAAGTATTGTCATGGAGTGCGTATGAATACCCCAACATTTTCCCGAGACCCGGCGACACTCCTTTCTCTACACGCCAGTAGGCAAGATAAATGGCCGGCAGCTGAAGGGGGAACCCGATTTTAGGATCACCCAACGCTTTTTGCCAGATTTCTTTTTTTTCCATTACTCTCCAGAGCGTACCATACTTTTTACTCCGCACGATTTGTCCGACACCTGGCAGTTTTTTGTGTTTGAAAACTTCATCGTGAACATGTTGCATAGATCTCTTCCTCCCAAAAAACAATCCAACAAATCATGAGGTCTCATATTTGAAAGACAATGCAACTCTTGCACGATAGGATGCCACCTTGCCGTCTTTAACGGTCATATCGAGTTTTGTTATTTCCGCCACCCTCAAATCTCTTAAGCTTTTGCCGGCGGTTGATACCGCATTTTCCGCAGCTTTTTCCCACGAAATATCACTCGTACCCACCAGTTCAACGACTTTGTAAACGCTTTCACTCATATGATCCTCCTTCCGTTAAATACTGGATTGAGACCTCTGTTCATCATGACCTGGTATGGCTAATCTATGGGCAGGCTACGGTGTTGAAAAGAAGAAATTACGAAAAGAATGGTTCCCCATTATTGAGGAACCACTCTATGTACACGGGCACGAAATGTAGCCTCCCACCCTTTTATTCCAATTGTAGACCTTAATTTTAAATAATATCAATTTCAAGAAAAATATTCCATAAGACAAAGGGTTCATTTTCATAGGGAAATGCCCCATTCAATGGGGATTTCTCCCATTAAGGGATGACAACAGAAAATGGAACAACCAAGACGTGTACAGATATTTTTACCACAATCGCCTGGACGGCTTCAGCCTTTTCTTTCATGGGTTGGATTAGATCTGATGTTGGCATAAAAACTCCCTATGGACACACTACTTATATCGTTGCTATGATGGTAAGTTGTTTTTATCAATCTTTTACAGGCTTGATAATTGATTTGCTATTTGATAGTTCCGAAAAAAACATAAACAATTGTTAGGAACTTATAGTGGAGACTGTTCGTGTCAAACATTAAAACGCTAACAACGCTCATGCAGGAACTGGAAGATCAATTGACGGTCTGCATGCGATGCGGGATGTGTCAGGCGGTTTGTCCGCTTTTTGCGGAAACCGGCAGGGAAGCCGATGTAGCCCGGGGAAAAATGGCACTCCTTGAGGGGCTATTGCAGGAAATGTTCAAAGATCCAAAAGGCGTTTACGAACGCCTGAATCGGTGCCTTCTGTGCGGATCGTGTTCCGCCAATTGCCCCAGCGGTGTGAGTGCAATGGAAATTTTTATCAAATCCCGCGCTATTCTTACCGGTTTTATGGGCCTTTCACCGTCCAAAAAACTCCTCTTGAGGGGGATGCTCTCTCGCCCTGAACTTTTTAATCGAATGGCGGGGTGGGGCTCAAGGTTCCAAAAAATTTTCACAAAACCTGTAAATGAAGTCATCGGCACGTCCTGTGCCAGGTTCGTCTCACCGCTGATTGGAAACCGGCATTTCATTCCTCTGGCTGAAACGCCGTTTCATCACCTGATGCCGGCTTTGAATACTCAAAAAGGCCATTCGGGTATTAAGGTAGCTTTTTATGTCGGGTGCCTTATCGACAAATTTTTTCCCAAAGTCGCTCAGGGCGTTGTCCATGCTTTAAACCATCATGGCGTGGGGGTTTTTATGCCCCAAGATCAAAGCTGCTGCGGGATTCCGGCCATCTCATCAGGAGACACGGTGACCTTTAACCGTCTTCTTCGCCACAACTTGAAAATATTCGATGCCGAAAAGTTTGATTATTTTGTAACAGCGTGTGCCACATGTACATCGACAATCAAGGAAATATGGCCGATGATGGCGGATAAAAATTCCGGATACGTTCAAACCAGAGTGGCGATGATTTCTCAAAAAACCATTGACATCAATCAGTTTCTGGTATCGAAAATCGGGATTGAAAAGGTTGACATTAATGACAATGTCGAACCTGTCGATATCACCTACCATGATCCGTGCCATCTCAAAAAATCCTTGGGCGTGTCTGCGGAACCCAGGGCTCTCATCAATGCCCATCCAGGATATATGCTAAGAGAAATGCCCGAATCCGACCGGTGCTGCGGACTGGGAGGGAGTTTTAATCTGCAATATTACGACCTGTCATCCAATATCGGCAGAGTAAAAATAGATCATATCACCGCTTCCTCGTGTTCGACTGTGGCCACCGGATGCCCGGCCTGCATGCTTCAACTCTCGGACATGCTGTCCAGGTCCGGAAAAAATATCCGGGTCAGACATCCCATCCAAATCTATGCGGAGCTATTGAAAAATTATTATGGGCTCACTTAATCCGGGCAAGTCTGAAAAACCTATCACAAAATCACGAAAGGCTAAAAACACAAAAAAGAAGTGATGGGATGTTTGTGATTTTTAAATTTCCTGTTTTCGTGACGAATTCTATTTTATTGACAATGCTTATAGCTTTCGGATAAAAGGTTATTCACGCCGGAGTGGTGAAACTGGTAGACGCACGGGACTCAAAATCCCGCGGGGGCAACTTCGTGTCGGTTCGATTCCGACCTCCGGCACCAATGACAGCAAGGGTTTAGAAGCAGCAGGTCTTCTAAGCCCTTTTTTAATAGTGCTTTGTGAAGGGATATTGTGGGAAATGCTTATCATTCAAAGTTTTGTCATGATATCAGTTAACAGCCTTTTCGTTAAAATTATGGACTGTGTTTGAAACTGTAGCGGTTTGTGACTGTAAATAATATTCCTGTTCTTGTGCTGCAAGATGAAGGTCTGCATCGTTTACGATATTGTATCTTTCAAAAGCGGACCTTGTCCTGTGACCTAAACTTTCATTGCCACACCTTCAGGAATACCAGCCCTAATCATGTTCCTAACCGCATAAATCCCTGGAAGTTTACCTTCTGATATTTCGCCTTCACGCTTTTTGA
>CALLDL010000042.1 GCA_937998305.1 uncultured Desulfobacterales bacterium | reverse complement strand
GCAAGATGGCAGAAAACTCAGACGTTATCGAAAGCGTTGGAAAGTTGAACGAACTTTCGCTTGGCTTGGTAATTACCGCCGCTTGCTGGTCAGGCATGAACGACGAATCGATATGTATCGGGCCTTCTTTCACCTTGCCTGGATTATGATTGTTTTAAATAGGTTTTGAAATGGCTTCTAGTATAAAGAGTAAAAATTTCACATTCTATATCCGGCCGCCCAGGAATACTGTGGGCTTGGCCTGAGCTCATAACAACTACTTTACCAATATAGTCTTTTTCTTCTTTCACTTTTGCTAAATCTAAATAATTTGAAAATTTTTTAAACGAGCCTACATTCAGGAATAGATCAACTTTCTTGGAACTTTTATGGCCCCTATATTTATCATTTCTTTGATATAGTAGAGAAAGAATGGATTCAAAATCATTCGTGTGGTCATTATGTGCATGAGTCATTAAAATGCTATCAATGTCATCTAAACCAAAACCAGCTGCCCCGAAGTTGTGAATGAAGTTATATCCCGGGTCAATTACAAGACCGTAGCCATGGTTTAGAGAGCCTTCCTTACTTTGAAGAAAAAGATAGTAACCCCCTCCAATACTATATTGGCTCAATCCCCCCATTTTTTGGTGATCCGTAGGGAGACTTGGAGTATAAGAGTTCCATCTGCGCAGTACTACCAAAAAGCTTTCGCTACCAAGTGGGCATTGCCTATATTTTGAAATAAATGTGTTTCGTTGTTTTTCGTATTCTTCAATTGCATCAAGAAAATCACCATCTACCGCTATCTCAAGGGTTTTGCGGATTCGGGCAATTTCTTTTGGAAGAAAACTTCCCAACGAATCTTTTTTTGCGTTAATTCGATCTATATAGTTACTCAAAGCATTCCTTCCAATTTTAGAGCTTCGGTAAACTTATCTGCAAGAGTATTGACGCCTTTGAATCCGCCGAACGATCTAATTTCTTCAGAATCAACATCAATAGAAGCTAATACCCGAGCGCTTTCTAAAAAGTTATATTCTTTCGATGCTCTATCCGGCTTGGGCAGTATCAACTGCATTAGAATTTTAACAAGGGCATTAAACCCAACAGTTCTTGAGAGTATAGAATCCTTTTGTCCCCATTTTTGAGGATGAAGTTGCTTTATAGCGTTGAAGTAATCAGAAATTAGTATGGTAAGGCATCCAAAGAAGAAGCTGTAAAAGCTAAAACTGCTAAAAAAGCACCTGTAAAAAGGGGAGCAACAAAGCTCACAGCTACTGATCAAGTTTTAAAAATCGTCAACACATCAAAAAAGGGTGTTGATATTATCACCATCAAAAAGAAGACAGGTTTTGAAGATAAGAAGCTACGGAATATAATTTTTCGGGCTAACAAAGAAGGAAAAATCCACAGAGCAAGTAGAGGTCTTTATATCGGTGCTAAATAAGATTATTTCAGACTACTGAAATCCGGGTATCATTTGAAAAAGGGGGATTTTATTATGGCTCTTACAAAAGCCGAAATTGTGGATTCCATTAGTGATCAAATTGGATTCCCAAAGAACCATTCATTCGAAATAATAGAAATCCTTCTTGAAATAATGAAAAAGACCCTTGAATCAGGTGACGATGTTATGATCAGCAACTTTGGCAAATTCTGTGTCAAAGAAAAGAGGGAAAGGAGGGGTAGGAATCCTTCAACAGGTCAGGAGATGATTTTAAAACCAAGGAAAGTTGTGACATTTAAGTGTTCAGGCACCTTGAGGGAAAAGATTAATAGATAGCAGAAAGTTTCAAAATATACTAAATTAAAGCTTTAAATATATTATTCTAATATTTTGATATTAATAATAAAATATAAAATATTCTTAACGTTCATCATGCCTCTAACCATCAGACCATATTTCAAATAATAAGGTCAAGTTAAGGTACAGGGCATCCGATTGTAATGATAAAAATATTTTGGCGACATATTCACAGATGATTTGGCATGTCATTGCCAGATTTTCATCTGCTCCTCCTTTTAAAATGGGTGGTTCCTTGATGGAAGGAATCACCCAACAAAAATCAATCGAAACGGAAGGCTGAATCTGCTTACTTTACCCCCTTCCGTTAGGGGCAGTTCCTCAGGGGCTGCCCTTTTATTTTTCCAATCAGTCTGCCACCCATTAACATTCATACGACACGCAGGTAAAAAATTGCCATACCCCCTTGAACTTCTTTAACATTGCATTACCATAGCTGGTGACTTCTGGGATGTTCGTGTATTTTTTCTGCTGTTATGTTCAGCCTTTGTTGGCAACAGTTGGGCAATTAACAACGGCATCTTGGAAGCCACATCCATTAGGGGGCGGTTCAAATTGAACTGCCCCTTTTTTTGTTGCGGTTGACACAAATGGAGCTAAGGTATCTTTATAAAAATTAGACTCGATGAAGGCAGAGCCCACTCAGCTCTGCCTTTCTATTTTTAGGCTCCATACACCCATTCCGATATAAGGCATTACCCGTGGCCTCAGTTATCTTCGATCCTCAGCCATACATTTCATTCAACCGGGTTTACCCGTGATAATTAAATTGTAGATCCGGACAAAGTGCAGAAAAATTTTTAAAAGTTTCTAATTTTGGACTTTATCATCCCGAAAGTATGTAAAAATTTTCATAATAATTTGAAATTTTTTATCAAACGCAGCGCAGCTATTGTTTCTGTTTTTAATATAACCGCATGAATTTAAATCAATTACCTAGTATAATGATTTTCTGGCCTTTATTTTGCACTATAATTAAAGCAAATACATTTTACTGCCACTTAACTTCAAGATCAAAATAAAAAACCATGTGACGCCTTGGCTTTCCAAAGGTTAAAATAATACAAGGGAGTTTGCGGTGGCTTAAAATATGCTTCTCGGATGCACGTGCATCTTTTCAACTGGCCTGTTTCACCTTCATATATAGGATGGGCGGATCCGGTGGAAATAACGGCATCTGGGGGAGCCCTCAAGGGGGGTGGTTCAAAAAGAGCCGCCCTCTATTTTTATTAGGTTTTGAAAACCAAATTTATTGGCAGATAGTCTTTTTAAATCCAAATAAGCAGAGATTCTCAATATGGTCTCACGGTTAATCATTATCGTTCTGTTTATCTC
>CALLDL010000041.1 GCA_937998305.1 uncultured Desulfobacterales bacterium | reverse complement strand
ACTGGAGAAGAAGCAACGTATGATTATGACGGTACCGATTTTGAATATCTCATGATAACAGATATGCTGAATTCAGCTTAGAAGTGGTTCCACTAAAATTCGGAAAGTTGTGGGCGGGAAATAATGCTAAAAATATTAGAGATAAACCTGACATAAGATATTGTGGTTAGCTGATGCAGCGGAATAAGCAGTATTCATCTACGCAGATTGGAGATAGGCGAACCTATAGCAACATAGTGATAGATTCACAGCGCGTTTTCATTAATTAACGCTTAATTTGGAGGTGCAACATTATTGAAAGAGCACAACATCATGGTGAGGTGATGACGTTTCGGATCCTTGTAAAACAGGACCGAAACAAACTTCAACGCAGTCTGAAGCAAAGCGCTCGTCAAAAAAAAACCGTTCTGGTTATCCCTCTTTTGGCAAGCGAGTTTACTGCTTTAGAAAACCGTCCAGTTTTTGAAAATATTTTAAGTCATCTGAGCAAAGTGCGATATCTCTACCGTATCATTTTCGGTCTGGATCAGGCCTCGGAAGATGAAGCCTTGTTGTTACGAGATCTCCTAAAGCAATATCAAGTTAAGAATTACATCATTCAATGGAATGACGGACCGATGTTTTCGCAGGTATATAAAGTGCTGAACGAAGCCGGATTTGTATTTCTTGAGCCTGGCAAGGGTAAAAATATATTTCTCAGCTTCGGCATTGCTCTTGCGTTAGGGGCCAATGTGGTGGGAGTATTAGATGCAGATATTCGATCCTTCGAGCGTAATCAGATCAATAATCTCTTTTATCCCGTGGTCGTTAACAACTACGACTTTTCCAAGGCCTGTTACAACCGCATTTCAGGTGATAGGCTTTACGGCAGGGTCAAACGGCTGCTGCTTGATCCACTACTGCTTGCGTTGAGGAAAAAATTAATAGAACCGAAAGATTATAAGATCATTGGGATAATCGATTTTTTGATGCAGTTCAATTATCAGCTTTCCGGTGAAGTTGCATTCAACAGTGATGTACTTAAAAAAATGCACTTTGCTACTAACTGGGGAGCAGAAATTTTCACCTTAATCGAAATTTACCATAAAGCGACATCGGTTGCCCAAGTAATGTTTTCCCAAGAGCCTTTTGACCATAAACATCAGGACGTTTCCGAGGCAGATGAGACAAAGGGACTCAATCGGATGGCTATCGATATTGCAACGACTCTGATCAACGTTCTTGTCGAGGATGAAGGGTTGGATGTTTCAGATGATTTCTTCCGCGATCTGGCTTTGGTATACTCCAAGATTGGTGAACGACGCATCAAAATGTATTCTGAAGAGGCGGCATTCAACAATCTTTCTTATGATCGTGACGAGGAAGAACGCCTCATAAGAAACGTTTTCCGAAAATGTATATTACGAGCAGGTGAGATTCTGACAGCTCAATCCTTGATCACGGGAAGGTTTATGCGTGTAATCCACACCTATCCAGAATTTAAGCCGCATTTAGATGCGGGGTTAGCCGATACAATTCTATCAGTGGAAAATAAAATAAAACGATCCTTTTTTGAAACACCGCAGACTGTTTCCTGGGAACGTATCACCAAAAAGCTTCCAAACATCTTTAAAGATCTAAATGAAGCGATCAGGCAGGAGAAAAATCGGCTTTCCTAAAGATATCATGCGGGATAAAGATGGATCAACAATCTCAAAAAATGGAATCCATCGGTATGCTCGCCGGTGGTATTTCACACAGCTTCAACAACATCCTAACTTCCATCATTGGCTACACGGAATTGGCTATAGAGGATGTCGAGAAAGACTCTCGGTCGAATGACAATTTGCAGTAGGTATCCGCCAAAACCTTTGAACCATCGGCGTGCTGGTACTCGTGAGCATATGCCAAAGGTGAAAACCGGATGGCGCATTAAACAGGGGAGCTTCACCTTTTTCCATTTAATATAATCTGATTCATTGGGAATTTAAGACTTGATATCACCGATAGGTAGGGTTGGGGAGGCTCCGCGAGCTCACCTAAAAGGCTCGCTCGCCTCCCCAACATCTATCATTTGGAAAGGTATCAGATATCACAATCCACATGGTTAATATGAAAACTGCACTACGGCTATGTTCCTATAGTATTCCTGACGTTGAAATTTTAAAGACTATCATATCTATTCCGCTAAATCGGGGTTCTGATTTTTAGTCTTTTTTAGGAAATCAACTGTGCCCATTGACTTTATATAATTCGTGCTTATTTTATATTATATAATTGCTACCCAATTCTTCAAAACACTAATAAACCATGCGATGGCTCAAGGCCTCCAAAGGTTATATTTTAAAAAAAGAATATAGGGGTGGCATTTAATCGGCTTCTTGGGTGTACGTGCATCTTCTCTTTGAATAACGGCACCTTTGGATGCCTTAATTTTGGCAGGGTCAGAAATGGCGCTGCCTTTCATATTGTCCAACCTTTAATATCTATGTATCTTGAGTTTTGAAGGCGTTTCAATTGGTTGTGATATCGTTTTTTACTAAGGGCAAATCCATTTCGCCGGGTTTGCCTTTTTGCATTTTTGTAAGAAATAAGATATATGTACTTGAAATTGAGATGCTTGAACCTGTGGTTTTGGCAAGATATCTTTAATCAAGTCCATCTCTCTTTTCCATCAATTCCTTCCAACAATCGATACCACAATGTGATATTTAACTGTTTGAAATAATTAATATTTTATCATTTGACATATAAACTTTCTTATAATATTGGATTTAATATAGATTCTCCTCTGAAATCTGTTCTCTATCTTGAATCAGTTTCATTATGAAACATCTCTTATTGAGCTGACCTAACACTATAACCGATTTATTCAATTGAGATTGATACAGTGTGAAAGTAATCAGCTAATCTATAAAACCCTTTTCTTAATTCCTATGTGAAAATTTATGAATAGTAAGAAAGCCTTTAAGCTTTGGACAGTCAATGTTTTGTCTTTTATTCTTTTTATTTTGTTAAGCATCACCGGTTTGTTAAACTGGTTTGTATTACCCAGAGGATATGAAGCAAGGGGAAGTGTATTAGTTTCCATCAGACATTTCCTTATTACAGTCCATGAATGGACTGCATTGATATTTATGGTCACGATTGCAATACATATAATTTTGCATTGGAAATACATAAGATCCAATTTGAAGAAATACAGTATCATGAAATAAAATGAATTGTTAAAGAGATGAGAATGCTTGGCCGGTGATTCATGCTAGAAACCGTAATAATCACAATAATAATATGCTTTATTGTATTGAGCTGATTGAACATGTATTTATCCCGTTATTCTGGTTTATTTTAAAAGGAAGGAAAAAATCTAAATATGGTGTGATGGGCATGGTTGGAAAAGTTGTCGAAATTAAACGATGGGACAAAACCGAAGGCCAAGTTTTGGTCAACGGAGAGCTATGGAAGGCTATTTGTGATATTCCATTACCACAAGGTAGTAAAGCGGTGATACTTGATATTGAGGGGCTTACATTGAAGTTGAAGCCTCACGAAAATTAATAAATAGTAGTGATTTTGAATAAGAATCATAAATGGATCGCTTTTTGATTTTTTGTGAATTTAGGATATATGTAATCGAAATGAACTAATCAAAAGTAGTTGTTAGGGCAAGGTATCTGTACTTTTAATGATCTGAAGGTGTAAAATATGACTGACATTACAAACAAAAAACTGCCTGCGGTTGAGCAAGTTGAAGAGATCATGAAAGACTGGGGAAAGTTTTCAGTTGAGGAGTTTGCAGTCCGTT
>CALLDL010000040.1 GCA_937998305.1 uncultured Desulfobacterales bacterium | reverse complement strand
AATAAAAAGACCGATATGCGGGATATAGGTATAGCGATCAGCCATGGCCAGGTCCCCAACGTGAACGATACCGATAACGGGAACTAAGGTCCCAATATACCAAGCCAGACCAACAAAAATCCACGGAGATTTTCTTACACGTTTAATAGCGATGACCGCCAAACACAACAATACAACACAACTAATGGATAGTTTTAATACGCTAATGTTATTTGGAAAAGGGTAAAAAGCAGACAGATGGAATGGCGCTACTGTCTTTACCAGATACATGAAATAAGATATGAACGCATTGGAAACGCAAGAAAAAAAGTCAATGTTGCTAACGGCACCGCCTTCTTTTTGTGATAGAAAAGTAAGGACGCAAGAGATAGCAGACAAAACAAACAATGGAATTTTTTCGATAATCAAAGGAACGGATCTTTTGATAAACGTCAACTCCTTGAAATTGTTTGTTAAGGAATTTAATCTGTGAAAAGGCCAGAAGTCTAGCAATAACAAGACAAATGGGAAAGTTACCAGCATGGGTTTCGCCATGAGTCCAATCGCATATGATAGCGCCATGAACCCATACCTGGTTCGAGAAGGTTTTTGAATATAGCGGGCATAACACAACAAGGCCATAAGGAAAAAAAAGGTGCTTAAAACATCTTTCCTCTCTGAGATCCATGCCACCGATTCAACATGCAACGGATGAACAGCAAAAAGTCCCGCCACAATTAAACTGGCAGATCGCTGACCGGTTATCTTTGTTAATATCACAAACAACAAAACGCTATTTAATATGTGAAAAAACAAATTGATCCCGTGTTGTGCGCCGGGATTCATTCCGAACAATTCAACATCCAGCAGGTAAGACAGCCAGGTCAGAGGGTGCCAATTGCTTCTATCAAAAGTGGTAAATGCCCATTTAACATTTTCAAGCGTTAACCCACGGAGAACGTTTTGGTTATTGTAAACATAGCCACCGTCATCATACAAAACATAGTCGAAGCTGAAAACCGGCCAGAAGATGCCGATGATCAAAATGATGATGGCCGAGCAGAGAATAAAATTTTCTCTGGCTCTAATATTTAGCAAGTTGTTTTGATTTCGCATCGTCGACATTATCTGGCTTACGCGTTGCTTCGATTCTTACCGACGGCTCGCTTTAATGAAAAAGTAAGCCAAATTACCTTTCGAAAATACATTTCTCTCTACTTGATAAAAATAAGCAAATGTTTCTATTTGAGGTACATCTCGTCATGATTTTTAACCAGCAGTAAAATTCCGTCAATTTGTCAATTGATAAAATTAATGTTTTTACTTATTGGTAATGGGAAATTTCATTGAATTGATCAGTCTCATTCTGGCCAAAAAAAAGTGTAGCGCTGTGTGCAGACAACCCAATCCGTATTTCATACTTCTGAAAAAACTTATCGATGAAGCTTCTGCAAAATACTTGGTCGGACAGCTGATTTCAGCTACCGTGTATCCAAACCACAAAACCTGCGCCAGCATTTGATTATCAAATACAAAGTCATCTGAATTGTTTTCAATTGGCAACCGCTCAAGCAGCTCGCGCGAAAAAGCGCGATACCCGGTGTGGTACTCGGAAAGCTTGGCTCCCAGAAAAATATTTTCAACAAAGGTCAATATTCGATTGGCAACATATTTCCATGTGGGCATACCCCCCTCGAGCGCATACCCGCCCAGGATCCGCGAACCCAACACACAATGATACAGGCCGTTTCCGATCATTGAAGCCATCGCCGGTATAAGCAATGGAGTGTACTGGTAGTCTGGATGAACCATGATGATGATATCTCCGCCGGCTTCAAGGGCCAATCGATAGCAGGATTTTTGATTGCCGCCATAGCCTTTATTTTTTTCATGAGAGTAAACAATGGTATTCGGTAAAGACTCTGCAATTGAAACGGTTTCGTCGCTGCTTTTGTCATCAACAACGATCACGATATCAACTATTTCCTGGGCCATGACCTCATCAAAGGTTTGGCGCAGGGTCTGGGCGGCATTGTATGCCGGCATGACGACGATAATTTTATGATTTTTATACATTCTACCCTCATTTTAGGAATTATTTAAATTCCAGTCTAACCTCAGGCTTTGGGTCTGCCAAATTTTCCAGCTTCGAAAGATTTTTCTGGGCTATAAGGAGATCCGGCTTTATTCGCAGCGCCTGTCGAAATTGGCTAATGGCCTTTTTAACTTCCCCCTTATATAGCATGGCGGCTCCAAGACTGTTATAGACTTCCGCATAGTTCTTGTTGATACGCAGGGCCTCTCGGAAATGAACGATCGCATTTTCGGTATCTCCTTTACGAAGCAGCACCAGCCCTAAATTATGATGAACGCCGGCATAAGCCGGTTTTATTTCTAACAAAGCTTGATAATATCGAACGCTTTCATTCACCTTCCCCTTAAGAAGCAGGGCTTTTCCTAAATTGATGTGGGCGATTTCAAAATCAGGATTTATTTTTATGGCTTCTCTGTAATGTTTAAGGGCATCATCAGCGCGGCCAAATACGGCCATTTCAAATCCTAAATTATTATGGATTACATAGTTGTCCGATGTCACATCCAGGGTATGCGTAAAAAGCGTACGACTGTTTTGCCAGTAACTTGCCTGTGTCCATGCGATGGTCATCAGAACCGGAAACAAAACTGCGCATATGGTAGAAATTACGATAGTCCGGTTCCGCCATCCGGCCATCAGTTGCGGCGTCCCCCAGGCGAATATTATAAACAGGCCGGTCAGCGGTATATAGGTGTACCGATCGGCCAATGCCTGAACCCCTACCTGTATAATGCCGATTACCGGGACAAGGGTGCCCAGATACCAGAACCATCCAACCCCAAGCCAGGGAAACTTTTTCAGGTATCTGATGGCCAAAAACGAGGTGCTGATCAGAAGAATCAGTGCGGCGATAAAATGCCACCCCGATATTGTGCCTGGATGCGGGTAGAGCACCGCCAGATTGTCTGGCCAGATCATCTTTTGAATATATTCCAGGTAGGAGACAAACGCATTGCCAACTCTTACAGAAAATGGATGGATCGCAGACGAGGCGAGGATTCTTTTTTCCTGGGCGAAAAACGTAATGAAACACGATGCCAGGGTAAGGATAAAAAGCGGTGTTTTTTCTAAGATAAGAAAACCAGCCGTCGACCGCCATGCAGAGATGGCTGTATCTTTGTTTAAGGTGTTGAATTGAATCCGCTTTAAAGGCCAGTAATCCAAGAGGAGTAATACAAATGGCAGGGTCACCACCATCGGTTTGGCCATGAGGCCCATCACAAAGAAGCCCATAACCGGTAAATAGCGCTTTATTTGCGGGTGTTCAGTATAACGGGCGTAACTCCAGAGAGCCAACATCCAGAAAAACGTGCTTAAAACATCTTTGCGCTCCGACGTCCAGGCGACCGATTCCACATGCAGCGGATGGAGGGCAAACATGACCGCAACAAATCCACTCTGCCACACATTGCCTGTCATTTTCCTAAATACGACAAATAACAGCAAAGAGTTTAAAATGTGAAAGAGCACACTGGTCATGTGATGACGTCCGGATTGCATCTCAAAAAGCTCAACATCCAGCATGTGGGACAACAAGGTTAACGGATGCCAGTAACCTGTATGTGTGGTTTTAAAAGCCCAGATGAGGTTATCTAAAGTCAACCCATTTTGCACCCGGGCATTTTCGCTGACATAATCATTGTCGTCATACCCGACAAATTCATGATTCCAGACCTGTAAATAGACAGCTCCGGTTGCCAGGATGAGGAAAAAACAGATAATGGTCTCCGGCCGGATTTTAAATCCGATTTTTTTATCCATATTTTTTCGGGTCTGTTTCGAAAACATCCGGGTTAATGCTGTTGGTGGATTTAGTCGATACGCGTTAAATCGTTTTGCGCCCTGTAAAGATTATTTTGCGCCGCTATGAAGTCGGCCTTCAAATTGACTGCTTTTTGAAAATGGATAACGGCATTGTCGAATTGTCCTTGACTGACCAGTGCCAGCCCCAGCCGATTATGTACTTCCGCATCGTCGGGTTTCATCCGCAATGCTTCCGAATAATGCAAAATAGCCTGTTCAATCTTTCCCTGCATCATAAAGGCATACCCCAGATTATCGTGGGCCTCGGCATAATCGGGTTTGATCTGAAGGGTCTTTTGAAAATGGTTGGTGGCGTCCTCGTAATTTCCCTTTGCGGCCAGCGTATGCCCAATGCTGTAGTGAGGTGCTGCATAGTCTGGTCTGATTTCTAACGCTCTTAAATAATGGCGTATCGCCTCACTGCTCTTCCCCTCTTCTTTCAAAGCATTTCCGAAGGCATTGTGCGCCAAATAATTTTTTTCTGTAACATCCAAGGCATGTTTGAAAAGGGCATGGTTGTTTTCCCAATAACGGGTTTGCATCCACGAAGTTATGCCAAGCATGATAATAACCGAAATGGCGGTTAGTCCCAGCAGCTTTTCTTTATGGCGCCATTTATGCAATAGCTCCGGAACTCCCCAGGCAACAATGATAAACACGCCGATCAGCGGTATGTAGGTGTAACGATCAGCCATGGCTTGTAAGCCTACCTGCACCAGACCAATGACGGGTACAAGGGTTCCCAGAAACCAGAGCCACCCGACAACAAACCAGGGCCGCTGCCCGAAGGATCGAATGGCCGCAAAAGTAATCAAGCCCAGCAACGCACCCGCACCGATAACCTGCCAGCCGGGTAAGCTTTCGGAATACGGATAAAAGACCGCCAGATTCGCAGGCCAGATCATTTGGCCAATATATTTTACATAAGCAACAAGCGCATTCGCCACCCGGGTCGTAAGTGGGTATAGCTCCATGGAGCCCACAGCGCCTCCACTTTTTTGCGCCAGAAAAGTCATAACGCTCGATGCCACTGCAAGAGAAAAAAGAGGGATTTTTTCCCAGAAGATCAGAAGCCCCTGCGATCGCTGTTGTAATTTGTGGCCGTCATCAGCCGGCGCGTTAAATTGCATGCGTCGCAAAGGCCAAAAATCCAAAAGCAGCAAGACAAACGGCAGGGTTACTAGCATCGGCTTGGCCATCAACCCCAGCAAAAAGAACCCGACAACCGGCAAATAGCGATTGATCCCCGGATGTGCGGCGTAGCGCGCATAGCTGAACATCGTCAGCATCCAGAAAAAAGTACTCAAGACATCTTTGCGTTCGGCCACCCAGGCAACCGATTCAACATGCAGCGGATGAAGGGCAAACAGGGCCGCAACAAAACCGCTCTGCCATAAATTGGAAGTCATCTTTCTAAAAGCAAAAAACAACAATAAGGCGTTTGCGATGTGAAAAATCAGGTTGGTCTGATGATGCGCTCCTGGATTCAGCCCATAAAGCTCAATGTCGAGCATATGGGACAACCAGGTAATTGGATGCCAGTTGGCGGCATGCTGGCTTGAAAAAGCCCAAATTATGCTCTCAATGCTCAGTCCATCTTGAACATGTTGATTTTCGGTTACATACTGACTATCGTCGATATGGACAAATGCATAATTCCTCACCTGCCAGTAGACGGCAAATGTAACCATGACAAGCAAAAGGCAAATCAGCAGTTCAGCTCGAATATTGCAAAAGATCCCGTTATGCGCATTGTTACGGGTGACCATGGCTGTATTTGCTTTCTTCTTGTCAGCTGGCAGTTTATACGCTGTAATTTTTTCGAACATGATGATATCGGGCTTCTCCTGGCCGAATAACTACTGCAGCAAATATCATACCATAAATTCATCTATTTTAGCGAATCCACATGCCGAAATTGAAGCGCCAAAAAATTCTTTTCCTCATATGGAATCATCAGGTGGCACAGCAATAATATCGGTTGTGGTGCGCGCGGGTATTTGGCTGTTAAAATTTTGCAGGTTTATTTCTCGGCCGTTCTTCGCATTCAGCAGAGTATAATTAAAATGCGTAAAGTAGGAATGATATTGCTGGAATTCGATTTTTTGCTCTTTGAGACCGTACAAACTAATTTCAAAAATTATATAAGGAAGACATTCCGCAAGTATTTTTTTGGCACCCGCAAGCACCTGAAGTTCATGACCGTCTGTATCAATTTTAATTAAATCAATGCGTTGAATTTCATTCTCCAAGCAATAATCATCCAAAGTTACGGCCTGGACCGATTCAGCTGGTTTTAGCATGCCGCCATGCAATGGGTGAATATTCGAACTTCTGCCATCCACCTTCCAGCTTGAATATGCCTCTAAATGATGATCGGCCCGGGTTTCGTCAGATAAAAAGAGTTGAACGGGGGTGATCCTATTCGCCAACCAGGGATTCAATGACAAATTGATCAAAAGCTTCTGGAAAGCATAATCTGTGGGTTCAAATGCATAAACATGGCCGTGCGGAGCGAGTTGCGCGAATCGCAAAACCGTACTTCCAACATTGGCGCCAATGTCGAAAACGATCGCATCATCTTTTAATGCAACATATCTTCTGCTGGCGACATGGCTTTGAAAATTTCCAAATAAATACAATGATAAATCAATGCCTTCAGACAAATCGACTTTGTAGTGTATACCGCTTCTGCAAATAAAATGATGGTCTTTGCGCAATATCGCATGCAGAAGATGATATAGCA
>CALLDL010000039.1 GCA_937998305.1 uncultured Desulfobacterales bacterium | reverse complement strand
AACTTTCATTTGATTTTGAATGCGATACTTGATAAAAGTTACAGAAAATTAAGGGTTCGAAATGTATTGAAAAAATAAACTAGGCGGCAGCTATTTCATTTGACTTCTTTTAGTTTTTCCAACAGGCTTCTGGCCTTTTCAATATTCTTTTTTGCCTTGTCATGTTCTGGATTCAGTTTTAAAGTCTTTTCCCATTCTTTTATGGCGCTTTGTAGTTCTTCATTCAGAAAATGTTTAACCCCTTGAATGTAGTGTGCTTCAGCTTGTTGTTTTATCCCTTTTTTAACCGCAAGTCTAATTTTTTCAGCACAATCGTCGGCAGGGTCTGTTTTATCCAGCACGTGTAAAGCTTCGTCATATTTCTTTCGGATGAACAAATTTTTTCCTTGTTGGCAAAGGGAGGTGCTGATAAGTTTTTTAGCTGCTTCATTTGATTGGTCATAGCCCAAAATCTTTTCGGCAAGATCTATAGATGCCTCATATTTTTTTTCTTTTAGAAGATTTTCAGCTTTTAGCAGCTCATGCTGAATAGCTTCTTGAATGACGCTATTCACGCCTTCATATTCGGGCGTGATCTTTTTGAAAGCATCTATCGCTTCAAAATATTTTTCCTGACTGCTTAGCTGTATTCCAATTTGATAAAAGGCTTCATCTTTTAATTTAATGGCTTCTTTGTTTAAAGGGTCATTTTCCAGTCTTTTTTCGGTTATAACGATAACTTCTTGGAATCGATTTTTTTCCAGCAGGTTCTTTGCCGAAATCATGTCTTGACGATGATCGCCGATGGTTTGATTAAATTCCGGATCCAGTAAGGGAATTTTAAGTATTTGTCCTGGCTCGGGTTCGGTATCGGATTTAAGGTTATTAAAATATACGATAAGAAAAACCAATTCAGGGTCTTTGTAAAATTTATTGGAAATGATTTTTAGCGAGTCGTTTTTTTCTAAGGTGTAATTTATGTATTCTTTGGGAATTAACCTGTTTTTCAGATAATCCAGAGCGTCTTTATGATCAGGGTTGTATCTTAGCGCGGTCAAAAACTGCCTGCGAGCCTCTTCGAATTTTATTTGCACATAAAATTTTTTCCCTTTTTTAAAATAGTTGTTGGATTTTTTGTTAATGGTCAGTTTCAAATCAGATATTTTTCCGACAATTTCCATGTCATCAGGACTTAATGAAGCGGCAATTTTTAAAAAGAAAAGCGCCAATTGCAATTCATCGTTATTTTTATATGTCTTTGCTTGTTTCAGATAATCAGAAGAGTGAAAAACCGACTTATTTCTCTGTGTTTTTTCAGAAGTCTTTTCAGGAACCTTATGGCCAACATCTCCGAAAGAATCAAGTGGGCCTGCCCATCCGAAAAATAGAGACAAAATAATGATCATCAAAATTACATTTATCGACTTTTTCATTTCAATTCGTTCTTCTGAAAGACGGACAAATTATCCTTAAATTTATCCATGTCATAGCTACCATATATTACAGACCGGTAGATTCTATATTTGTCAATAAAAAATGGGTTCGGCTTTCGGTCAACGGTGAACGCTGCCCGGTAGCCGTGTTTTTTTAACAAAGCAATGACAAGATTGTTGGTTTCTCCATAAGGGTATGCCAAAAATTTACAATCTATATTCAGTTTCTTTTTAAGCAGCTTTTTGGGATAACTGATCTCCATTTTAATGGATTCAAAATATTCTTTGAACGATTCATTCTTTTTTGGAACTGCCAGATTCCTGTGGGTCTTCGTTTGGCATTGAATATCAAACCCGATTTTTGAAAGAGTTTCGATTTGTTTCCAGGTCATGGCTTTCCCACCGCCGATAAAATCTGTGTAAATAAAAAATGTTGCGGTAAAATCATATTTTATTAATATGGGAAGAGCGATATCAAAGATAGAACGCCATGCGTCGTCAAATGTTATGACAATCGATTTTTCGGGGAGTTGTTCCTTATAATCGATAAAATCTAATAATTGATCTATTGAAACAACATGATAGCCGTTTTGTTTCAGGTATTTCATCTGGGCTTCAAAGTCATCTTGACCCACTGCTGTTTTATCAGACCTTTTTTTTGAAAAATTGTGGTAGACCAATATAGGAACCGTTTGATAACCTTCGGCTTTCAGACCGCCTTTATTAAATGGTGATAATGGAATAATCAGTTCTTGGCCGGGGATAAGCGTTGTCATACGGTTAAATTCAGCGATTAGCCAACCTTTGTCCGGGTCTTTCAAATAGTAGGCGGCAAGGGAAGAGAATGTGTCTTGCGCGGTTGTCTTTACGATGACAAAATCGTCAGAAACATGGGCCTGATGGGTATTATGGGAAATCAATCCATTTGTTGAACAAGCCGCAAGGAGTAAAGAAAATAACGAAAAAATATTTATTAAAACAGTTTTTTTTATATTTGCCGTTTCAGGCATGATGGTTCTCCCGTATACCCAGCAGTCTGAAGGTTTCCACGGGATCCGACTTACCTTTTATATATTGTGGAGGAAGCGGCTCCACTTCAAGATTTTCTTTTAGATGGACGTAAACACTTTTACTTATAACTATTTCACCGGGGTTGGCCAGCCGGTATAAATGTGCAGCCAGGTTTACGCTTTCACCAATAACGGTATATTCCATTCTATTTTGTGATCCGATATTACCTGACACGACAACACCTGAATTTATTCCGATCCCCACGGATTTAAGGAGATCATTTCCATTTTCCCGTTTTTCAAGAAACGCTTTTTGCATATCACTGGCAGCACTTACGGCTCTTAACACGTGGTTTTTATGGTAGACCGGAACGCCAAAAACACCCAAAACCGCATCACCGATAAACTTATCAACATACCCGCCATGATCCTGGATTGTCTGTGTGGCAATTTCAAAGTATTGATTTAGCTTTTCAATGATTTCTTCAGGCTCTTTAACCTCGGAATATGATGAAAATCCTCTGATATCGATGAAAACAATAGTGGCTTCACTTCTATGGCCTTTTAACCAGACACTTTCAGGGTTGGCCATGATCATCTCCAGAACTTCGGAACCGATATACTTGCCAAAGGATTTCTGCATAAGTGAGTTTTTCCAGAGTTCTTCACCCATGCGATTAAATGCAGTAGACAAATCCCCAAGTTCATCATTTCTTGCCAGGATGATTTTATGTTGATAATTCCCAGAGCCGATTTCTCTGGTTGCCTGGACGAGGTTGGAAATAGGGCGTGAAAAATGGAATCCAAGAAAAACTGCAACACCACTGCCAATAGTGATAATGAAGAAGGTTATTCCGATAATTGTAAGTTGTGCTTTAAGGATTAATTTTTCAATAAAATCGATGGAAACCCCAACATGGACTTCGCCCAGCTCCTTTTGATTAAATAATATAGTGCGAGTTAAATTTAAAACATGCTCACCCGATTCTGAAAAGTAATTAAAATAAGTAACGTCTTCTTCTTTTCTTACATCGGTAATGTTTACAAATTTCTCAAAAGTTTTCCCAATTTTGTTTATATCTGTATGTGCCTTTATCGTCTGATTGTGGTCAACGATAATTGCATAAAGGAGTCCCTCAACATGAGTGGCGTCTTTTATTAATGTATTAAGTCTTAAGATATTGTCTTCTATAAGCGGAATAGACGCATTCCCGCTAAAATAGTTTAGACTGACTTTGCCGATTTTTAAGGTTTGGTTGTAAAGCCTTTCTCTTTGCTGACTCAAAATAAAGAAACTCATTACAAAAATGGTGATAATAATAATAACCATAGTTGCGGCAAAAAACTGTAGCCAGATGGGAATACGTAGTGGAGGAAGACCTTCAACAAAGCTTTCGCGTTTTTTTTTGACAAGACCTCTGATGTCGTCGGACAGTGTGTTAACTGAAATTTGATATTCATCATTGACCGCCTTAACCAGATCTTTTTCTAATGCATAGCCCAGTTCAACAATGATCTGCCCCAAGCGAACGGCCTTGCCCAAGGTATAGAGTTTATCTTTTTGCACTTTAAGGGCGTTCTGGAGTTGTTCTTCGGTAATTACACCTCTTTTCCTTAAAATCGCACCTATGGTCTTGCTATAATTATCGGTAGATTTGCGTAACAATCGATTGATTCTGGATTGTAAAAAATTCTGAGCGGACAACGGTTTCATATGTGTAGATTCCGACACCGTAAAAGAATAAAGAATTAAATGTTTAGTAAACTTTAAATATCTATAATTATCTAACTACGGCCAACATGTCAATAACTCAAGTTTCGGCCCGCTACACTCTATTGGAGCTGCTGATGATTAAAGGGGCGGAACTTGAGTCAATACATTAACCTGATGTTCATATAAGCACTGATCCGTAAAAAACAGGCCAAAACAACTTCAATCGTCAAAAATTCATCGGATGACGTCAAAGAACTGACGAATCACAACAAAAACGAATCATATCTCATATTGTCTTATATCGGATTCAATTCCTGAATAGTTAAAAAACAAGTTGTGCAAAGATTTGAGACAGAAAGAATGAAAGCATGGGAAACCAGTTAAACATCTTGGTATCACAATGGAATCCATAAAATCTGTTCCACTTCACCCAAATAGTACATACAGGATTGAAGCCCACGTATTTCACGGTTTTCACTTATTTTTATTACCAATCAGGAATGAGTGGCACGCATTTTGAAATCCTTGAAAACGATAAGATGCAATTAGAGTTCCTATAATTCATAATCATTCTTAAAAAAACAGGTTAACGGATCAGAAAAGTGAGAGAAAGCAATGGGAAAGAACAAGAAAAATCAGACAAAAAAAAATGTTCGACCAGGCAAAAATGTCGTCGCTTCCAAAGCGGAAAGTTTAAATAAGAAGCTGCATAAAATCATAGAGCAAGGGATCACGGAACTTACGCTGGATTTTGTAAATGTAAAATCAGTTGACCCTGTGGGCCTAAGCGTTATTGCTGCAACTCACAATACCATGAACAATGCTGGAGCGAAGCTCTTGCTTAAAAATGTTCCGGATGAAATCAACACCCTTTTCGATGCACTTGGGCTGAACAAGCATTTTGAAATTGAACAGATGAACCAAAACGCCTAGTCAATGATCGACTTCTATAAGGAATTATATTTCAATAAATTATGGCATTTTCTTAACCGGGAGGGTTTAAATGAGCATTCAGTTTGATGAAACCATGCATTTATTTATAGATGAATCGTTGGAACATCTGGCGGATATTCAGAATGATTTGCTGGCCATTGAAGCTTCTGGCGCTAATATCGACGAAAACCTGGTAAATAAGGTGTACCGTGCCGCTCATTCCATAAAAGGTGGCGCTGGTTTTATGGGGCTCACAAATATCAAAAACCTAACACACGAAATGGAAAATATTTTGGGAAAAATTCGAAGCCGTGAAATGGTTCCCGATCCAGAGATAATCAACATACTTTTACTGGCTTCAGATGCACTGGTAAATCTTATAAACAATATTGCACAGAGCAACGATATCGATATTACGAATCATATAGAATCACTTTTATCGGTTGCAAATGGAATGCCTGCAAAAAAAGAAGCGGAGATAGAAATCGAAAACAAGAAGTTTGATGATTCCTTGCAACCTGATATTATTTCACTGCCTGACCAAATGGCAAGCTTTGCGATTACCGAAGATATGATTTCAGAAGGCAGGAAAGGTGGAAAAAATATCTATCTGATTCGATTCGATTTGATTCATGATATTCATACGAAGAATAAAACACCTTCGGATCTTATCAGCGATATGTGCTCCACCGGCTTTGTTCTTGATAAACAGATCGATATCGATGCTGTTGGTTTTCTCCGGGAAAAAGAACTTCCGGATCAATTCCCATTTATCGTTTTCTTTGCAACCCTTGTAAGTCCGAAAGATATTAACTTGCTTTTTGAAATAAATGAAGAGCAAATCTTCGAGCTGACTGATGACCTTCAAGTCAAATCCATAGCAGAATACTCTGATCCTGATGTGTTAGCGTCTGAAAAGCAGTTAAAAGATGAATTTGGAGGTGATGGATCTTTGAAGACGACAAGTGAAATCCAGGAAGAAACAGTTGTGGAGTGTTCAAATGAAGAGGAGCCGGAAAAAGAGAATGTGTCTGAAATTGAAGTTGAAGATACAAAAACCTGTATGGGTGCTTCCGATGCGAGCTTAAGGGTAAATATAAGTCTTTTGGACACACTCATGAATCTGGCCGGAGAGCTTGTCCTGAGCAGAAATCAGCTTCTCCAGGCTATATCTTCCGGTGATCCCAGAGCAGCGGAAACTTCGGGCCAGAGAATAGATTTGATTACATCCGAATTGCAAGAGGCCATAATGCTTACCCGGATGCAGAATATTGGAATCGTATTTAATAAATTTCCCCGTGTTGTCCGAGACTTGGCGGGCAACTTGGGCAAGAATGTAGAATTATATTTAAAGGGCAAAGAAGTTGAGCTGGATAAAACCATTATAGAGGCTATCGGTGACCCCTTAACCCACCTGGTTCGGAATTCTGTGGATCACGGAATTGAACTTCCTGAAGACCGAAACGAGGCTGGAAAAAATAATACGGGAAGAATTATTTTAAAAGCCTATCATGAAGCAGGGCAGGTCAATATTGAAATTTCAGACGATGGAAAGGGTCTGGACGGGCAGAAACTGGCAGCAACCGCGGTGGCAAAAGGAGTGGTTACAGAAGATCAGGCAAGAATGATGTCCGATAAAGAAAAAATAAACCTTGTCTTTATGCCCGGATTTTCAACGGCTGAAAAAGTAACGGATGTGTCGGGGCGCGGCGTGGGCATGGATGTTGTCAAAACCAATCTGGACAGACTCGGCGGCGTGATCGATATAGACTCTAAAATTGGAGAGGGGACGACGATCCGAATAAAGTTGCCGCTGACCCTTGCCATTATACCCAGCCAGATCATTGTTGCCGGAGGTGATCGATATGCCATTCCACAAGTAAATTTGGAAGAGCTTTTGAGAATTCCCGCCAATCAGGTAAAAGACAGAGTGGAAATCGTTGGAGATGCGGAAGTGGTAAGGCTGCGTGGTAATCTTTTGCCGTTAATAAAACTTGCCGATGTCATCGGGATTGAATCGACTTATTTTGATTATAAAGATGGAAGCTCAAAAACAGACAGACGTCGAAACATTTCTGATCGAAGATCCAAAAGGAACCCGTATTTTTCCGAGGATCACACAGATGCTGAAAACTCAAAGCTCAAAACTGATAAAAAGGAAGATCTGGACAGGAGTTCAGAAGAAGTAAAACGGAATCCAAAAGACAGGCGTTACCATGCATCAAGTGCACTGAATATCGTCGTTGTTTCCACAGGCGCGATGAAATACGGACTCGTGGTCGACGAACTGAATGATTCCGAAGAGATCGTTGTCAAACCGCTGGGTCGCCATCTAAAGGTTTGCAAAGAATATGCCGGTGCAACCATTATGGGTGACGGCCGTGTTGCCCTGATACTCGATGTTGCAAATCTTGCAAATATGTACGGTCTAACTTCTGTTGAAGGGTCCGACAGAGCAGGCGAGGTGGCTGTGGAGAACAATGAGGCTGACAGGGGCAGCAAAGACAGGCAATCTATCCTGATTTTTAGGGGCGAAGATGAGGAACAGTTCGCTATCCCGATTAATCATGTCGAGCGTATTGAAAAAATAAAAGATACAGACATCGAAGAAGTTGGCGGTAAAAAGGTTATGAAATATCGCGGCGGAAGCCTTGCGCTATTTACCATAGATCAAGTTGCACATGTAAAACCCATGGCTAAAAAAGAGGATCTTTTGGTCATAGTGGTTAACATCGCAGACAGAGAAATTGGCATTATGGCTGTTGGGCCTGTGGATGCCAGAGAAATCTCGGTTGAAATCGATGACGAAACGTTAAAACAACAGGGTATTTTGGGATCTGCCATCATTGGTGATCATACAACTTTGCTTGTGGATGTATATGGTTTGGTGCATACCTTGAATCCGGAGTGGTTTCCCGACAGGGAAATAGTTCAGACTGCTCAAGGAAAAAGTGTAACAATCCTTTATGCAGAGGATTCTAACTTTTTCCGAAATCAGGTCAAGGGATTTATGGAAGAAGAAGGGTACAACGTTATCGGTGCCGAAGATGGAAATGTGGCATGGAATCTTCTTTTGGAACATTCTGAAGAGGTTTCCCTCGTTGTAACGGATATAGAGATGCCGAATCTTAATGGTTACGAACTTTCAGAAAAAATAAAGAAAGACAAGCGATTTGCCGATTTGCCGATTATCGCTTTGACCACCATGGCTGGAGAAGAAGATGTCGCAAGGGGAGAATCAGCTGGTATCGATGATTATCAAATCAAACTGGACAGAGAAAAGCTAATGCGGAGCGTTATTAATTATCTTCCCGTTAACATTTGAATTAATGGGCCCATGGACAATTCATCGACTGTATTGCTCATCGATGACAATGATTTCAATGGAAATTTAATGCTTAATATTTAAAAGTAATTAAATATGTTTAACCATTATAAAGATGTAAGAAAGAGGATCATACCATGAACATTAATAAAAAGATTATTGTTTTTTCACTATCAGGGTTGTTGTTAATGGGAATAATCAGCTTGATAATGTCAATTCATTCTTTAGGAAAAAGGGGAGAAGCAGAAATCGCCTCCGTAAAGACTATGATGATGATGGAGAAAAAAGAAAAGCTGAATAATATTGTAGACATTACTTTTAATACTATACGAAGTACTTACAACAGATCTGATTTAACGGAAGATCAAAAAAAACAGTCTGCATTAGACCTTGTTAAAGATATGCGATACGACAAAAAAGGCTATTTCTGGATCAACGACATGCATCCAAAGATGGTCATGCATCCCATCAAGCCCGCTTTAAACGGAAAGGATCTGTCTGACTTTAAAGATCCCAACGACAAACATCTTTTTAATGAATTTGTAAAAATATGCCGTGAAAAGGGAGAAGGTTTAGTGGACTATATGTGGCCGAAACCCGGTTATGACAAGCCGGTTCCAAAATTGTCGTACGTCAAACTTTTTAAGCCCTGGAACTGGATTGTGGGAACCGGTATTTATCTAGATGATATAAAAGCGGTGGAAATACAAAAAACAAAAGAAATAAAATCAGCCATCGCCAGACAGAGGAATGATTTAATCGGTGTTATCATCATCTTATTTGTACTTGGCGCTGGTGTGATTACTTATATATCGCGTAAAATTACAGTACCGATCAAACACGCCGGTGAGATGCTCAAGGATATTGCCCAAGGGGAAGGAGATCTGACAAAGCGTCTAAAAGTGGAAACAAAAGATGAAGTTGGTGAAATGGCCGGGTGGTTCAACAAATTTATAGACGCGATACAAAAAATTATAAAAGATGTCGCTAAAAACGCGAATCACGTAAAGGAGGCCTCTGGAGAGTTATCCGAGATATCAAAGCAGATGACTTCCGGCGCAGAACAGACGTCTGAAAAGGCTAATGTAGTTGCTTCTGCTGGAGAAGAAATGAGTTCAAAAATGAACTCAGTTGCTGCAGCTACTGAAGAGGCCGCGACCAATGTGAACATGGTAGCTACGGCGGCCGAGCAGATGATCGCTACTATCAACGAAATTGCAAAAAACACAGAAAAAGCCAGCAACATCACCAGTGAGGCCGTTGTTCAAACTCAGAGTGCTTCGAGCAAGGTCGACGAACTGGGCGGTGCAGTCAATGAAATCGGAAAGGTTGTCGAGACCATCACTGAAATCTCCGAACAGGTCAACTTGCTGGCCTTAAATGCCACCATTGAGGCGGCAAGGGCCGGTGAGGCCGGCAAAGGTTTTGCCGTTGTGGCCAATGAAATCAAAGATCTTGCCAAACAGACCGCCGAAGCAACTCAAGAGATAAAAGGAAAGATCGAAGCCATACAGGGTTCAACTGATGCGACGGTTTCGGAGATCGGCCAAATTTTAAATGTTAACAATGATGTCAATGATATTGTTTCTACTATTGCTACGGCAGTGGAAGAGCAGTCGGTAACCACCAAAGAGATTGCCGAAAATGTTGTCCATGCTTCTCAGGGCATACAGGAGGTCAATGAGAACGTTGCCCAAAGTTCCTGTGTTGCCGGAGATATTGCCAAAGATATCGAAGATGTGAACCAAGCGTCAGGGGAGATGTCCGACAGCAGCAGCCAGGTTAACATGAGTGCCGAAGCGTTGGCCAGATTGTCCGAAACGTTGAATGAGATGGTGGGAAAGTTTAGGGTATAGTCATTATTGTTGGCTGATAGTCATTGGTTATAAATATTAGAGAGATGAATATTTGTAAATAACAGGAGTCAGATGACTGAGAGAATTAGGAGGAGGGCTAAATAGCAGAATATTCAGAACTAAAAGGACAATGACAAAATGGACAAATGATAAATGACAAATAATAAATGACAAACAAGGAGAAAGGAGATGCTTAAAATTCAGACAACCAAAAGCAAATTGATGGCAGTTATGATTACCATGGTGATTGTAATTGTAGCAACTTTTACTGTCAAAAACTATCAACAGGAGACTGTTTTGAGCAATATTGTCATCAGCTTCGCGTTTGTTCTAGTATATTCAGCACTTTTTTACTTTATAGTAGAAAAGCTGGTGAACCGGCCGATTAAACAATCCTATGATACTGTTAGAGAAATGGTGCTCAAAGGTGACTTGACCCAGCGTATTGCCATGCAAAAAGTTAACTGTTCAGTTCAACGAAAATGTAAGCATACGGATTGTCAGGCTTTTGGTAAGAAAGCGAGCTGTTGGCAGGAGATCGGCTCCAATGCGCCGGGAGAGATTCAGTGCCGATGTCTTACTTCAGGCGAGTTTAAATCCTGCGTGCAGTGCCCGGTAGCAAAGGGAGTACTTCAAGATGAGCTTGATAAAATGGCTGCCTGGATCAATACGTTTGTAACAGGGGTTGCAAACATTATCAAAGATATTTCTAAAGACAGCGAAATGTTGAACAATTCTTCTGCGGATCTGTCCAGCCTTTCTTCACAAATGTCCGGAGGTGCTGAAAACATGGCCGGAAAGTCGAACACAGTGGCCGCAGCTGCGGAAGAGATGAGTTCCAACATGAACTCTGTTGCTGTCGCTATGGAAGAGGCAGCGACAAATGTGGGCATGGTGGCAACAGCAGCCGAACAGATGACGTCCACCATTAATGAAATTGCACAAAATTCCGAAAGAGCCAGCAACATCACCGGCGAGGCCGTTGTACAGACTCAGAGTGCTTCGAACAAGGTTCACGAACTGGGCAATGCGGCCAATGAAATCGGAAAGGTTGTCGAAACCATCACTGAGATTTCCGAACAGGTCAACCTGCTGGCGTTAAATGCCACCATTGAGGCGGCCCGTGCCGGCGAGGCCGGCAAAGGTTTTGCTGTTGTAGCCAATGAAATCAAAGATCTTGCCAAACAAACTGCCGAGGCAACATTGGAAATCAAGGAAAAGATTGGCGCAATTCAAGGTTCAACAGCTGCAACGGTGACCGAAATCGACCAAATTTCAAAGATTAGCAATGACGTCAATGAAATTGTTACCATAATTGCTACGGCAGTTGAAGAGCAGTCGGTAACCACCAAAGAGATTGCCGGCAATGTTGCCCAGGCGTCACAAGGAATTCAAGAAGTGAATGAAAATGTGGCACAAAGCTCAACCGTATCCGCTGAAATTGCGAATGATATTTCTGGTGTCAATCAGTCGGCGGGTGAGATGTCCAACGGCAGTTCACAGGTGAATCTAAGCGCAGAAGAACTGACCAAGATGGGCGCTAAACTGAATGAGATGGTCGGTAAGTTTAAAGTATAGTCATTTGTCAACGGCGAGGGTAGTCATAAGTTGTTGGTTGCTGATGGTCAAAAGTAGAACATCAAAAGATGACTGAAGGTTTGTGGCAGATGACAGGGGCCGGAAGACAGAGGACAGTGGTTTGAGAGCGAGTAATGCTCAAATCCCAATGAAAAATAACGATGGAGGTGCTAATCGATGTCACAACCAGCACAAACTGAAATTCACAGCGATACCGTAGAATTGGCAAGCTTTTATATCGGAGAAGCCCTATGCGGTATGGATATATTGAAAGTTCAAGAAATCAACAAACTCATCGAAATGACAAGGGTACCTCAAGCGCCGGAGTATGTCTTGGGAATCCTGAATTTAAGAGGCGAAATCGTTACCATTGTCGATCTTGGTAAAAAATTGGGCTTAAAATCAACTGGAATGAGCGATAAAACGCGTAATATCATTGTCAATTCAAACGGAGAACACATTGGTTTAATGGTAGAAGAAATCAGTGATGTGATTCAGGCGGAGGCGGAAAAGGTTGAGGCACCACCGGCCAACATTGGTGGCGTTCAGGGAAAATATTTTACCGGTGTATTCAAAACCGAAGACCGCTTGATTGGAATATTAGATGTGGAAAAAGTACTGGAAGAAGAAAGTTAGCCATCGACTTTTAAGAGATGAAAGAGGATAGCCGGTGATCAATGATAGACCCCTAAAAATATTAATAGTAGACGATACCATCGTTTATCGAAAAATAGTAAGCGATGTTCTTTCTGAGTTGCCCAAAGTTGAAGTGGTGGGATCCGCTCATAACGGAAAGGCGGCGATAGCAAAAATTGCTTCTCTAAAACCCGATCTTTTGACGTTAGACATCGAAATGCCGGAGATGAATGGCCTTGAAGTCCTTGAATATATAAAGGAGAAAGGGCTTGATGTGGGTGCTCTCATGCTCAGTACGCTGACCCATGAAGGCGGTGAGATGACCATGAAAGCTCTGGATTTGGGAGCGTTCGATTTTATTCTCAAGCCTCAGGAAGGGAAAATGGCTGAGAACACGGAAACCCTAAAAAAGACCATTGTTCCAATATTGAAGGCATTTACCCGTCGAAATGAAATAAAACATCTCCTCAAGGGGAAGATAGGTTCAAAAACAGTCAGCAAAGAAGATAAACATTTGTCGAAGTCGGATCAGGTTGTTCAGCGTATGAATGCAATAACGGGCAGGCTGAGACAAAAATCTGAAATTATAGCTATTGGCATCTCCACAGGAGGACCCAAGGCTTTGGCTCAAATGATGCCGTCTTTACCGTCTAATTTAGGCGTTCCAATTTTAATTGTTCAGCACATGCCGCCGATGTTTACCATGTCCCTGGCCAAGAGCTTGGACAATAAATGTTCTTTTGAGGTTAGAGAAGCAAAAGACGGAGAACCTGTTTTGTCGAATGTCGCATTTATTGCGCCCGGTGGCAAACAGATGAAAATTATGGCCGGGGCAGACGGCAAAAGACGAGTGATTAGAATTACCGATGATACACCTGAAAACAACTGCAAACCTTCTGTGGATTATCTTTTTAGATCCATTGCACATCATTATGTGGGACGGGCAACGGGAGTTATCATGACCGGGATGGGATCAGATGGTTTTTTGGGCCTGGAACTGATGAAAAAAAATGGATCCACCATCATTGCACAGAACGGTGAGACGAGTGTTGTTTATGGTATGCCCAAAGGGCCCATAGATGCAGGCATTGTAGATATTATCGCTCCACTGGACATGATAGCCGATGAAATCTGCCTTACGGTAAAACAGACAAAATAAAGAATAGCGTCTAACATCATTTGATTCGTAAATAACTCGAGTAAAAACGACCCCAGCCATAAAACTGATGACTGTTGACTCATGATAAAAGATAAGAGAGATGATATAAAAGAAATATCAAAATATATTTTAGACATTTCGGGAATCAATCTGGATGAGAGCAAGGCATATCTCATTGAAACAAGACTTGGCGGTTTGATCAAAGAATACGAATGTTCTTCTTATAAAGAATTACGCAGTAAAGCCGAGACAGATTCTAATAAAACCATAGAAAATAAGATCATCGATGCTATCTCAACGAATGAAACGCTTTTCTTTCGCGATAGAGAACCGTTTGAAGTACTTCAGCACAAGATTTTACCCGATTTGATCGACAGGAGAACAGAAAAAGCTTCCGGTCTCCTTCCCATACCGATCCGTATTTGGAGCGCGGCCTGTTCCACAGGACAGGAGGCTTACAGTATTGCCATCGTGTTAAAAGAGCTTTTGCCGGATTTAAAAAAATATAATGTCAGGTTGTTTGGCACAGACATTTCCGACTCTGCCATAGCGCAGGCCAGCTATGGCACCTATAATAAATTTGAAATTGAACGCGGACTCTCAAAGGGAAAGCTAGAGAAATATTTTATTCCCAATGGGGGGAATTGGAAGATAAGCGATGAAATCAGGGCCATGGTTTCGTTTAATAAGGGAAACATATTGAAGCCTTTTGCGGGTGTAGAAAAATTAGATATTATATTCTGTAGAAACGTCGCCATTTACTTTGATCTTGAGGAAAGAAAAAAGCTGTTTGAAAACATTGCCAGCGTTTTGGAGCCGGATGGATTTCTGATTGTCGGTTCTACGGAATCCTTAACCGGCATTTGCCCTATATTCGAGCCAAAAAGATATTTAAGGACGATTTATTATCAATTGAAATAGAGTAATTTACAAACTTAAGTTTGGAGGAAGAATAGAAAATCGCGAAGAGGTGACCTATGAAACAGTTAAAAATACTTGCTGTTGACGATGATCCTTTCACACTGAAGATGCTTGATAAAAAGCTGGCCAAAGAAGGTTACGATATTGAAACCGCTTCAGACGGCGTTGAGGCTGGAAAGCTTATCTCAAAGAAATTCTATGATATCATTATTACGGACCTGGTAATGCCGGGTGGAGTAGACGGAATCGATGTGCTGGAAGCAGCTAAAACTAAAAACAAACAAACCGAAGTTATATTGTTGACAGCTCATGCTTCGGTGGAAAATGCGGTAGAGGCCATGAGAAAAGGCGCTTTTGATTATCTTCAAAAGCCGGTTAATTTCTATGAACTGACACTCTGCATGGAAAAAATAAAGAATTACAAAAAGCTGCTTAAAAATGCCCAGGACCTGCGTGAAGCAATGGATGTCACCGAGCAGAATGCCGCTCAAACGATTCAACTCCTTGAGATGAATGTCGCGGAACTTAACAACGTCGTATCTGAGATCCGCCAGGTGATAATGAATCAGAGTATCGATCCAAATAAATGTGTCGCCAGGGTCCTTGATATTGTATCTTCATGATAGAGATCCAGGTAATAGGTTTTAATGAAAATAATTATGAAAAAAGAACAACAGAAAAAGAAAGAAAAAAAGCAGGAGAGACAAACCGAATCCTCGACGTCCAAAGAAAAAATCATACACTTTGGTTTAACAGATTCAATTTTTAACTGGGACGGACTTCTGCATCGACTCATGGGAGATGAAGACTTTGCCAAAGAGATTGTTGACGATTTTTTGAAACAAATACCTGACAATTTAATTGCTGTTAAAAAAGCTTTGAATAAGAAAGATTTGTTACTTGTCCAAAGGGAGGCCCATATAATCAAAGGCGCATCCGGCAATGTTGGTGCCTTGGCCTTACAGGAGATTGCAGAACAGATCGAGATTGCCGGTGAGGAAAAGGATCTGGTTAAGGCTGGATCGTTTGTTGCAAAGCTCGATATACATTTGGAGATTCTAAAAAATAAATTAACTCAACCCAAGGGATAACCACACTACGTGAGCTTATTATGAAAATTTTAATCGCAGAAGACAATGTGACAACCCGGCGTATTTTAGAAACCATTCTTGTCAAGTGGAATTATGATGTGGTCTCTGCATGTGACGGAAACGAAGCATGGGAAAAGCTCCAGGAGAAAGATCCTCCCAAGCTTATCATCTTGGACTGGATGATGCCCGGGATAAATGGAGTTGAAATATGCCGCAGACTTCGTCAGGCAGATCCTGTCGAGGCGATGTATATTATTCTTTTGACTGCACGTGATGAAAAAAATGATATTGTCGAGGGTCTTGGGGCCGGTGCAGACGACTATATCGCTAAGCCGTTTGATACAGAAGAGCTTCGTGCGCGAATCGATGTCGGTCGCCGTGTTGTTGAATTACAGACAGCTTTGTTGGAAAAAGAAAAACTTCAAGTGATTTTTGAAATGACCGGTGCCATATGCCACGAGTTGACTCAACCGATGCAGGCTATTGCTGGAAATTCAGAACTTATGCTGATGAGTATTCAAAAAGACAGTCCCCTGTATCGAAATGCTAAAACCATTAAAGACCAGGTTGATCGAATGGGAGAAATCACCCGGAAATTAAAACGGGTTACAAGATATAAAACCAAGGATTATATAAATAGCAAAATTATCGATTTAGACAGCGCCGCAGCTCCATAAGAATTCGGGTGTGAAATTTGAGTATATAGAAGATTAATCCGCATGAGGCGGGTTGAATATGAGTTTATAGGTGGCGGGTTGTACCATCTGACACAGAAATTAGGCAGAAATGAAAGCGAAAGGTCTTAATGTGTCAGGATTGAACAGCATGTATTGGCAGATTAACCATAACTTTAGTAAATTTTCCTTCTACAGTCTCAAACAAAAGCTTTCCTTTATGATTATTAACGATACCATGACTGATTGATAGTCCCAACCCGGTACCTTTCCCTGGTGGTTTGGTTGAAAAGAATGGATCACAAATGTTATTCAAGATGTTTTTAGGGATTCCTGTACCATTGTCATAAAAGGTCGTTCGAATAAAATTTCGACCTTCAACTTCATTAATTCCGCATTTGATATTAATAAATTTATCTCCACTCAATTCCAGAGGTCTCTGGTTCAAACCATAATGCGCATTGTTGAGAATGTTTAAAAAAACCTGTTGAATCTCATGACTGCGTACTTTGATATCTGGAAGGGCATCCGGGACATCTACCGATAATTGTATCCCATCTTTTATTAATCGTTTCTCTATGAGTCCAAGGGTGCTTGAGAGGATGTCTTTAATATTGGCAGAGCTTTTTTCTTCATGGCGATCTCGGGAAAAAGTAAGCAAATTTTTTACAATTTCTGCAATGCGATCCGCCTCTTTAATAATTCTATTTAGAATGTCGTAATCCGGAGTTTGCTTTTGGTCCGAGTCTTTGAGTATTTCGGCATAACCGATGATGCCGCTTATTGGATTATTTATCTCATGAGCAACTCCGGCAGCCAGAGTGCCGATTGCCTCCATTCTTTGGGCATGCTGCAGTTGCGCTTCTATTTGTTTTTGTGAGGTAATGTTTTTTAATATAACAAGAATGGGTTTGTGTTCATTGTTTTTGATGGGTATGATGTTCAACATAACCTGCTTGTTGTTCATTTCAAAGGGCGCATCATGGGTCACCATTCGTTGCTTTTCTTTTTGAATTTTTAATAGATCTTCAATCTTTTTTTGATGGTTATTAAGGAAAAGTTTCGTAAAGACTTTAGACAACAGCGTTTCTTCTGGAATACCGATGATTGAGACGGCTGCAGGGTTTGCATAAATAATTTTCAATTCTTCGCTGAGTTCCAGAATTCCTTCGGAAATATTGTTTAGCGTGGCTTCAAAATGGTTTTTTGAAGCCAGCAACTCTTGTGTAATTTGTCGCCCATATAAACTTTCTCGTCCAAGTATTTCCTTTGGCATTTCGTGGGTTCGAACCGTATCTAAATGCTCCAATATTGTTAAAATGTGATCGCCCATTTTGTCAAAAGGCCCTTTAGCAATACAGGCATCGGCACCGTAATCCAAAATGTTTGTCTCATCTTCAACAGCAATGGCAGAGAGAATGATAAGAAAAACTTCTTTGAGTTCGGGCTTGCTCCGAACGATCCGGCAGAGCTTTTCGCCACTGATATTCGGCATGACAAGATCGGCAAAGATTACATCAGGAATATTGGTTTTTAATATATCAAGTGCTGAAAGACCGTCTGGGGCCGTTAATACCTGATGACCCTTTTTTTCAAGCAGGTTGCTCATAAATTTGAGCATTATTGGATGGTTATCCACAACCAGTATTTTCTTCATACCATCATTTCCCTTTAATTCTTAATTATCAACCTAATCGTTTGGGGCAAGATCTTTAATTGGAAACTTAATTTGTGCCTAATAAAGATTTATGGATGGGCACTAACTAAAGTTTAACACCCTCAAAAGTCACCGGAATTATCCAGCCTTTCCTGAAATATCTCAGCAGCCTTAGCCGTTTCTTCCAGCTCTCCATCACTTGCTGTTTTTTCAATTGATTTTGCAAGTTCAAGAAAGTAATCCAATCCAAGATTCATTGCAGCACCTTTCAAAGAATGGGCGATTCCGGCAATCATTTCAATATTTTTATTGTTTATGGCGGATTGAAGATTTTTAAGATCGGATTTGCTGGTCTCAATAAAAAGTTCAACCAGTTCTAAATATTCATCTTCTTCCAGCCCCAGTTTTTCTGACATTTTTTTGAAATTCAAAACAACTCCTTTTTAAATGATTAGAACAGGTTCCAAACACTTTTAATGGAAAACGGGTTTTTCGTCCAAGCGTATATCCCCGAAGCATCAGCCTCGTAAGTTAATCCAGCTGAATAGAGTCTTGACTTGATTTGTTTCTGGAAATCCATTTTTCGATGACCTCAAAAAAGATCTTTTTATTAATCGGTTTTGTAATATAGTCATCCATACCGCTTTCAAGGCACTTTTCCATGTCCCCTTTTATGGCATTGGCTGTCAATGCAACTATGGGGACCCGTTTCGTATGAGTTGAAAGTTTAAAGCTGGAAGCTGAAAGATCGAAATTTTCTTTTCCGTTGAGCGTTGAGCGTTGAGCTATATTTCTTTCTTCCCATTCACGTATGCGATGGGTGGCTTCTATTCCGTCCATTTCAGGCATTTGCATATCCATAAAAATCAGATCAAATTTTCCGGATGAAGTAATGAACTTGTCAACCGCCTTTTTTCCTGTATCGACCGTTTCTACCTGATAACCGGCTTTCGTCAGCATCATCTTTGCCAGCTTCTGATTGATGGGATTATCTTCCGCCAAAAGGATGTGTGAAGAATTCTTTTCCTCGATCAGAACCGAAAATGGGGTTTTAAAGTGTTTTTGAGTCTTGGAATCTTTTGCATCTCTTAGCCCACTTTTTTTATTTTGTTTGTATAAGACATTTTCCAACACCTGGTAAAGTTTTTTCCTTCGAACCGGTTTGTTTAAAAAGTCATCAAAGCCCGCTTCATTGTCTTTTTGTTTTTCACTTTCCAAAAGGAAAGATAATGCAATTAGAGGAAGATCGCGGATCGTAGATTTAACATTACGTATTTGCTTTGCGATCTCGTACCCATTCATAACCGGCATTTTGATAACAAGTATACAAAGATCGATTGGATTATTAGCCTCCAGAGCCTTTTGCAATGCGGGTAAGACATCTTCCCCCTTATTAAGTGCGGTAACATCCATACCTGCTGAGATCGATATTTTGCTTAATATCTTTAAACTGTTGAGGTTGTCATCGACAACAAGTATCCGTTTGCCGGAGAGTATCGAAGGAGCAACTATAGGGTCTATATTACGGTCCGTTTTCTCCAGCCATGCAGTAAAGTGAAAAATGGTTCCGGGTTTTCCGTTGCATGAACGATTAAAGGTTGACGGTTGATGAGAATTGACAGGGCTTTCCGCCCAGACATCACCTCCCATCTTTTTTGAGATTTGCTTGCATATCGAAAGCCCCAAACCTGTACCACCATATTTTCTGGTGGTTGAGCCGTCAGCCTGTTTAAAGGGTGCAAAGATAGCGGACAATTTGTCTTTTGAAATACCGATGCCGGTATCGATCACTTTTGCATGAATCTTTACTTGGGTATCATTTTCATCTTCAGCATCTATAAAGAGCTCTATTTCACCGGATTCGGTGAATTTAACTGAATTCCCTATAAGATTGGTCAGTACTTGCTGGAATCGTAACGGGTCTCCTTTGACAAGAGAAGGAAGATGATCACCGATGTGGCAAAGAATTTCGACAGGTCTTGATTGAACTTTCGGAAGGGTAAGTTCACAAATGTCGTATGCAATAAGTTCTGGATCAAACTCGGTATCCTCAAAATCGAGTTGCCCTGCTTCTATTTTAGAAAAATCGAGGATGTCGTTGATCAATGATAAAAGACTGTCACCACTTCTTCGTATCGTTTCCACGTAATCCAGCTGATTTTCGCTTAGATTGGTATCAAGAAGCATTTCGGTAAAACCGATAATTCCGTTCATTGGTGTACGGATTTCGTGACTCATGTTGGCGAGGAAGTGACTTTTGGCTTTATTGGCGTTTTCCGCAGCTTCACGCGTTAGCTTAAGGCTTGTGTTGGTCTCTCGTAACTGCGCTGTTTGCAGCGCAATTTCAGATTTAAGGGTTTGTGAATATTCTTCTTGTTGCTGTTGAATGATCTGGTACCCGCGATGATTATCCTCTAAGATTTCCTGATATTTCTTTTCGAGGACACTGATTTTCCGATCATATTGCTTCCTTAGAGTGTTTAAAAATTCCTGCTCATTCTGGAGGGTAATCTGGGACAGAAACAGTTCGATACACAATTGAATAGCGGTGGCTTCATATTGTTCGATGAATGAACCGGAACCATACTTTGAAAAACAATATATTAATAAAGCATCTAACTCTTGAATAAAGATTGCGTGCACAAAATCTTTTTCATTCAATTGGAACAAAAAGATGCCTTTTTCCTTTTGGGAACGACGAACAATTGTGTTGCGGACTTTGGACGATGGAACGAGGTTGTCGCCATACAGACATTCACCATCATGATTTAAAACAAGCTGAAACTTGCCTTGGGGCATTCTTTTTTTAAAAAACAAAAGAAATTGTTTGAACTCTGTTTCCTGATCTGTAAATTCACTGAAAATATCTCCTGGGATATACATCTAATTTACTCCTCGTGGGATGTATAAAGATCTTTGGCCTTCGACATTTCATTCGGCAGGTCCCTGACAAGCGCTTTATACTCTTTCACATTATCGCGAATGTGGGTGGCCAGTGGAAGTGAAAGTTTCGCCTTCATTCCAGGAATAGCGGTATAATCCAACTGGGATACAATAAATTCTGCCAGTTGAATGACTCCTGTAAGGCTTGAAGGGGAAACGTGATCCAGCATTTTATGATGGCGTTGAATGCCTTCCTGAATTTCAATGGGAAGTTGCCAGTCTTTGGCCAACAGATGTCCGATCTCGCAATGATCCGTACCGACAATTTCTTTTTCGTAATCGGTGATCGGCCTGGAATTTTCATCATAGGTGTTGCATACCCTAGAAAATAAATCGGGTGCCGCCTGATCTTCGACAATCATACCAATGTCATGAAGGATACCGCACAAGAACGCATCTTCTCCATTTAAACCAAAAATTCGTTCCATAATCATTTGACTGCAAATACTGACGGCAGCACAATGAAGCCATAAGCGGCTTCTGGAAAATGCGTTTTTGCTATTTTTATCCTTGAATATTTCCTTCAAGCCTTCAGTAACGATCATGTTACGCAGGTTATTAATGCCGATGACAACAACTGCTCTGGAGATACTATTGACCTTCTGCCTCAGGCCATAATAGGGACTGTTGGCGCCACGCAGTATTCTCAAAACAAGAGTTGGGTCAATTTTGATCATTTTTTCAAAATCCTGCATTGTACTGTTTTCATCAGAAATCAGTTTGGTAAGCTTAATGGCAATATGAGGCAGAGTTTTGGCTGTGGTAAATTTGTCAAGCAATCCCTTTGCAGTTGGCATTTATTGGTCTCCTCGATGATAATTAAATGTCTCAGAAAATCTATAATGGATCGAAATCAACGTTCTTTTAACGACAATTTGTTCATGCCACAAAACCCATCATTCCATTACTCCATTATTCCAATTGGGGCGAAGCCCCTAAGTTCTTTACATTGCAATATGGTAGTGTTGAAACTTCTTTTAAAATATGTAGCACAAATTATGCCAAGGCAGTGATTATACATATTATTTAATCGATTAGGTTCTTAAAGAGTATTTTAATCCAATAATTCATCCCTTCCATAGTAAAAACACCTGCCTATTAAGAAAAACCTATAAAAATAGGAATGTAATATTCTTAAAGTATGAATCAGAATTTGATAGAGTGTTAGATTTCTGACAGTTTCTTAAAGAAATAACGTATTTTGAAAATACATGCTATTGAGATGTCAAAAACCACAACAAAATATGTCTTGACAACTTTACCAATTGGTGCCAAGATTCGTTTATGCTCAATTCACTCTCTCCAATTCCATTATATCATCAGCTATCGAACATTATACTGGATAAAATACGGTCAGGAGAATATCCGCCGGGCTCAAAGATTTTATCCGAGAACGAGCTTGCTGCTCGTTACGGCATAGGAAGGCCAACGGCCAGACAGGCGACGGATCTTCTGGTTAGAAAACGCATTCTGATGCGCAAGCGGGGTTCAGGAACCTTTGTCTGTGAGCTGCAGAAAGAGGTAGATCTTTTTTCATTGGCCGGTACAACATCGGCTTTCAATAAAAAAGGGATCGAGGTTACGACGCATATCCTTCAAAATATTCGGCTGGAGCAAATCAGATATGACCCGGAAAATCCTTTTGCGAACAAGAAGGCTTATTTTTATTCCCGGCTCAGTCGGGTTGAAAAGGTGCCGGTTCTTATCGAAGATATGTATCTCCATGATATGTTGTTTAAGGAGATAGATAAGATTGACCTGTCTTGCCGATCTCTTTCCCGAGTTGTCGATGAACACTATTACATGAAACCCGGCAGCGGAAGGCAAAACTTTAGAATTGGCTATTTAACCGGCGAAAAAGCGAATACTTTAGAGGTTACGCCAGATACCCCAATTCTTACGGTAAAACGATTTATGAACTTTGATCAAACAAAAAACGCTATTTATTCAGAACTTTATTGTCGAACAGATCAGTTTGTTTTTTCACAGACTTTGGGAGCTTATTCGTAAACTAAATTGAGCGATGATATGCACTAACTAGTGTCCATCCACGAAGTGTAATGGACCCAATTAAGTGTCCAATTCAGAAATGAGCAATTTTTGTCCTGATAAAGGTCGCACAAGGGTTTTCGGTGAGGCGTACGCCTGCACGCCGCAGCCGGAAACCCGCGGAGAACGCCGAGCAGGGCAAAAAGGGCCATTTATGGATGGACACTAACTAATCTTTAAAAAATACGGAGATATTGCGATGAAAGACAGAGGATATTATGAAGGTTTTGGGGGGGCTTATCTCCCTGAAATCCTTATTGCCACCTTTGATGAACTGGTTGAAACATTTCAAGCAGCAAAAAACGATCCCGGTTTCTGGCGAGAATATGTCGATATCATGTCAACATATTCTTGTCGCCCCACGCCGCTGACGTTTGCAGAAAACCTTACGAGAAAATTTGGCGGAGCTCGCATTTATATCAAGCGGGAGGACCTCAACCATACCGGCGCACACAAGGCCAATAACGTTATGGGGCAGGGGCTTTTGGTAAAACGAATGGGAAAAACGCGAGTTATTGCAGAGACCGGTGCAGGCCAGCACGGGGTGGCTGCAGCCACCATGGCTGCGAGATTTGGATTCAAATGCACCATCTATATGGGAGAGGTTGATGTCCAACGACAGCGTCCAAATGTATTCTGGATGGAGCGATTGGGTGCAGAAGTTATTACGGTAAGGGAGGGGACCCGGATTTTAAAGGATGCCATTAATGAATCTTTCCGGGACTGGGTGACAAATATGGATACTACCCATTATGTTTTGGGTACGGCATGTGGGCCTCATCCTTTTCCGGAAATGGTTTCTTTTTTTCAATCGATTATCGGAAAAGAGGCCAGAGAGCAGATTCTTGAAATAGAAGGCAGGCTCCCTTCGCGCATTTATGCCTGTGTCGGCGGCGGGTCCAATGCATTGGGGATTTTTCAATCTTTTCTTGATGATCCGGTTGAACTTGTGGGCGTCGAGGCAGCAGGAAAAGGACTGGAGACCGGACAACACGCGTCCCGCCTTTCTTCCAAAGATGCCAGCGTCGGTGTTGCCCAGGGATATAAAACATACTTTCTTCAGGATCATGACGGCCAGATGAAAGAGACTCACAGTGTTGCAGCAGGTCTGGATTATGTCGGTGTTTCACCGATTCTGGCGAATTTTTCTGAAAAAGGTCGGATTCGATTCGAATCAGCGACAGACAAAGACGTCGTTGATGCTCTCTCGCTTACCATTCGAAAAGAGGGTTTGATTCCCGCACTTGAGTCAGCCCATGCCTTTGCACAGGCATTTAAAGAAGCCTCTGCAATGTCAAAGGAAGATATTGTTTTGATCAATCAATCCGGCAGAGGAGACAAGGATATATTTACCGTCGCCGATGCTTTTGCAGATCCCAAGTGGCAGGAATTTATAAAGAATAAAGCGGAGGAATATCATGCTTAAATCATATCTGAAGCAAAGGCTCAAAGAAAAAGAGATCCTGTTAATGACCCATATCGTTCTTGGATATCCCACATTCGAAGATGCTTTCAGAATCATTGAGGCAATGGTAAATGCCGGCGTTGATCTGATGGAACTGCAGATCCCTTTTTCAGAACCAATTGCGGATGGTCCGGTTATTTTGCACGCCAATCAAAAGGCGCTTGCAGAAGGAGCGACCGTACAAAAGTGCATGGACTTTGCCAGAAAAGCTGTCAAATCCTTCGATATTCCGTTTCTATTTATGAGCTATTACAATATTATTTTTAAGTATGGGGTTGATCGGTTTGCCGGTGCGATGCACAACAGAGGAATTGTGGGGGCTATTGTTCCGGATCTCCCACCTGAAGAAGGAGAGGATTACCTTAGTGCCATGGAAAAATATCATCTCTCACCAATCTTCATATTTTCTCCCACAACACCGGAAGAACGGATGACATACCTGAACTCCTTTGGAAAAGGGTTTATCTACTGCGTGGCCAGAAAAGGGGTTACAGGTGTGGCGACGGACTTTTCCAGACAACTGAAGGAATATCTTTCGCGATGCCGAAGGGCCACCGATCTTCCTCTGGCACTCGGTTTTGGTGTAAAGGAAAGGGAAGATGTTGATTTTTTAAAAGGAAAAGCCGACATTGCCGTCATCGGTTCGGAAACCATTCGCCTGGTGGATACCGCAGGTGTTGGTGCAGTAGGTGAATTTATCAACAGCCTGAGATAAACCAATCGCAGGAATACCTGAACCTTGCATGAAAATTAATGAGAATCTTTATAATCCTTAAATAAAGCGGATTTAAACAACACCATAGAAGCATACATTTCACCTAAATGATAAATCGGATGATGTTCCTTTTTTCTCACCAATTTTCACCACTACGGGCGTGCCGGAAGCTTTCATCTGCGACGTTATTAAGGGCTCGCAATAGCAGACTATGGCTTCGCCCTTAAGTGCCTTGAATATGAAAGCTTCCGATTCGTACAAGATTCAGGTCATATGATTTTACCAAAAAAAATGTCTGATACCGATATTGTCGAAAAAAGCAGGTTTCGTTCAGTTGCTATTCGTATTTTCGAAAAATCAGCGTTGCATTGGTTCCCCCAAAACCGAATGAATTCGAAAGCACAATATTGACATCAACCGCTTTTGTCTGGCCCATGACATAGTTCAAGCCCTCACATTCCGGATCAACCTGTTCCAGGTTCAAGATCGGCGGTATTTGATTGTGATATAATGATAATACGCTGGAAACAGTTTCGATTCCGCCAACGGCGCCCAGCGAATGTCCAAGTTGAGATTTGTTGGCTGTAATAAACGGTCTTTCTTTTCCAGCGCCAAAGACTTCTTTTAAGGCCGTGGCTTCATTGATGTCACCTTTTGGGGTTGAGGTGGCATGGGGATTAATCAAATCGACGTCTTCCGGCTTAATCTGTGCATCTTCCAATGCCAGCTTAACGCATCGAATGGCACCATCCATGTCAGGATCGGTAATATGACTGGCATCCCCGGTCATGGCAAAGCCGATGAGTTCAGCATATATTTTGGCCCCTCTTGCCTTGGCATGATCCAGATCTTCTAAAATCAGGATGCCTGATCCATCCGCCATGACAAAGCCATTCCGATTAATATCAAAGGGCCGAGAAGCGGATTGGGGTGTTTGATATGACGACGATAGGGCTTTAAGTGCATGAAAACCGGCGATGGTTAACGGCGTGATCGCAGCTTCTGTTCCACCACAGGCAAATGCGTCTTCCTTTCCCAGTTGAATTCTCTGGAAAGCCTCACCGATTGCGTGAGCACCGGAAGCACATGCCGTTGCAAGGCAGGCATTGGCACCTTTGGCCTTAAAAGAAATACTGACATTGCCTGCGGCCAGATTGGGTATCAAACGTGGAATAAGAAACGGTGATACTCTTTTGCCCTTTAGAAAACGACTGTATTCATTTTCCCAAGTCTTGGGCCCCCCCAAACCCGAGCCAATGATAACACCGACCCGATAAGGGTCGACCTCTCCATCATCTAAATTCACATTGGCATCGGCAATTGCTTCCAATGTTGCGGCATAGGAATATTGAATAAACGCATCCATATATTTAATCTGTTTTAAATCTTCTCTTGTAAATCCGTGTTTTCTTTGTTTAACGATTTCTTTTATGTCAAACTGTTTTACTTCTCCTGCAATGAGGGGAAAATCATCCGACAGTTTATACTTTTCTTTAATCTCTTCCAAATCTCCCCACTGAGTAATTTGATCTATACCGGATTTGCCCGCAATCATGGCTTCCCATGTGCTTTGTACATCCAGTCCCAGTGAAGTGATCATCCCAAGGCCGGTAACCACTACCCTTTTTAGTTCTATTGTTTTGCGCATGTTTTACCTCTTGCTGACCGATTTAAGTCGTTCATTCGTTAAGTACGTATCATTTTGTTATGGGAATTAAAAAAGGTAATTACTCAAGTTTCAAACCCATATTTTTATAGAAACTCATAACATGTTAATATTTTTATCCGATGTTGGCAGTGAAGGATCATCGTCATGCGTTTTTAAAAATAAGGTGCGAAACTTGAATTATTATAAACGTCGAGTTGGATGAGATGCAAGTGATTTATTTACCATGGAGGGATTCAAGGAAATCCCTTGGATGTTCCGCTCGTACAAGACTTTCACCGATTAAGAAATTCCATATCTCCGAATCTTTAATTTTTTCGATGTCTTTTCGCGTTCGAATTCCACTGGCCGCAATCGCTATCTGGTCATTATTAAGCAGTGATTTCATCCGAATCGCGATTTCAATATCGGTTTCAAAAGATTGCAGGTTGCGGTTGTTGATTCCGATAAGTCGGGCGCCTGCCAACCCGGCCTTTTCGATATCCGCCTCTGAATGAACCTCCACCAGCGCATCCAACTTTAATTCGTTGCACAAACTCAGATAATCTTTGAGTTGCTCTTGATCAAGAATACGAACGATCAGGAGTACGGCGTCGGCTTTCATAACTGCTGACTCAAAAATCTGGTAAGCGGAAATCAGAAAATCTTTTCGAAGAACTGGAAGTGTCGTGGTTTCACGGGCGATTTTCAGGTCTTCGGGACCTCCTTTAAAGTAAGGCTGATCGGTCAACACAGAGAGCGCTGCAGCACCTCCCTTCTCATATTCGTCAGCGTAAACCGCAGGGTTCAGGTTCGGACGAATATCACCTTTGGATGGGGAGGCCCGTTTAATTTCAGCAATGATATTGACGCCAAACGGCCCGGGATGTTCCAGTTTTTTTAAGAAAGGACGTCGCTTTCGAGGAGCAAAGGCTTTTTCCCGAAGAAAAGATTCCGGAATATGTTGTTTCGCTGCGGCGATTTCCTGTTTTTTATCTTCAACAATTTTACTTAAAATATTTTTTATCATTAGCTGTTTTCCTGACTATATTTTATCAACGCTTCCATCTTTTTGGCAGCAGCACCATCATCAATAGCTGTTTCAGCCATTCGAATCCCTTGCTTTAAATCTTCGGCCTGTCCTGCTGCAACCAGTGCCGCAGCAGCGTTAATGAGTACGACATTCCGTTTGGGCCCTTTTTCGCCATTTAGAATATTACGGGTAATTTGAGCGTTTACTTCGGGATTTCCACCCAAAAGATCTGCCGGTTCCGCCTGTTCACTAAAAAACTGTTCGGGAGATATATCATACGTTCGAATAAGACCGTCTTTGAGTTCTGAAATGCGGGTGGGAGCACAAACAGAAATTTCATCCAGTCCATCATGACCATGAACCACAAACGCTCTTTTTGCGCCCAGTAGCTGAAGGGCATGGGCAAACATCTCCGTGAGTTCTGGCGCATAAACCCCCAGAAGCTGGCAGTTTGCTCCGGCAGGATTTGTAAGTGGACCCAGCATGTTAAAAATACTGCGCAGTCCTACCTCTTTTCTCGCTTTTGCAGCAAATCTCATGGCGCCGTGAAACAGAGGAGCAAAAAGAAAACCGATACCGATGTCCTGAACCGCTTCTTCCACAATTTCCGGAGCCGTGTCAAGTTTAACCCCCAGCGCCTCAAGGAGATCTGCACTACCGCACTGACTCGATACGGAACGGTTCCCATGCTTGGCAACGGTGACACCACATGCTGCGACGACAAATGACGTCGTCGTTGAAATGTTAAACGTATGAGCGCCGTCACCGCCGGTGCCGCAAGTGTCGACAACGGTTGCGGTTGATGTTTGGATACGAAGGGCTTTCCTTCGCATGGCGCGAGCCGCACCTGCAAGTTCTTCAAACGTTTCTCCCTTTGTGGCCAAAGCGGCCATCATTGCGCCGATTTGTGCATCGGTAATATTTCCGGAAAAAATATCTGTGATCATTTGAGACATTTGTTCTTCATTCAAATCTTCTCTCTTAACGATTTTGCTGAGATTTTCCTTAAACATCGTCAATCCTTTCCTTTTGGTGAATTTGACTCATTTAATGTTTTATCCTATATCCCTCTGATCCATAGACTGATTACTCAAATTTTCCCCAACAAGAAGTTAAGAAGGTCAGAAAATCAGAGGGTTGGTTTTTTCTCACCTTCAAAACTTCTTACCCTCCTACTTTCTCATATCCCCCATTAGATGTTATTTAAAAAATTCCTCAAAATCCGTTTCCCCACCCGGGTCATAATAGATTCCGGATGAAATTGAATGCCTTCGGTTGAATGATGTTCTTTGTGCCGGATACCCATGATTTCGCCGTCGTTCGTTTCAGAACTTATTTCCAGACATTCGGGAAGATGCTCCCTTGAAACGGCCAGGGAATGATAACGCATTGCCTCAAAGGGTTTACGAATTCCCTGATAGATCATTTTCCCGTCAGCGTGGATCATGGATGTTTTCCCATGCATAAGACTTTTGGCGGCAACCACTTTTCCACCAAACGCAGCGGCAATGGCCTGGTGGCCCAGACATACGCCAAGGATGGGGATCTTACCGGAAAAATGTTCCACCACAGATAAGGAAATTCCAGCTGATTCCGGACGGCCGGGTCCGGGTGATATGACGATTCCCGAAGGTTTCCATGAAACAAGATCCGATATGGAAGCGTCGTCGTTTCGCACAACCTTGACCGAAGCGCCGATTTGGCCCAGGTATTGAACCAGATTGTAAGTAAATGAATCGTAGTTGTCGATCATGATGATCATAACTTTTTCTCCTTCATTATTCATCGAAGGCTGAGCGTCTTCTGCGGCATTAGGCTTGAGACCGCGAAGTGGATGTTCTCAATCCTTTCATCTTTCTCACCCTTTCACCTTATTACCGTCTTAATTTCTCAGCTTATGGCCCATTTCATTCAATCCATCGGCATATAACCTTGAGCGTGGAACTTTTTGCTTTTCTTTCCCTTTGAAGCCAATTCCAGTGCTTTCTGCATGGCCATTGCTTTATTTACGGTTTCCTGTCGTTCACGTTCCGGATCAGAATCGGCAACAATACCTGCACCGGCCTGAACCGTGAGTAGGTTATCTTCAATGCTGGCGGTTCTGATGGTAATGGCCATGTCCATATTTCCGTGAAACGAAATATATCCAACAGCGCCGCCATAAGGACCTCTGGGAATTTGTTCGAGTTCTGCAATGATTTCCATGGCTCTAATTTTAGGCGCTCCGGACAATGTTCCCGCAGGAAAGGTCGCCCGAAGCAGATCCAGGGCATCTAAGTCGGGCTTTATATCGCAGCAAATGTTGGACACCAGGTGCATGACATGAGAGTAACGTTCCACAATCATTAAATCGGTAACTTGAACGGTTCCCAGTTCCGCAATACGGCCCAGATCGTTCCGTCCTAAATCCACCAGCATCAAGTGTTCCGCCCGTTCTTTTTCATCGGCGAGGAGTTCGTTGGCCAACGATCGGTCTTCCTGTTCGTTCTTTCCTCTGGGACGGGTGCCGGCAATTGGGCGCAGGGTGGCGACACGGTTTTCCAAACGGACCATTGTCTCAGGAGAGGAACCGATGAGCGTTAAATCCCCGAGGTTGAGAAAGTAAAGATAGGGTGAAGGGTTAATAAATCTCTGGGTTCGGTAGAGTGTCCAGGGGTCGGGCGGTGACGAACAGACAAAGGGTTTTGAAATAACGGTTTGGATCACGTCACCGGCCCGAATATAGTCCTTCACCTTTTTTACGAGTCTGTGAAAGTGATCCGCATCCCAGGGTGTTTCCAGAACCAAAGCGTCTTCGCCTATCTCGATATCATCAACAGGCCCCGGCTGTTTCATTCGTACCATCAGATCTTTCAGGCGCTGGGTTGCAGCATGAAAGGCCTGGTCAGGATCCTGATCTTTTTTTAAAAAAGAGATGACCACCAGAAACAATGTGTGTTGAATATTGTCAAATATCAGCAGTTCATCCGGTATGATGAAATGGGCAAGGGGTTTGTTTTCCGGGAGAAGATTGGGGATAGATTCAAAAAAGGATACCATTTCATAAGTTAAATATCCTACCATTCCACCCCAGAATCTTGGAAGTCCTTGAACTTGTGCGGGTTTGTATTGGTCGAGAAATGTTCTCAAAACGCTGAGGGGGTCTCCATTGTGCGCAATATTTTTGCAGGAACTGTTTTCACAGATTTCCACAAATTGTGGAAATATCCGTATGTGCGTTCTGGCGGAGACACCCAAGAAACTGTATCTTCCCCATCTTTCACCCCCTTCAACACTTTCGAAAAGGAAAGTAGAGGTGTTGTCTTTATATATTTTCCTTAAGAGTGAAACCGGAGTTTCCGTATCGGCCAGCATCTCCGCACAAACCGGAATGACATTGGCCTGTTTTGCCAGGTTGCGAAATTGTGCGATGTCAGGGAATTTATTGATTAACATAAAAGTTCCTTTCTGAATGGCTCAAAAAAAGGCCATGGAAATTTCCACGGCCTTTTTAAAGTTCAACTAAAAAAGGACCGTGGGTTTGGGTTGCCCGTGGTCCTTTAAATATATTTTTGTAATACGCTGTCTGGTTAAGTCACTGGGGCAGACCCGTTGCTTTGGATTTGCCACCACCACCAGTGGTTTAAATCGATTTTGCAAATTTCATGTTTGTGTTTATCAATTTTCATTTGTTCACCTGATTTAAAAAAGAACTTACCTTTTATCAGAAATATTTGTCAAGATCTTTTATCATTAAAATTATTGGCTGAATAAAAAGCAAGTTGAAAATTATCTTGACAATGGTGAATACATTTGGGTAGTTTGGGTCTCAACCCTAAACGCACAATCAGATAGGGATCAAACCGGTCGGGAGTTGAATTGATGAAACATTTAACACAACAATATTACTTTTGGTGCTGGTGGTGGATCACCGGAGAAAAGGAGTGTGCCGACCGGTTCGAAGCAGGCTGAACCATTTTTTAAAAGGAAAAATTAAGAACCGTGGGCACATCCAAGCTCACGGTTTTTTTTTGCTTAAATGACCGGTACTCTGTAACCAATATCCGAGGTCGAACGACCCGTGACCAATGACGACTTATAAGGAGGAAAGACCATGCTCATTGTTATGGATAAAAAAGCAACACAGGCGGAAATTGATAACGTTATCGCTGTAATCAAACAGAGGGGATTTACAGCGCGCCCCATTCCAGGCGGTGAAAGGATGTCCATCGGTATTTTAAACAACAAGGGACATGTTGATGCATCGCCATTTTTAGGGATGACGGGGGTTAAGGATGCGATTCATGTTACACGCCCATACAAACTTGTCAGCCGGGAATTTAAACATGAAGACACCATCATTCAGATTGGAGAAGTGTCCATAGGCAGCGGCAATCTTACAATTATCGCCGGCCCTTGTGCCGTGGAAAGTGAATACCAGGCCTTGACCATAGCAGAGCATGTCCAGCGCAGCGGGGCGCAGCTTTTTAGAGGCGGGGCATTTAAACCCCGAACTTCACCGTATTCGTTTCAAGGCCTTGGAGAAGAGGGGTTGAAAATCCTTGCAAAGGTTCGCGACAAAACAGGCATGCCGGTTGTCACCGAGGTTATGGATATGGAACAAATGGACCTGGTTACTGAATATGCCGATGTTATTCAGATCGGCACACGGAACATGCAGAATTTCAGTTTGCTGAGGAAGGCCGGCCGGGCCAGCAAACCGGTTTTGCTTAAACGGGGTATGGCGGCGACCATTGATGAATGGCTCATGGCAGCTGAATATATTATGGAAGGTGGAAATTCACAGGTGATTTTATGTGAAAGGGGCGTGCGAACCTTTGTCCATCACAGTCGCAACACCCTTGATCTTTCGGCTGTATCCGTTGTAGCTAAAGAAAGCCATCTTCCTATTGTCGTTGATCCCAGCCATGCTGCTGGACTACGTGACCAGGTGATTCCATTGAGTCGAGCGGCTGTGGCCGTTGGTGCCCACGGCCTGGTTATAGAAGTGCATCATGCACCTGAAGAGGCGTTAAGCGATGGTGCCCAGTCTCTTTATCCAGATCAGTTTGATAGGATGTGTCGCCAGGTTCGATCAATTTATAAAGATCTGAAAGAGAGTAACGGGTGGTAGGTTCAGGGCTGGACATTTTTTTGTTAAATTATATCTGTTATTTAGGCATCTTAAACAAAATAGCTCATATATAACTTTAGGTAATGTTTTATGAACGTAGAGATACTCATCACCGGAGATGAAGTCCGGTGCGGTGCGGTGATTGACAGAAATTCAGCACACATTGCAATGAAGCTTGAAGAAGCCGGTTTTAAGGTCATGCGTCATACATGTGTCGGCGATAACGTGGAGGACCTTGTTTCGATCCTTCTGGAAATTGGAAGCCGATCTGATGCTGTACTGGTCACCGGCGGGCTGGGACCGACTCCGGATGATCTAACAGCCCAGGCAGCAGCAACATCAGTTGGCGTTGATCTTGTTTTAAATCTGCCGGCACTTCATGGGGTTGAAAGCTATTTTAAGGCCAGAAGCCGCATGATGCCTGATTCCAACAAAAAACAGGCCATGTTGCCTCGGGGGGCTGACCTTATTTTAAATCCAGTGGGAACCGCACCCGGGTTTATGCTAAAAATAAACCGCTGCATGTTTTTCTTTTTGCCCGGAGTTCCCTTTGAAATGCAAAGAATGCTTTCAGATACTGTCCTGACTCGATTGGAAAAGTTACGGGGAAGCATTTGTGAATTTAACATGGTGAAAACCATATCAACCTTTGGTTTAACGGAATCTGCCACAGCCGAACGAGTATCAGGTATCAGTGGGATGTTTCCGGAAATTACGCTTGGGTTTCGCGCCAAGTTCCCGGAAATCCAGATCAAACTTTATGGCCGGGGCATAAGCAAAGAATCACTTCAACAACATATGGTTAAGGCAGCTGCAACGGTTATAGAGAAAATAGGGGACAAGGTTTTCTCTGAAGACGAAAGCCCTATGGAGGCTGTGGTGGGCAGACTTCTTTTAAAACAAAATGCAACGCTGGCAGTTGCCGAAAGCTGTACCGGGGGTCTGGTATCCCACTTGCTGACCAATGTACCGGGCAGCTCAGACTATTTTAT
>CALLDL010000038.1 GCA_937998305.1 uncultured Desulfobacterales bacterium | reverse complement strand
TCAGTACAACTAGCCCGTATAAGCTGAAGTCCAAAAGTTTGAAGTTTGAAGTGCCTAAAGTGAGCTAAAGTTGAGGAACGCGCTTTCAGCGCAATCAATTATAATTAAAATTGATAGAATACCTTAACTTTAGGCACTTTAGTTCACTTTAGGCACTTTTAACTTTTGCATGCATATAATGAATAAATCAAGATATAAATACGTTACTGTATTTAACAATACATGTATTTAGGTATACGAACTAATCGTTAGTTTCGTTTTGTACCTCAAACTGTTTTTTCAGCTTATATGAACGTTCTAAATACCCTGTGAGCTTGGCCTGTACTTTTCCATAAACGGTATCGACAGGGTATTCGCAGTTTTCATCCGGTACTCCTGCCGGGACGCCGGTCAATATTTCAATGCCTTCTTCGACTGTTGAAACCTGATAGATGTGAAATTTTCTTTTCCTTACAGCATCGATTACCTCTTTTTTAAGCATCAGGTTTTTAACATTGGCCCTGGGAATGAGAACCCCCTGTTTGCCGGTAAATCCTTTTGCTTTACAAACATCGAAGAAACCTTCAATTTTTTGATTTACACCCCCGATGGCCTGAATTTTTCCTTTTTGATTCACGGAACCGGTTACTGCAATTCCCTGGTGGATGGGAATACCGGAGAGACTTGAAATAATGGCGTACAGTTCTGTGGATGAAGCACTGTCCCCGTCGATTCCACTGTAACTCTGTTCAAACGTGATGCTGATGGATAAGTTCAGAGGATAGTTTTGAGCAAAGGTTCGGCCCAAATAACCGGAAAGGATCAGAACGCCTTTGTCATGGGTTTTTCCACTGAGCTTGGCTTCACGTTCAATATTGACGACACCTTGCTTACCCATGTAGGTTTCAGCCGTGATACGAGAAGGGCGCCCAAATGAAATGTCGCCGATTTGAAAAACAGCAAGTGCATTCACCTGGCCGATTTCATCACCTTCAACGTCAATCATAATCGTATCATCAACATAGGATTCATGTATCTTTTCTTCATAAAGATTATAGCGAAATCTATACTCAGTAAATGCCTTGATGACATCCTTGTCTGTTACTTGCCTGGCATTCCTTTTTCGGGACCAATAATCTGCTTCTATTAAAATTCCCAAAACAGGTCCGAAGCGAATGGAAAGTTTATTTTTGTTGGAGATATATTTTTCACCATATTCTACGATGGCGGCAACACCTTTCGGTGTTAGGGGAAGAAGCTCCTCTTCCCTGCAGGCCCTGGCGATGAAACGTGCATACTTTTGAATGGTATCGTCATTTTTTAAAACTTCATGATCAAAGTCTGCTCTCACCTTGAATATTTTATTGAATTTTGAATCATGGTTCTGGAGCAAATGAAAAAGATGATAACTGCCCAATAAAATTACTTTGACTTCCATAGGAATCGGTTCCGGGCGTAATGATGATGTTCCATATCCCATACCTGAGGTGACGTCTTCTATGGACAGCAGTTTATTCTGAAGTGCACGTTTAAGCGCTTCCCATACAAACGGGTTCATGAGAATAGATTCAATTTCCATGATCAGATAGCCGCCGTTGGCCCTTAAGAGTGATCCGGCCTGAATCATGGTAAAGTCAGTGGTCACTGTCCCCATGTAGGCTCTTTTTTCGATTTGGCCAAAAACATTTTGATACGTGGGATTTGTCTCAAAAATAACCGGTGCGCCTTTTAAATTTTTTTGATCCACCAGAACATTCACCTGATAACGCAGAAAAGAGGGCTTGGCAGCTTGAAACATCAGGCCTTCCATGGGTGATTTTACTTCGGCTGAAGCAATAAAATCCTGAACGTTTTCAAGGATGTCGGACTGTACTTCATCTAAATAGATTAAAATATCTTTGCCCGCTTTGTATTTGTCCCTTATAACATCTATCCGCTGTTTTACAACAAAGAGCGCTATTTCCTGCATCAGTTTTTCAACCTGTGAATTCATCGACTGATTGATTTTGTTGATATCACGAACCGTAACGTCGATTTCGGATTGAACAAGGCTGATATTTTCTTCGATTTCAGTCTGTTTTTCCTTTGGGAGAGCGAGAAATTCTTCCGGTGAGATCGCCTTTTTTTCTACGATGGGGATGGTTTGGTAACCGGCTTTGGTCCTGTTAATCTGAATATTGTGTTCCGATGCTGATGCTTCAAGTTTTTTAATGATATCTTTCTGCTGATCGGTGTATTTTTTTTGGATTTCAGATTGTCTTTGATGATAGGATTCATGTTCAAAGGCTTTGGGAAGTTCTTTTTTCAAATCATCAATTAACTTTTTCATGGTTTTGGAAAACCGGGTTGCTTTCCCCTTGGGAACAGAAATGGCTTTGGGATGATATTCATCCTTAAAATTATTGACCATGCACCAGTCCACCGGAGAGGGTAATTTGTTGGCATGCTGAGTAACGATATCTCTGATAATGGTTGATTTTCCGGTACCCTCTATCCCCGTAACAAATATATTATATCCCGGACTTTTTATGTTCAGGCCAAACTCAATGGCCTGAACCGCTCGTTCCTGGCCGATGACTTTGTCCAGGGGGTCAACTTCCGCAGTATTCTTAAAAGTGAACATTTTTGGATCACATATCGATCTGAGATCAGAGAATTTTAATCCACATTTCTTTTTCATAAGCTGCTCCTTTGGAAAGAGGATAAAATGAATGTCTGGATTAAGCGTATTGCTCCATTCGAGCGAAAAATTTCAATCGTGAATTACGGTATTAGTGCATTAAACTTTTAATTTGTCAATAGCTTAGCCCTTTGACTCTCTTATCTTCTTGACAAGATCATGATTCGTCGATAGTTTGAAAAACAGTTAATTTACGCTTATTTCAGACCTCGTTCAACGAACTCAACCTCTATGGCGGTTCTGCCTGAGACGGGTTAAAAACTGAGCTCCGCTTGGCGGGATGTACCATGAGACGTTTGAAAAATGTTCTTTTTTTATTCAATGATCTCAAGCCCCAACAACTCACCATATCAATATCTATTGTCAGGAGGTGAAATTATGGAGGAAGATCAAGTCGGTGTGGTCATCAATTATTATGCTAAACCCGGTGTCGCTGCCGTTAAGGTGACCCGTGGGATGATCAAAAAAGGCGACATTCTGAAATACATAGGGCATACCACTGATTTCACCGGAACTGTTTCAAGCATGGAAATTGAAAAACAGTCTGTGGAGAAAGTACAAGAAGGAGATTTGGTCGGCGTTAAAGTACAGGAGAGGGTACGAGAAAACGATAAAGTATACAGGGTTATTGAATAACTCTGTGGCTGCCCTATGACTTCGTATGTTTGGAGGGAGGTTTAAACTTGCTTTAAGTATAAACCATTTAACCCGTATGATCGTTTTTCAATGCCTTAGTCTTAGAGAAAAGTAGGGATAATTCTGTCAAAAAAATGCCACTTTTGGCCTTTGAATGATATAAAGTTGACTTTTTGCCCTAAGTTACACACCCGAATAGTGTTTAAAAGCCTTTCGAGTTTGCGTGTCGAAATAAAATTATCAAGTTTTGGCATGATTTCTGCTTATATTCTGAGAATTGTCAGTATTTAATGTAGATACTTGATTGTTCGTATCCCATACCAAAGTGCGAATAAAAATGGAAAAAAACAAAAAAAAAATAACGATGTGCCCCTCATGTGAATGCAGGTACCGGACACCCGAAGCTTTTCTGGGCCGCAAGGTATCATGCAAGAGTTGCGGCACTTTGTTTAATGTCGATTTTGAGGTTGAAAACAGGGAAAAAGAAAGCCCCCAGCTTTCGATATTAAAGGAAGGAGAGATTGATACAATTTCCCAAGATGACGCCTACTTGGTTATGGGGAAGTTGGCCGTAAAATACAAATTTGTTGATGAAGAACAGATCCAGGAAGCATTGTCTATTCAAAAACAGGAGCAACTTGACGGGAATAAAGCATTTTTAGGAGAAATCCTGGTGGCGCAAGGGATGATCTCTAAGAACCAGCTCGATTTTCTTCTTTCTATCCAGAAGGTGATTCAAACAAGAAAGATGGATAGAAAATTCGGTATGATTGCTGTAAAAAATGACTTTGCAGCCCAAGAGGATATCGAGCATGCTTTGATGGAGCAAAAAAAGAGTTATGAAAAGACCAAAACCGTTAAAATGATCGGGGACATATTGGTTGAGTCGAATGTGATGACCGAGGATCAATGTGACGCGATTTTTAAAATGCAACAGCGGTTTGAGGAAATCGATATCACTGAGCCTGAGATGCCTGAACCCCTTAGTTCATCAATAAATGATGCCTATTTCGATTTGACTGTTTCAGAAGATAAGCTGAACGCATTTTTTTCAATAAATAAAGAAAGTACAGTTTCGTTTACTCTTCAGGACATTAAGGACTATCTTGAAGAAAAAGGAATCAAATATGGGATAGTAAGCGATGAGAAAATATCAGGCTACCTGGAGAATAAAGAAGGCTTGGATACACGACTAAAGGTTGCAGAAGGCAAACCCCCGGATACAGGTATAGATGCCTCTATTAAATATTACTTTGATACAGATCCCTTAAAAATTGGCACTGTAAAGGATGGGGGGGGCATTGACTTTAAAGACAGGGGAGATATTCCACAAGTTACAAAAGGAGATCTTCTTGCCGAGAAAATTCCGGCTGTTGAAGGCGCGACAGGACATGACGTATATGGTCGTTATCTGTCTGTATCGAAGCCAAAAGATACAACTCTTCGGAAGGGAAAAGGGACTTCAATTTCCGAAGACAAACTTAAAATTTACGCAGAGACCGACGGTATGCCTGAGATTTCAGCCGTCGGTAAAATCTATGTTTCACCGAGACTTGAAATTTCTGGGGGAGTGGGTTTAAAAACCGGGCATGTGGATTTCGATGGTAAAATCGATGTTATCGGTACCATTCAGAATGGGTACCGTGTAAGAGGCAACAGTCTTAAGGCAAATGAGATACTCAAGGCTGAAATAGAGATGGACGGTGATATCAGTGTCCCAGGAGGGATCATCGGGGCAAAAATAAAAGGCGGCGGCAGTATCAGCGCCATGTATGTTCATGAATCAGACATTGAAGTTTTGGGCGATGTCCTTGTAGAGAAAGAAATCATCGATTCTAAAATCAATACCAGTGGCGTATGCATTGCCAAAAATGGTCCCATTTTATCCTCCAGAGTTTCTGCTAAAAAGGGAATACAGGCCATTCAGATCGGATCTGAAATATCAAAATCTTGCAATCTTAGTATCGGATACGATGAAAAAGTAAAAGAGGATATCGATGCAATAAAGGAGATTATACCGCGAAAAAAACAGGAGCAAAAAGAAGTTCAGCGCCGTATAAAGGAAATAGAAAATGAGCCGGATATCATCGAAAAAGTGATTGCTGACATGGCACAAGTACAAGATCGTGCCGTAGTAACGCAGAGAAAACTTTCAGAAGAAATAGAAAAAATAAAAGAGACAGGAGACAAGACTCAACTCGAGGGTGCAGAAGTAACGCTCTCCGAATTGGATTTAGAAATAGAAAACAGAGAAAAAAAACTGGAAAGCCTCTTTAATAAACAGGATCAAATTACAGCTGAAATCGATGATCTTACCCAAAAAATCGAAGATTCAAAAACAGAAATTCAGGATCTAAGGGAAAAAATATCAGAAATTGTTGAATGGTCAACCTCAGAAAAGGGAATTCCCGAAGTTAAAGTTAGTGATGTCATTTTTGCCGATACAACAATTAATGGTATTTATTCTTCGCTTAAGCTTAACCAGAACCAAAAAAATGTTCTCATAAAGGAAGAAATTCCCAAAGACGCCGGCGACATCTCCGACTGGAATCTTGATCGAGATAAATCCGGCAGTAAAATAAGAATCAAACCGCTTTAACCCATCCCCTTTTATTCGATCTTGAAAACCTGGTCCTTCCCCGCCAAGGCGAGATCTTCGATGGGCCTTGCCTGTCCCGCATTGCGGGAGTCAGAGTTCTTTGGCTCTGCCAAAAGAATTGCTGCAAGAGTTTGAAGTGAACTATAGTTAAAAAAGGTTGTGCCCGTCAGCCCGTTATGCCGGTTTGCCCGTAATTTAATACCGGCCAACTGGCTAACCGGTTAACCGGCTAACCAGAGATAGACACTTTTAACTTGTACTGCTTTGAGCCCCTTTCAGGGGAAACCAAAGCCTGGTCCTTTGGGCCGGGATTCTTTATTCTTATCCCATAAAAAAAATCCATTATACGAGATCGAGGACTTGAACAAGATCGGTGATGAGCATATCGGCGGAAAGGTTTTGGCATTTGGGATGGTTCTCTCTCAGGCGCAAGGATCTGGCATCGCCTGCAAAAAGCGCAGTTTTAAACCCCAACATTTTTGCCGGGTAGATGTCATTTAGCATGTCGTTTCCAATATAAAGTACTGAATGTGAGGAGATATCCATATTCCTGAGGTTTTTGGCGGCAGCTTCAAACATAAAAGGCGATGGTTTTGCATGCCCCGATTTGTAGGAATAAAAAATTAGATCAGACTTAAATCCGAGATCTTCCGGGCTTGAATCAAGGAACCAGCTGAATAGATAAGGGGTGAAAAATTGGGCATTTGAGATAATGCCCATTGAAACCTTTAATTTTTTACAACCCGATAACATCTTTTCAAGATTTGGCATGGGATATACAGGGTTGACAATCAGTTCAAATTCCACGGCAAAGGCTCGAACAGCGTCAAGTTTATCAATTTCAAGAACACGCGTCCATATCCGGTCTATTTCAACCTCGGGAAAGTCCACTCCCGTTTTTCTAAGCCTTTTGTGTTCGATGTCTATGGCAGAGAAAAAATCATCTAAAACAATTTGAGGTTTCTTTTTGATTTGATGTCTATCCAGGAGATTTTTTAAATTTTGAGTTTGTCCCGATTGTTGCCGGGCAATCCTGATATCACCTGAACCGCTGATAAAGAGTGTGCCGTATACGTCAAAAAGGATACATTTGACTTTTTCTTTGAGTTTTTCGCTCGGATTTAAAGACGTCGGAAGTGGTGAAAGGGGTTCGATATAGTGTAAAAGCCGATCATATTCATGCATTATCGCACCATTTGAGCAAGCTGAAGTTGTTTAACCTTAAAAATTCTGAAAGAAGTATTTTTTTGTCTATTTTTTGGCAGACATTATCCCTGGTCACCTTTTTGTAGATGCCTATCAATTTTTCTCTGTATTTGGATTGGTTGTAATTGAAAAGGACAGCGTCCATATTATTTTGAATCAGCTCATCCTTGTTTGACACGCTGCCCGGGTTTGAAAGAAAAGGGTTAAGATGTATCAACTTATTTCGATTCGCCTTGCTGGACAGAACAGTTGATATAATTTTTTTTTGAAAGGGTTCGTTCAGCAATCCAAAATCGATGACATCATTTGTCGTTGCTTTTTCATAAGCGGTTTTAATGAAGATGTCGTCGATTGTTGCCCCGAACAATGCGCTGACTTTTTGTATGCCGGACTTCCATGTGTAAAACAACATGTCATTATCGATCCAATCCATCGGAACATCCAGCCGTGTGTAAAGGTGGTTCAATCGAATTGAATTTTGTTCAAAGTCTTGACATATATCCGGAAGTTTTCTTCCCCAGAGATATTTATTAGCAGTCCATGGTTCAAGGAAAGAAAAACCGAACCCTTCGGTAATGCTCGTTGTGATAAGAAAATCTGAGGATAAAACAAGATCGGAAAATTTATGGGTTAAGCCTGCTTCAAATATAACATTCAACTTGTTTTCCATTACAAATGTTTTCCAGTTCTCGTAGCTATTAAAGTCTGCCGGGCTGTTGGGTGGGAGTGTAATGACAAGGAGTGCATTTTTTTTGAAAAACAAAGACAGCAGGATGGCCTCTCCAATATTTTTTCTGCGGATAGCCCGAATCGGATACAAAATGTAATTTTTTAAGATTGCGTCTTCAGCATTGAAATGAAAGGGTGTTATGGTATTGAAAATTTTATGCAGGCCTTCTTTTTTCAATCCTGTTTTAAGTAAAATGTTATAGTCTCTTGAGTTAATGACACCGTAATGGCAGTTTTCGATATACTCTTCTTCAGCAAAGTAGGACAAAGGACGCCCATCTTCTGCAAAATCATGGATCTGCAAAAAGAGCTTAAGACCTCTTTTTTTAAGCACGTTAAGAATTTTTAAAAAATTTGCGTTTTTTTTAAGTGTTGGATTGTGGACGTGCACAAGGTCGCATCCGTTGTTCCATTTTAAGTGAATTGCCTCAATGATAGCGGTTGCTATTCTTTCGGGGTCCATCGGATTCCGGCCGGGAATCTCGTATCCGAGTCCGGGGATGTGGACAACATCGCAGAGAAAGGGTGATTCAGGAGGGTCTCCTGACAGGACCAATAGATCACACGTGTCGAGGATAGATTCGACCTGTTGCCTTAAAACGGTGGTGACACCGCCAGTCTTGAGATGGTAATGGATAAATGCGATTTTCAAGTTTTGTCGTAGCACGTTAGCCTTTTGAAATATTATCGCTTTGAAATCGATTCGTTTTAAAGGACCAAACTATTACGTTTTGTTTTATTGTCTGAAAAGTGCTGCCAATTCTTCGAGTTCTTTTTTGAAATATCCAAGATCTTCACGGGGGATATTGTTTTTGTCAAAGTGCAGCATTAAAGCGTTGAGTGCACGGATGAGTTCAGGTTGCCGGTCGGATTGCTGAGATTGCTGGTAATTGTCACAGCGTTGACGGTGTTGGCATTTGTGGCAGACCTCAATGGCTTTTCGATGCTGGCTTTTGCTTCTGGTACAAAGGATATATTTCGTTTGATTCTTTATCTCGTCCCCCTATTTGCCAATGAAAATAATATTTAACGGCCTGTTGTCCAAATCACTTTTCGAAAAATAGATCTGATGACAAGTATATCGCCTTTTTTGAAAACATATGGCTCACTTCACTCACCGTAAACACGAGATTAAATAAAACGATAGGCTTTCATTAAAATTCAGGTGCGAAACTTCGGATATTATTAAAAAACTATAGAATAAACGGGCTTAAGTGTCAAAAAAATATTGATATGTGAAAAGAAATGAGAAAAAATGAATAGACGTAACACTTTAGCCTTTTGAAAACATTACCGCTTCAGGTATAATTAAATTTCTCAATTTATCCCGGATTGTTCGGGATAGGTATATGAGGTTATATTATGGACAATAAAAACCTTCCCGTTATTCCGCCTGATCGCGCAGACGATCTCCACAACCTGGAAATTGCAGATTCTGCCGATCTGATACTTTTCATGGCAGGAAATCAGTTCATGGTAATGAAAGAGATCGTTTCAGCTTTTAAAAAAGAATATCCGGAAATCGAGAAAATATTTTATGAAACCCTCCCCCCGGGACTCGAACTCAAACAGATTTTATCCGGCGGGGCGCTTTTCAGAGGTGAAACAATCGATGTCCATGCCGATATTTACTCATCCGTGAATGAGAAGGCAATGGAGACCCTTAAAGAAGCCGGACATATTTTTAAAAAAGATTACCAACTTTATCTACACAATCGTCTAACGCTGATGGTTCAGAAAGGAAACCCGGTCCGGATAAAATCTGTTGCTGACTTGGGCCGGGATTCAATTCGTATTTCGCAGCCGGACCCTGCCAACGAAGATATTGCTTTTCATATTATTGATATGTACCGGCAGGCAGGTGGGGATGAACTGGTTCATCGAATCATGGAGAAAAAGCGTGCCGAAGGGACCACCATTTTTACGGTGGTCCATCACAGAGAGACGCCGCTCAGGATTTTAAAAAAGACGGTGGATGTAGGCCCTGTATGGGCAACAGAAGCCATCCATGCAAAGGCTTCGGGTCTTTCATTTGATGTTGTTGAACCCGGTGAAGATCTCGATCAGAGAAACCGGATTAATTACTATGTTTGTAAATTAAAACATGCTCGGCATCCTGAGAGTGCCGATAAGTTTATCGAATTCATAAGATCTTCAGATGCCCAGCAAATTTATCAAAAATACGGGTTTCTGGCTCACC
>CALLDL010000037.1 GCA_937998305.1 uncultured Desulfobacterales bacterium | reverse complement strand
CTGATTCCAGTATTTGAACCACAGGAGTTTGTTGCATTTCTGAGCCTGCATTACTTTTCGAGACTGTATATTGAGCTACGCAACCTACACCTTGCCTGAATTTTAGATTCCGGCTATAAACCTATCATCACAAAGATTTGTACATTCCGATAGCGTATCTAACAAATTTCAGACGCCTCCAATAATTATGGTAATCAATCAAAAAAATCTATAAACAGATAATGCAGACATGAAAATCCAATTGAGATGAGCGACCGAAGATCTGTTGTGGCTGGATAGGGAAAACCAGAAAAGCTTATTTGTTTAATAATATCTGTAGATTATTAACTTTTCTATTGATAAATTTCTTATCGGTCGGATGGAAGCTGGTTTGCATTTGCGAGTAGGCTGATCTTAGAAATTCTATGAAAAGTTTGATATTCTCTATGGTCTGCTTTGATTCTAAATGAAATTTTGTTTGGATGATGTTCAAAAGGTTGTGCACCTCGTTCTGAACAGATGGGCAAGCAAATCGTTCACCCATCTGCCTGGATTCTAAGAATTGATCAATCCCGAAATATTTTAGAACTGTTGCAATCCCAATAGAACCGTGCCGCAGGGTTACAATAAAGCGTGAAATATCAGGTTTACCTCGGATGTGTGGGCGGTTGAAATTGTTTCCAGTGAATGTCATTGTTTTCATCTTTATCATGCGCTTGATAGCGCTACACTCCTCATTGCCCCAAAAATCGTTTTTACTTTTAAGGTTACATATCCATCTAAAAAAATTATCAAATGCAGCGCTGTTTTCGAGGTTGTCAGGAGGGCATCTGAGATTTTTCCAGAACAGCGCAGAGTAGCCATAAAACAACAATTTCGTTAATTGATCTGGTGGGTGATGACTGTCGGCGAATTTAAGACAAAAATTACCCAAAAATTCGGTTGTAATTCGGCTAAACACATTTAAGCTCGTTTCCCGGGTTTCCTTGTCGATGATTTTTAAATACGACGGCAAATAGTGGCATTGGTTTTTTTTCAGGAAACGAAACGCTCGGGGCAAAATTATCCAAGGAGTGGCGATTTCATCTAATAGACCAATGAGGTTTTCCGGAGAAGAGTTATCCTTCATGGTTCCTGAGTTGATGTGTGGCAGGGCCTTAAAAGAGCAGGGAGATATCTCGTTTTTTTTGCCGGCGTTCAATTCGAGTCCCTGCCTTACCTCCTTAACCTGTTGATTGATTACCGGGTGAAAAGCGATGATTTTTTCATTCATTGGTCCCATTAATTTCCAGGAGGATGTGGCAATTTTAAACAGCACTTTGGAAATTGGCTCATCAAATCCGATGCGGTGGAGGTTTGGAAGAAGGCGGTGGTCCAAGATTTGATCAAACCATCTGGGAAATTTTTTAAAGACCAGGGATTCAAGGATTTTCGAATATTGGTTGCGAACAATTTTTTCCTTTTTTAGGAGTTGGTCCTCAAATCCCGATTCAGTTTCCAAATCATTCGCCGGGTATGGTTGACTTGAATTTGTTTCTGACAGAAGGGGGTGGCAAAAATCTGCGGGCTTGGAGTTGTGGCGCGCCTGTCGTCTTTTGCCGACGCAGTAGTTTTCGTAACGAATCACTTTGCTAGTGCGGATCGCGGTCATTGCGCTCACTCTTTCACTACGTAATGACAATACTGAAGACTTCAATTAAAGGGCAAGATTGGAATATGCATCATCTGGGCTTTCACCTTCCAGTAAAGGCTGGTTCCGAATTCTCGATTCAGAGGATCAGGCAGGCGTGGTTCCAGCGTCGGGAAAGCGTAAGCCCAACCACAATATACCACATTGTGTCAGTTTAAAATTTGACTTAAGTCAAATCCGGGCCATAAAAAACGAAGTATAGTCCCCCCTTTGCAGTGGCCCTGAATACGTTAAACAGCACCGAATGGATCAAAAAGCGATTGATTTTACCAAGATTGTGATTATTTTATCGCTTCATTATTCCCAAATGAAACCAAAGCGTTTATTTTAAAACTTTATCGATAGTTACTAAAAATTATTAACCAAGGGAGGATGTGAATGTTTTGTTATCAGTGCGAACAAACTGCTAAGGGAGAAGGGTGCACTAAAATCGGTGTTTGTGGAAAAAAACCGGATGTTGCCGCTCTTCAGGATTTGTTGAATTATGTCGTCAAGGGGCTGTCACAGGTGGCGGTTGAAGGACGTAAGATTGGAATCAACGATCAGGAAATCAATCAATTTACGAGCAAGGCTATCTTTTCAACCCTGACAAATGTGGATTTTGATCCCGAACGATTTGTTAACCTCGTCAACGAAGCGGTAGAGAAACGAGATGCATTAAAAGAAAAAGTTAAATCCGCAGGAGGCGATATTGATTTTGGCGAAGGACCCTCAACATTCATACCTGAATCAACCTTCGAAGCCCTGGTGGCCCAAGGCGAAAAGGTTGGAATCCATTCAGATCCGGATGTCAACGCTGATATCCTCTCATTGCGTGAATTGCTGATTTACGGCATACGGGGAATGGCAGCTTATGGAGACCATGCCGCCATTTTGGGCAAAGAAGACGACGGTGTTTATGCCTTCATGCAGGAGGGCATGGCATCTACCCTCAATAAAGATCTAACCGTCGATGACTATATCGGTTTAGTGATGAAATGTGGTGAAGTCAATTTAAAAACCATGGAACTCCTGGATGCCGCCAATACCGGCACATACGGTCATCCGGTACCCACTGCAGTGCCTCTTGGAGCCAAAGAAGGCAAGGCAATATTGCTTTCCGGCCACGACCTTAAAGATCTGGAAGAGATTTTGAAACAAACCGAGGGCAAGGGTATCAACATTTACACTCACGGGGAAATGCTTCCCTGTCATGGATATCCAGAACTCAAAAAATATCCTCATTTTTTTGGCCATTACGGGAGCGCCTGGCAGAATCAGGCCAAGGAATTCGATGCATTTCCCGGCGCAATCTTGATGACGACCAATTGTATTCAGAAACCGAGAGATTCCTACAAGGATCGCATATACACTACCGGTCTAGTGGGATGGCCTGGCATCCGTCATATTGCCGACAAAGATTTCACGCCGGTAATCGAGAAGGCTCTTGAATTGCCGGGTTTCAAAGAGGATCAAAACGGCAAACAGGTAATGGTGGGTTTTGCCCGGAATGCTGTGATGGGTGTTGCCGGCCAGGTCATCGAAGGAGTTAAAAACAAGGCCATCCGGCATTTTTTCCTGGTGGGCGGCTGCGACGGTGCAAAACCTGGCCGTGATTATTACACCAAATTTGTCGAACAGATTCCCGATGATTGTGTCGTTTTAACCCTGGCCTGCGGTAAGTTCCGTTTTTTTGATAAGGATCTCGGCGATATCGGTGGGATACCGCGACTGCTGGATGTCGGACAGTGCAATGATGCTTATTCGGCCATCAAGATCGCTTCAGCGTTGGCCGATGCTTTCGAATGTGAAGTCAACGATCTTCCGCTTTCGATCGTTCTTTCCTGGTATGAGCAGAAAGCCTGTGCCATTCTGCTGACCCTGCTCTATCTCGGGATAAAGGACATCCGTCTGGGACCAAGCCTTCCGGCATTCGTCTCTCCCAATGTTCTTGATGTTCTGGTGGACAAGTTCAACATTATGCCCATTAAAACACCAGGAGAGGATCTGCAGGCCATCCTTGGCTAACCTGAAAATTAGACGGTGATCAGCCATTTTTCATGATGGCTGGTCACCTAATCTTTTCATCTTCATTGTGATTCAATTTTTCATTGATCACTTCTAACAGATTTTAACATTGGCATACGCAATCCAAACGTTTGCTGAATTTTAGATTGCGGCTATGTACCCAAAAAATAAGAAATTTGTATAAAGCGTCAGCACACCTAACAAATTTTCGGTCCTACCAAATTAAACCTCAGGCACGAAAGATACAATTCGAGTTCTTGCAAAATATTGAAAAGTTGCATATGCAATAGGTATTTCAACACTCCAATCACCATATTAACCATCAACTAATTTCCGAAGCCGTTCGAGCTGTGGGGAAAGTTAGAATAGGGGAACAATGAATGTCTGTGGACCAGTACATAACGATTGCTATTTTGGTGGTGACCTTTGCACTTTTGATTAAGAGCGAGATTCCTCCGGTAGCCGTCTTTGTTGGCGCGTTGACCCTGACGATAACCTTCCGTCTCGCACCATTGGGCGACAGCCTGAAAGGATTTTCTAACCCCGGAATGCTGACGGTAGGGGCCCTGTTGATGGTGGCAGCCGGGATGTACCGCACCGGTGCCATCACCTTGATTACCGAAAAACTCATCGGTCGCCCCAAAAGTCTGCTGGCCGCGCAGGCGAAAATTCTGCCACCGGTAGCTGTGGGAAGCGCCTTTTTGAAC
>CALLDL010000036.1 GCA_937998305.1 uncultured Desulfobacterales bacterium | reverse complement strand
TATCTTTGGATGAAAAAATAAAATCGTCTTACGATTTTATAAAACTCCCGTAGCGTAGCTTCGGGATCAATTTGACAAAAGGGAGCGTTTTTCAAAGGTCTCACTGCTTCTGAACAGCAATGTTTCGATACAATTCTTCTTTAGCCCCCTCGGGCACATCAAATTGTTCATAAAAAACCCGATAGGTTCCGTTTGGGGTCTTTATCTGGATTCCCGCCTCTTTTGCCAAAGCCTCACTCATCAGGCTGCTCAAGGATTTCGGCATATCTTTGCGATTCGGCACCAGCAGAAATGTTCCCGAAGAACAGGAAACTCTCCCCATAACCTTCCCAACCGCTTCGTAAGTCTTTAATTTTTCTCTTAAATGAAAGGACAACGGCAGCAGTAAAAAAGGGTCGCTCCATAAAACCGGACATGATTCCGGACGAGTATAGCTTGCAACAATAACACCATGGGCTCTCACATATGATGCTGATGGGCTGTTGTATGGATTCAATAAAGTCCCGACTTGAATCATATCGATAATAAGTAGAGTTTCATCGGTTATCACGAAGATGTCATCAATTGATGCGCCGCAGTCCGGACGCAGTTTGGTCAGGTCCTGAATCGTTTTAAAGCGCTTGGGGTCAACCAAAGCAAGCGGTTGTTTGCCTAGTGGCATAATGTTGGTATCCTTCTCTAAATAAAATTGTTTTACGATTTTATGATACGCAGCTACGCTGCTCAATTGAGGTTTCATTATATTGGCGACATCGATTTGTCAATGCGAATACAACTGACCACGGACAATGGACTAAGGACACAAGTCTTTTTTATAATGTTCTCTTTTACGCGCTTTTATTTGCGAGTTCTTGCCGATCTAAACAAAATTATCCAGCAGCGGAAACGGAACGCTATTTTGACAACTCCTACGGTATAAAATTTAAGTCTGACAGATTATTAGATGCTTGCCACATTAACTTCCAGTTGATATAGTGTATTGTTATATTTGCACGGTAATGTTTCTCATAAAAAATCCGTAAAAAAGAGGTGTACTATGAGCATGTGGATTTATGATGATGCGAAGGAGACGGAAGAGTTTCAGATCTTGCGTGGAGAAATCAAACGTTTGGAGAAAGAATACCTCGATCTGCGGGTCCAGCTGCGGGATACTGAGACGGCTCTCAGGTCCGATCCTGACAATGAATATTTTGAAGCAAAAGTGAAATATCTCAACAAAAGACTGAAAGATATAGAAAAAATGGGTCCCCGGCTTGCTTCTGACTACCCACTGGAAATAGCCCTTTTCGGACCGCCCCACGGGTGATTTGAGTAAAGAATCCTGACCCAGAGGACCAGGCTTTGATTTCACCCCATAGGGATGCACCTATCTCAAAAGGAGCAAATTAAATTCCAAATGTCAAATACCAAATATCAAACAAATAACAATGACCGAAATTCGAAAATCCAAACAAGTTCTCGTCCTGGAAGGTTTTGGTCATTGAATATTGGAATTTGTGATTTATTTGTAATTTAGTGCTTGGAATTTGTGATTTTAGACACAAAACTCTAAGGTAGAGCCGAATATCTATGACCTGGCCAAGAGAACCAGGTTTTTCAGGACAAAATTATCATGCGATCAAGCAGACTTGACAGACAGCTGCGCATCGATGGCTGGAATCAGCAGGCACTGGACAATGCAAAAATAGGTGTCGTTGGTGACGATGACCTATTGGCGTCACTTTACGTAATGTCGGCATCAGCCCTGGGCATTAACCATATAGTTGTCCTTGCACCGTCTTTAGACCCTCTACTCGTTGAAACAGCCAAAAAACTAAACCCACGATTCACCCTGACCCACCTGGAAGGATTCTATACGCATCCAGGAATAGATGAGTTGTTCAAAGAATGCCGCCTCATTGTGGATTTAAGCCATTACGGACTGGCCAACAAGTTGTTACTGGAGAAAGGGTTCCGGGAGAACATACCTATTATTAGAGGTTTTTGCTACGAACAAAATGGTGACCAAGGGTTTAAAGTGTTTAGCTATTTGCGGGGACGAGAATGGCAAGAGCTTGAACAAATTATCTCTTCCTCTCATTTACCCAAACAACATTTTGATGATGGTGTGCTGGATACGATCATCACCGGGATAGTGTTGGAAGAGACCAAGAGTCTTTTAATGGGCCAGGACGTTTCAGATGGCCTTATCTCATATGCCAGAAAACGACTCAACACACCAAATGATCAGCAGAAAATATTGGTAGTCGGTTCCGGAGCCCTGGGCATTTTTGTGGGGCTGGGACTTGCTTATTCAAAATTTCAAAATATTACATTTATGGACCCTGACGTTATCGAGATCACGAATCTAAACAGACAGGTTTTATTCTATGATGCCATTGGAAGCAACAAGGCTGAAATACTATCTGAAAGGCTCAATAGTCTCTTTAACATGGATAATAAGGCTCAGATTGCGTATTTCGATAAAGAGACCGACATTACATCATATGGTGCAGTTTTTGACTGCGTTGACAATTTCGAATCCAGATTAGTCTTAAGTGAAAAATGCAAGGAGCAGGGCAAAATACTGATAAGCGGCGGGACCAGTGCGGATGCAGGTCAGATCGTAATATTTGATCCTATGAAAAACGGCGCTACTCCTGCCCAATTGTTGGGATTGTATGATATTGTCGAAAAGCGCAACCCTGAAACTTATCAACGTGAAAGAGCGGCTTGCATCTATCAGCCGGATCCTTCCGTCATCATGACGAATCAGATCGCCGCCGGATTTATGGTGGATTCCTATAGAATGCTCATTGACGGCCAAAAACCTGAAAATGTTTTTTACGATTCATCAAATAATAAGAGATTCTAAACTAATTATATCAATCATAATCAAAGCAAGATGGGATTAGATAAAACAGCGGAAATTGGCAGGATGATTAATGGATTGCGGAAGTCTATTGAGAAAAAGATCTGACCCCCGAGCCCTGATCTCTGTGAACTGGTACCTTTAGGAAAGGAGGAACAACACTATGACAGATACTGAAACCAAAAAAGCGCTTCAAATCGATGAAGCGGAGAAGCTGCTGCCTCTTGTGCTAGAGATTTTGCCGGGGCATGCTGCCGAGGGCTTGATTGACATCTATGAACCCGGCAGTTACGAGGTCAAATCACTCCGAAAACTGTGTAATCGAACGCTAAGGAAAAAGAATTTGACCATAGAGGAACAACTCATTGCTGAAGATGTCGCTCGACAACTTGAAGGCGGAAAGTTGCTCTGCCGGGGACAAGAAATCGAAGGTACGGCACTGGAGTTTGCCGTATCCGAGCAAACGGAAGCAGGCGAAAAATATTTTTATGTGCCGATTCGCGCCATTAAGCCCCAGGAAGGAGGGCATTAGTTGCTTGATTGGAATATATTTGCATTTTGTAGCAAACAGTTCTTTTTATTTTTGGCCACAGACCCACACAGACTTACACGGACGTTTCTCCCTGCGGACTTCGCAGGAAGAAAGAGTATCACCAAACTGGCGTTTGGCTATAAAATTAAACAGATAATCGTATGTTAAGGATTGAACAATGAGGCAATTATTGAATTCTGATCTGGAGCTTTTCGTGGAGTCGGACTTCATATACCTGCCTCTTTTGTTTGACCCTGAAATAGAAAAAGAGACCCAAGCCCTGTTGCAGTCCGGGCGGGCCGTAGAAAACTCCGGAGAGACAGAATCAAAAATCATTGTAAAAATTAAAGACATACATTTTATAAAAACACTAAGTCTTCACTCCCTTTTAAAAAATTATGAAGAAATCAATGCATATTCTTATAAACACCTGAGAAACGCCTGCCTGCAAAAATACCATCTCACGCGCGAGGTCGATAGTATTTTTTTTGGTGAAACGCTTAATACGATTCTTTTCCAGGTAATGCCTTATTTTGTCCGTAAAAACAGAGGGCTGCAGCGCAAGAATCTGAGCGATGAAGAAATACTCGACTTTGTCGGTGAAAAGATCCACATCCCCGGACGCTATTATAAAGAGGCAGAAACATTTGGTGATTTGCAACCACTGCAGGCAATTCTGAAAGGTCTGGAAGATGAAAAGCCCATCTACAAACCACCCGTTAACGGACTGTTCACAGGTCGCAAGCTGCGCGAATGGTTGCATGAAGCTGTCCATGCAAATGTTTTGGCGAGTGAACAAAAGCGTATAGCAGAGACGCTGAAAGTACGCGAGCAGTTCAGCCAGGCAAAGCCGAAGCACATTGCCATATTGCTCTATCTAGCGGATACAGGTTCCCTTGAGATAGATGGTTTCGGTTTTACCAGAAAAAACGGCTATAAGGGAGAATACTTTGTATATAAACGCGTCGGAGAGTTCGTCCTTAAGGATTACTACGCGCGCAGTTATTTATTTCCGGCCTGCCGGGTAGCGGTTTCAACTTATACGCCTTTCAGGCCTTTTGTCATGGAAAAGTACAAACACCCATTTTTGCTTCGCCACAAATCCGGGCAAGAAATCTGTATGCAACATTTCGCACCACCCAATGAGTTTACAGCAGAAAATGCCATCAGGATCCTAGAAGAGGGCCTCACGGCTTTGCGTTATGGTTACAATGCCCGACGTCGCAACGGTTATCACAGCCTGGATCGCACATGGGTGTATATACCCACAATAGATTTTGAAGACTACCGAATTTAAAGAGGGATTAGGGGTCAGTATTCAGGGAGCAATAAGGGATGTACATTAGTACAAGTTAAAAGTGTCTAAAGTTATGGTGTCGTTTCGCTCCGATGTTTTTATATAATTGACAGAATTCCTTAACTTTAGCTCACTTTAAACTTTAATTCACTTCAAATTTTAGGCACTTTTAACGGTCTTTGGCAGAGCCAGATATCTCTGACCCCCGCAATGCGGGACAGGCATGGCCCATCGAAGATCCCGCCTTGGCGGGGAAGGACCAGATTTTTCAGGACCAAGTAAAATGAATTTGTTGCACCACATAAAACATACGCGGGCCAAACAAAAAAGAAAACAGCCCATCAAACGGGATGTCTTTAATCAAATTTGCAGTCTTGTAAAACAGTATGACCTTAAAGAGAGTTTTCTGAGCGTTCTCGATAACGTTGAAGATGATCTGTCTGGAGAAAATTTGAAGTTTAACCGCGTCAAGCTAAAAGCGCCGATGGAAAGCTCTTTATTTTCGCTGGCAACTAAAGATGAGTATTCCCTCACTATGTCGATAATTGATAAAGTCAATAATTCATATCTTAAGTTTGCCCATTCACCCGAGGAGATCCTGTTGTGCGGACCGCTGTATCGTCTTAATCCAACTCTTGGCCCTGAAAAATTGATGCGCTATCATTTTGAAACCCTGTTTTTGCATGAACGCGCCAAAGCAAACCATATGAAAACCTAGCCCAGGCCAGAAAAAAATGAATAAGATTTTTATCACGAAAAATCGAAAACACGAAAAAAGATTTTAAAATTTCGTGTTTTCCTTTTTTCGTGCTTTCATGATTGGTTTTAATTTCCCGAACCAAAAACATAAAATTCAGAATAAACGAATCGGAAAGAAGGCTCAATGGATGACGGAATATCAAAGCGAAAAGAACAGCGTATAGAAAAAAAAATCACACAGTTAAAAGAAAATCAGGAAAGTGCGGCTATTCAAGAAATTATCGAATTTGACAAAACTCCTGCTGATCTTAAAGCAGATATGGACCGCTTTGTCATCGGACAGGAACAAGGAAAAAAAATTATGTGTACGGCCATTGCTTTTCACTACCGGAGGCTGGGTCAGGCACTTAAAAAAGGAATGGCTGCAAGCAGCGGGGACATTGATATTGCCCTGCGCAATACTATAACTCCCAAGGCCAACATAATGATCATCGGGCCCACCGGGTGCGGCAAAACGTTCACCGGCGAAACAGCGTCAAACCTGGTAGGTGTATCTTTCGTGCATGAAGATATGACCAAGTTTAGTGAAGTCGGCTACGTTGGACAGAATGCCACGGACATACTGGTTGATTTGCTTTTGTCAGCCGGCGGCAATCCGAATGTAGCCCAGATGGGCATCGTCTATTTTGATGAGATAGACAAGATTGCAACTGAAACCATCGCTTACAAAGACGTGTCCGGCCGAGGTGTGCAAAAAGGGCTTTTACATATGGTCGACGGATCCGAAAACACTCTTCACATCGGCAAGGAAAGAATATCTCTGTCGACCAAGCACGTGCTGTTCATTGCCGGAGGGGCTTTTGAAAATCTCGACAGCATCGTCAAACAACGAATGGTCAGACAGGGTCTTAAAGGAAATTGGCGCCATTTTCTGATGGCAGATGATTTGGTTTCCTTTGGTATGGAAAGACAACTCGTGGGGCGCTTCCCTGTAAGAGTAGTATATGATCAGCTGACAACTCAGGACTTAAAAAATATTATGATCAATAGTCAAGGTAGCGCCTTGCTGGCGTATCGCAACGATCTTTTAGCATGGGGCATCGACCTTGAATTCACGGATGATGCACTGACTGAAGTTGCGCGACGAGCCGAACAGGAAGGAACCGGTGCTCGGGGACTGATCAGTATCATTCACCGGGTCCTGCTTGAAGACATGTACCGGCTCCCCGGCAACTTCACCGGTGAATTTGTAGTAGATCATAATTATGTGAAGGAGAGATTGGGATGAGATTTAAAGACCTTTCACAGCTGAAACGACCGGAACCGCTAAAAATAACACTTGGAAGCCTGCCCCAACACATACTGATGGCAGAGTACGCTAAACATCGAGCATTCAAAATCAATGAACTGGTTGGTGTTATATTCGAGAAGAGTTTTGAATGGTATGGATTCACCCTTGCAGACAAAAACCATCCTGAATTTATCGTAGATATAGGATTGCCCGAAAATGATTTGAACCTGCAAGACTACACCACCCTGGGTTCCCAAAGGATAGCTGAATATCATGAATCACTGCCCGAAGACATGATTATCAATGGATGGATTCACTCTCACGGCGCTTTGAATTACAAGCACTTTTCACACACTGATGAGGAAAACCACTTGACCGTGCTTGATTTTGTTGCCGCACGCACCAGGAAACCGTTGGCCAAACAAGAGGTCGCCATCCAGGATATGGTTTTATTGGAAAAAAACCGGTTTGTGGAAAAGGATATGGAGAAAGGGAGTGTTTGCCTGATAACGGACGGACCGGTTACGGAAGCCAAAATCATGGAAACTGTCTACGGCAGTTTCTGCTACAGCATTGTCATCGGTGATGAGGGCTGGCACGAGCAGGAAATCCATTGCCGTGAAAGGGGTATTCTGTCAGGCCATACAACAGCAAGCAGCAAATCGGCAACCATAGAGTTTGTTGATACAGGCAGATCCTTATCTCAGGATGACAACAGTGCGTTAATCGATGAGGTGAAGAAAAAAATTAAGCCGCACACGGACCCGCCGCCGGAGTTAATTGAACGTATGTAATAAATTTGTGAAGAGATTTCTGAAGGAATACTTCGATATTCATCATTCATCATTCGATATTCGATATTAAAAATAGTTCAGTGGACATCCATATCCACATGATGGCTCACACAATCCCAAACCCCTTTGGGGTCACATTCCCGGCAGTGGTAGTGCTCACCGTAAATAAGGTTGTGTTTGTAGTCAACGGCTTCATCTTTACGCACCCTTACCCCGCAGTGCGCACAGTCAACATATTGAATATCTTCTTTTTTCATGGTTTGCTATGCAATAACTTTTTTATAGTGGCTCCAATATAAGGACGGATATTATTCCTCTTTTTCTTCGGGTTTTATTGGCTTGTGCATCGGCAGCCCATAAAGCGTATCAATCCAATATTCAAAGTTCTCAGGACCGCCTTCTGCTACCTCACGCCGGAATTTTGCACAAATCTCCAATCCTTTCTCTTTGGCGCCCGGAGGAAAACCTTTCTCATCGGAACGATACCGTTTCTCAAGCTCGTCGAGCTTTTTCATATACTCTTCGTAAGTGATTTCCTCTATTGCCATATATGCTCCCTTATATCGGTTTTCATAATACCATTCCGATTCAATACTGTGTTATTCAAAAGGTTTTTTCTATATACTGAAACGGTTGGCCGGTTAGCCCGTTTGCCGGTTGACCCGTTCATCAATTAAAACCGGCGAACCGGACAACGGGCTAACGGGCTAACCCTTATAACAATCCGCTTTCAACTTCCTTTACAGCTTTATTAGTCTTTTTAATAATTTCGATAAAAGTGTCCGATTGATAGGTCTCGACACCAACAGGTCCCATATCATTAACTTTATCAAAAGCACGCTCTTTATCAATATGGGTTGTCAAAGCTTTTGCAGCCTCAAGCAGCCTTAAGCTTGCTTCCCCGTCCGTATCAGAGTCTTCCGGTCCGTTTTCAACGTCGTTTATTACCTTTCTGGCATTTACAATTAAATCATAAAATTGGTCCGATAGATGATAGTCCATACCACTGCATCCCCCGGCAGAGGCTTTGTCAAAAACATACTCTTTATCAATATAGGTTACCAGAGCTTTTGCAGTCTCAAACAGTGTCAAAAACTCACCCTTCATTTGTGTCTTCTCCTTGATCCGTCTCACCCTGTTCTTTTTCTTGCTGACGTTTATCAATTTCATCCTTGAATCTTTCGGCAAACGCTGTCTTGAAAGCTTCGATTTCCATGGCCTCGTCGTGTCTGCCCAAAAAGGTCAGGGCCATACCCTTGAACACCCGGGCTTCCTCGATATCCGGGTTTATGGCCAGGGCATCATCAAAGTACGGCAGACTTTCTTCGTATTTTTGCAGACCCAGCAGGGCATGGCCCTTGGCCGCCAGGGCATGCGCATTGTCGCCTTGCTCTGCCAGTATTTGATCTAAAATTTCAATGGCTTCTTCACAACGGCCCATATCGTTCAGGGTTAAGGCCTTCAACTGCATGGCCAACACATTTCCCGGTCTGAGAGCCAGCTCTTTGTCACAACAAAACACGACCTCTCCCAAAAGCCCTAGTTCAGCCAGCTTCGAGGCCCCCTCCATCCAGGATATTTTATCCTCCGAACTGACGTCTATGACTTGCATCATCAGAGCCTCATAGGTTTGCTCGATGGTGTGGCGACCGGTACGCGCCACGGGCACGTCATGGCCGGGGAGGATGTTTTCAATCTCTTTTTCCATGAGCTGCCTGAGCCCGTACAAATAATGGTCCAGCTGGCCGCCGCCGGCTTTGTCAGCATCTGATATGGCGTTGGGCAGTACGGTGTCACCGGTAATGGCTGTTTTGGTCGCCGGGTGATACAAACAGATGCTGTCGATGGTATGGCCGGGTGTGTGGATCGCTTCCCATTCAAAGCCGCTCAAATCAAGGGTTTCTCCCCCTTTGATTTCGGTCAGGGCAAATCCGGTCTCCTTGAGCGTTTTTTTAAACTCCATGGGACCGGCGGCATGAATGATAATCTCGATCTCTTTTTTTTCCCAGATTTGGGGGATTCTCAAAAATTCGAACACGCCCATACAGTGGTCGCGGTGCCCGTGGGTGAGAACGATCTTCTTGATGTCCAGAACATTGTACCCTAATTTTTCGAGTTCGTTAAAAATGGTGTAATCATTTCCCGGGTCCACGACAGTCAGGGTGTCACCGGCCAGCACATAGACGTTGCTGGAATGGTGATACCCGATCAGAAACATGCTCTTTTCAAAGACAGGATCTTCGACCTTCATAATCTCGGCAATGGAGAGCCACCCCGGGTGATCCGGCTCTTCCTCGGGATACGCTTCATCCTCTACCAGTGGTTTTTGGTTTTGGTCTAACTCCTGCTTGTCCTCATTTTTAGATTTCTTGGTCATCTTGTTTCCTTTTTAATCGATATGGTATTAGTTTTTTTAACCTTAAAGTAAGCGCTTTTAATATTATATTTAGAAAAAAATAACAAGCCCATTTTATTTGGCAAAATAATTAAAGGCAAAATGATTTTAGATTCAAATAATTACCTCCGGCATCGCCGGAGGTAAACTATCTTTAATTATTTTGCCTTTAATTATTTTGCTTTAAATTGTTTGGCAAAAAAATCCCCCTTTCCGAACAATACGAAAAGGGGGATTGTTGTTGCAATTGCACCTCTCCCCTTAAATCAGGGGAGAGGGTTCTTTGTTATGGGTTTATGATGGCTATCCGATATAGTCCAGAGTATAAGCCAATTTCATCTTGTCATCCGGCCACCACTTCTTGCTTATCTTTTGTTCGCCGGGATAGACGTCTTTACCGTCTATCGTATCGATTTGCAGATCGGCAAACATAAATGCTGTAAGCTTGTGTGCATGTACCACATCCGCCGGAACCAAAACAACAATACCGGTCTCCTTGCTGGTCTCCCACTCAAAAGCTTCATTGGGAGCAGAGGACTCCTCACCGGTTATACCGCTATAAATCTTGAGCAGCTTGCCGGTAACCTTCATCCCCGGCTTCATGTCAAACTCCTCAAACAGCTCATCGGATATGTGCCACCAAATGGCTCTCATGTTTTGAGCGGTATATCCCTTGACAAGCATGGGATCAAAGCCGCAGATACCCACACGACATAATTCAGGCATATCAAACCTCCTTTTTACTTTCGATGGTTTCCACTTTATTTAACTGGTTGCGAAGATCTTCAACCTGGCCATAACAATAATCCATGAACTCTCTGGCCTCGGGTTCGCTGAGATGTTCGGTCTCAAGCAATCTTGTGACATAGGGATAAAGCTGCTTCTGGATCTCTTCGTTAAATTCCAAAAGCACATACTCGTTATCCCCGTCAGGGGATGCCCAACTTAAAAAACCTCTTTTCCAGTTGCTCAGCATCCCCTTGAGGGTGTCGAGTTCTTTGGTTACGTTTTCTTCCATGCTATTTCTTCTTCTTGTCTTCAAAGGCATAGCATTTTTTGACCACGTTAAAGTCTGCTACACACCAGTAATGGGGCCAGTGGATCTTCTTGCACCAGCCGATAATGTCTGCGGGCGGAAACTTGGAGCCC
>CALLDL010000035.1 GCA_937998305.1 uncultured Desulfobacterales bacterium | reverse complement strand
GATCTAAAGTGCCTAAAGTTATGGTGTCGCTTCGCTCCGATGTTTTTATATAATTGATAGAATTCCTTAACTTTAGCTCACTTTAAACTTTAGTTCACTTCAAACTCTTGCAGCGATTCTTCAGGCAGAGCCATAGAACTCTGACCTGGCCCATAGGACCAGGTTTTTCAGGGCAAAATAAATGATATTAAAAAAACTTATGACATTAGGGTTCCTGGTCCGGATTCTGCGCCAGTGTTCATTTGGAAAGGGGTTTTTATAAATATTAGGAGGAGAGTTTTGAGTAAAACGCTTTTATCTTTTTTACTACATATTCTATCTGATCATCTGAAAGTTCAGGATATATGGGTAGGGCCACCGTATGCAAGGCTGCATGTTCAGCGGCAGGAAAATCACCTTTTTTATAATTCAAATCAGAAAAGCAGGCCTGGAGATGCATGGGAACCGGATAATACACTTCCGTCCCGATTCCGGCATCATTTAAAAACCGGCGAAGGTCGTCTCTTTTTTCTTTTACGTTGATCACAAATTGATTGTAGATGTGGCGATCTTCTTTTTCGTACGGAAGCTGAACCACATCCTCAAGATCTGCATTTTTAAAAAGCGCTCTGTAATTCTGAGCGTTTTTCTGACGTGCTGTTGTCCAACGGTCAAGATATTTTAACTTTATGGAAACCACGGCTGCCTGAAATGCATCCAATCTGAAGTTTCCACCGACAAGTTTATGATAATACTTGGGGTGGGAACCATGTGCCCGAAGCGTACATAATTTGTCATAGAAATCGTCTGAATTTGTTGTGACGATACCGCCATCCCCAAAAGCGCCCAGGTTCTTGGAAGGAAAAAATGAAAAGCAACCGAAATCCCCCATGGACCCCGCCCGCTTTCCTCTGTATTCCGACCCGATGGCCTGGGCCGCATCTTCAATAACAACAAGGTCGTACTTTTCACATATCTCCAAAATAGGCGCCATATCGGCGCATTGTCCGTATAGATGGACGGGAAGGACCGCCCTGAGCCTCTCAAGCTCTGCTCGGGGCATGGAATCAATGGCACCTTCAAGGCACTCAGGAGAAATGTTATATGTTTTGGGATCAATATCGACAAAAATCGGCCTGGCACCGGATCGAGCAATGCTTCCTGCTGTGGCAAAAAAAGTATAGGGCGTGGTGATCACCGTGTCCTTAAAACCGATATCCACCGCCATCAATGAAATCAAAAGGGCATCTGTCCCGGACGAGACACCGACGGCATGCTTTGAAAAACAATAATCGGCAATCTCTTTTTCTAAAGACGCCACCCTGGGTCCCAGGATAAAATATTGACTTTCAAAAAGTTCTTCAGCAGTTTCCAAGACTTCTTTTTTTATGGTTCTATACTGTTCTTTTAAATCTAACAAAGGCACTTTCATAGTAGGCAAATTATCCCTTCCTTATTTTAAACTCAAGTCGCTGTTCGAATATTCATCCCTAAGTTGAGCGATTGTCGAGTTTGCTGGAGATGCAAGGCATGAGGCATTCAGCCGTAGTCTGCTACTGCAAATGTCTCATAACACAGCAGATTCGGTAAAATCGGCAATCGCTCAACTTAGGTCATCTTTTTCGCCTTCTCTTCCCATTATAAACATTAAATGTTGAAGAAGACTCAACCGGACGACAAACCGTTTCAGCTGCATTGTATCCCACAAGCCGGTTCACGTCTCGAATTAATGAAGAACCGGCTTTTAATTTTATCGTGTCAGACAGAGCAATAATCGTCTCTGTTTTTTCAGGACTCATCAAGTGAATGTAAGCTTTGCAGGAACCTGGATGTCTTTTTAATACGGTATTCAGTTTTTCAAACAACGCTTTATCAGTGTGGGCGATGTCGAGATTCAAATGGATACTTGTGGTCCAGATCTCCTCGGCTTTCTCCATGGGTATGACGGTATCCGCCAATAGTTTTGCTGAATTTTCTTCCTTTTGAAGGTGTCCTCGAACCAGAATGGCACTATCATCTGTCAAAAGATCATACACTTTTGAATAAAGCGATGAAAAGATGGTAATTTCAACTGCACCATGCAGATCCTCAAGTGTAACAAAAGCCATTAAATCGCCCTTTTTGGTCTTTATGATTTTGGTGTTTCTGACCATACCGCCGATCCTAATGGCATCACCGTCATTTTGTTCTTTTAGTTTCACCGAGTTTGTGTTGGTGAACTTTTCCAGAACATTTTCATATCTGCTTAATGGATGCCCGGTGATATAGAACCCAAGTGATTCTTTTTCAAGGGTTAAAAGCTCTTTTTCATCCCACTCATCGATTTCAGGCACGGACGGCAAGTTAAAGGCTTTTTGTTCTTCAGTTAGATTGAACAATCCCATTTGAGGATCCGTCCTCTCCTTTTGAACACGTTGTCCGTAATCGATGCAGTCCTCTAAAGATGCCATCATTTGTGAACGATAATTTCCCGTTATATCAAATGCGCCACATTTAATAAGGCCTTCTACAACACGTTTGTTAACTTTTTTCAGGTCGACTCGCTCACAAAAATCAAACAAAGAGGAGAATTTCCCATTATGCCGGACCTCAATAATAGATTCAATGGCATTTTCTCCAACGTTCTTCACTGCAACCAGTCCGAACCTTATTTTTGAACCGGTGACGGTAAATTCTTTCCCGCTTTCATTGATGTCCGGAGGCAATACTTCAATACCGTGGCTGCGACATTCAGCGATATATTTGACAACACCGTCTATCGAATGCATCTCACTGGTCAGCAATGAGGCCATAAACTCTACCGGAAAATGCGCTTTCAAAAAAGCGGTCTGATATGCTATCAATGCATATGCCGCACTATGGGATTTGTTGAATCCATATCCCCCAAACTTTTCCATGAGATAAAACATCTTCCCGGCCTTGTCGGATGGAATGCCGTTTTCTGACGCCCCCCGCATAAAACGTTCTCGATGCATGGCCATAATCTCGGGAATTTTCTTCCCCATCGCTTTTCTAAGATCATCGGCCTCGGCCATGGAATAATTGGCCAGATCACCGGCAATTTTCATCACCTGTTCCTGATAAACGATCACCCCGTATGTCTCTTTCAAAATCGGTTCAAGCTGGGGAACAATGTATTCCACCGATTTCTTTCCGTGCTTTCTTTCAACAAAATCATCAACCATTCCACTGTCTAAGGGGCCTGGTCGGTATAACGCAACCAGTGCAATGACTTCATCAAAGGTTTCCGGTTTTAGCCTCACCAACAAATCTTTCATGCCTGAACTTTCCAGCTGAAATACGCCCGTTGTTTCACCGGAAGCAAGTAGATGATACGTGTCAGCATCGTTAAAATCGAGGTTTGAAAGATCCGGAGGCGTGCCCCCTTGGGCTGCGATAAGGTTCAGGGTCTTCGCAATCACAGTTAAATTGCGAAGACCCAAGAAATCAAACTTGACAAGGCCGATCTTTTCAACACATTTCATGTCGAACTGGGTGACGACTTCGCCTTTTTTACCCTTATAAAGGGGCATATATTCAACCAGCGGTTTGTCTGCAATGACAACACCCGCAGCATGCGTCGAAGCATGTCTTGGAAGCCCTTCCAATACGCGGCAAACACTGATAAGATCGGCAACTTCAGGCTTCTTTTTTGCCAGTTCCTTAAGCCTGGGTTCCTGTTGTAACGCATCATCAAGACCGATGTTCAACACATCCGGTACCATTTTAGCGATGGCATCCACTTCCTTAAGGGGTATATCCAAAGCACGGCCGACATCACGAATGACGGCCCTGGTTTTCAATTTTCCGAATGTGATGATCTGGGCGACATAATCACCCCCCCCATACTTTTCAACCACATATTTAAAGACATCCTCTCTGCCGTTGATACAAAAGTCGACATCAATGTCCGGCATGCTTTTGCGGGCAGGATTGAGAAAGCGTTCAAAAATAAGACCATGCTCAATGGGATCCAGATCGGTAATTCCAAGAGAATAGGCCACTATACTTCCGGCGGCCGACCCTCTTCCAGGCCCGACAGGAATACCGTTGTTTTTGGCATAGCGAATAAAATCGGCCACAATCAAAAAATAACCTGAAAAGCCCATGCTTTTAATGATATCGATTTCATTTTCAATTCGATCATTATAAAGCTTCTCATCGGTATTTGGATTTTTGTTCATTATGCTTTTCATGAGGCTTTTAAATCCACCCCTGACCTGTTGCTCAAAAATCTCGTCTGCAGTATGGTCTGATGAAACATCAAATTTCGGAAAGTGATAGGATTTAACATCGAATTCCAGGTTGCAGCGCCTGGCGATATCCACGGAGTTCTCCATTGCCCCCGGATAATCCTTAAAAGCGCCATACATCTCTGGTTTAGATTTTAGATAGAGTTGATCGGTTCTGAATTTGAGCCGATTCTCATCATGAACCGTTTTTCCGGTCTGAACACACAACAGGACATCGTGGGCACGGACATCTTCCTTGTCGAGATAATGACAATCGTTCGAAGCAACCAGCCCAATGGAAAGTCTTTGACTCATATCCAGCAGTGCTCTGTTTACCGCCTCCTGAATATCGATACCGTTGTTTTGAACTTCCAGAAAAAAATTCCCTTCACCAAAAACATTAAGGTAATCACGCGCAGCTTCATCAGCTTTATCGATTCGACCTTCCTGAATCAGCCTTGGAATTTCACCGTGAAGACATGCTGACAGGCCGATAAGTCCTTTACTGTGGTGTTTTAGAAGTTCTTTATCGATGCGGGGTTTGTAATAAAATCCATGAAGCTGGGCAATGGCCGCCAGTTTACATAGATTTCGATATCCTTCCTGATTTTCCGCCAGAAGGATGATATGTGAAAGTCCGCTTTTATCAAGGGGGGTTTTGTCGGTATGACGTCTCGGCGCCAGATAACATTCGCAACCGATAATCGGTTTTATCCCGGCTTTGTTGGCCTTTTCATAAAACTCGAATGCTCCGAACATGGTGCCGTGATCGGTAATCGCCACAGCATCCATGTCAAAATCGGCGACACGCTTTAACAAAGGATCAATCCGGATAGCACCATCTAAAAGACTGTATTGGGTGTGGACATGAAGATGAACAAAGTGGGGTGATGCTTGAGTCATTTTATGAGTATGTATTGTTATGAATAAGATTAATCCGTAACTGTTTAGGTTTTTGAAACAAACTGATGTTAATGGAGCCTCAGGTGTGATTAATTTTTTACTGGAAGCTGTTTGAGTGGATTAGGGATCGTTATGAAAAAATCCCAATCGATTCGACGCCAAACGAACCTATTGTCTTGAATCACTCACGGTTATTAAAAGATAAGACCGGTTTTTTCATTACGAGCCGTTATCCACGAGTTCTTTCAGCAAAAATTTAATCACACCTGAGGCAATCAATTGTCAAAGTTGCATTAAACCCGATCCCGGATATTTCACGTGTGAGAGGCGCTCATTTGCAAGGCATTCAAGGGCGCAGCCGTAGTAAACTACTGCAAGCCCTTGATAACGCGGCAAATGGGCGCCTTGCACGCGCCCGTAGTGTGAAAAATTTTGAGAAATTGAACAAAAAAACTTTCGGTCCAAACCGTCACCTTAAAACTAAAAGCAAATTTTAAAATAACAAACTGTTTCCATGACTAATAAAAAGGCCCCTCGAAAATTTTCATGAAATATTCGGGCTAGTCAAGACGATAGTTTGGTGCCTCTTTGGTGATGATTACATCGTGAACATGACTTTCACGCATACCTGCTGCGCTTATCTTTGCAAAGCGAGCCTTTTCTCTGAGTTCATCCAGAGTACAGCATCCCACATATCCCATACCCGCCTTTAATCCACCGATGAGCTGAAAAATATTGTCCGCCAGTTTTCCTCTGTAAGGTACCCGGCCGACGATACCTTCCGGGACCATTTTGTCACCATGGGGATCTTCATCCTGGTAATATCTGTCTCTGCTTCCTTTCTGCATGGCTTCTATGGATCCCATACCCCGATAGGCTTTGTAACTGCGGCCTTGATAAATAACAAACTCTCCCGGACTCTCTTCAGTTCCGGCAAAAAGCCCTCCGATCATCACCACATGGGCACCTGCGCCAAGCGCTTTTGTCACATCCCCTGAAAATTTTATGCCACCGTCTGCAATCAAAGGTATGCCTGTTTTCTTGGATACCTCGATGCAATTCATGATCGCTGTAATCTGCGGAACGCCGACACCCGCCACAATGCGTGTAGTGCAAATTGATCCAGGTCCAATTCCGATTTTGACTCCATCCACACCTGCTTTAACCAGCGCTTCAGCCCCCTCCGCCGTACCCACATTCCCTGCAATCAGTTCGATATTTTTGAAATTGCTTTTTAATATTTTGACAGCCTCAATCACATTTTTAGAATGTCCATGGGAGGTATCGATTAGAATAACATCAGCACCCGATAGCAAAAGTGTCTCTGCGCGTTCTTCCATATCCGGTCCCACTCCCACGGCAGCCCCTACCCTGAGTCTTCCCAACTCATCCTTGCAGGCATTTGGATATTTTTTTAATTTTTCAATATCTTTTATCGTTATCATACCGATCAGACGATCTTTGTTGTCAACCACCAGGAGCTTTTCGATCCTGTGTTTATGCAACAGACTTTTTGAATCTTCCAGTGTAATTCCTTCTGAAACCGTAACAAGGTTTTCCTTTGTCATGACCTCGGAAATCTTTTTTTCGAGATTTATCTCAAATCGCAGGTCTCTGTTCGTCACAATGCCTACCAATTTGTCTCCTTTGGTCACCGGAACCCCTGAAATGCGATACTTTTTCATCAGGCGTAACACTTCATGAACAAACTGATCCGGATGAATGGTTACCGGATCAACAATCATACCGCTTTCAGATTTCTTCACCTTGTCAACCTCAACCGATTGACTCTGAACACTCAGATTTCGATGGATGAAACCGATTCCGCCTTCGCGAGCCATGCTGATGGAAGTTCTTGATTCGGTTACGGTATCCATAGCTGCACTAACAAGAGGAATGTTCAATGTAATATTTTTTGTTAAAGGAGAGCGGGTGTCAACATCTCTCGGCAAAACATCTGAGTAGCCCGGGAGCAATAAAATATCATCAAAAGAAAACGCCTCTTCAGGCGGTATTTTTTTCATGGGTTCCTCCAATAATCGTTATTTCAAATAAGGCTTTCTATCAATATTCGGGTGCGAAACTTGAGTAAGATAGTATCGCATAACAAATAGATTTATCTTTTGCAATCTTTATTAGGGTAGGCGGCGCTATCTATTGTAACCATTTGAAATACCGCATTTTTTATCAATAATATAATTATATTAACAAAAATCACAGCAGCCTTGCCTTGACATTATACCGGTACCCATAATAAATACATCTATCCATATGTTATGATGATAGTTTTATCCTGTGAAACAAATCGGTTTCAAAGGAGCTTCAGGTATGATTAAATTTTTGTCTGGAAGCTGTCTGAGTGAATTAGGGATCGTTTTGAAAGAACCTTCGGCGATTTAATTTTATGGATGAAATCGCCTGTTAAAGCATAGGCTTTTATTAATAGCCCGGATAGGTTCTTTCATTACGAGCCCTTATTCACGAGTTCTTCCAGTAAAAATTTAATTATACCTGAAGCGGTAATGTTTTCAAAAGGATTGCCGTGATTTTTAAAATAAATCCCATAAACCCCCAGGAACGACTCCTAACAAAGGTGGTTGATGTACTTAAAAGAGGCGGCATCATCGCCTATCCAACCGATACATATTACGGAATCGGTTGTGATATTATGAACAAAAAGTCCATAGAAAAGATTTACCAGTTAAAACAACGAAAAAAAATCAAGCCTTTTAGCTTTATTTGTTCGGGCCTAAAACATATCAGCCATTACGCAAAAGTTTCAAATTATGCCTATAAAACAATGAAACGGCTTCTGCCGGGCCCCTACACGTTTGTTCTGGAGGGTTCGAAACTGGTTCCAAAAATCATGCTAACCAATCGAAAAACAGCTGGTATTCGCGTGCCGGACAATCGGATTTGTCTTTCTCTGGTTCAAGCTTTGGGAAATCCCATTATCACGACGAGCGCTACAATGCCGGACGGAACAATTTTTTATGACCCCTCTCTTATTCACGATTTTTTCCATCGTAGAATAGATGTGGTTGTTGACGGAGGCCCTGTTACAGGGCACCCTTCGAGTGTCATATCCCTGATCGATGATTTCCCGGAGATCATCCGGAAAGGTTTGGGGGATGTGAGTGTTTTTGAATAAAAAAAACGCCCACAAAGCGGGCGCTTTTCAAAGGTCTCCTATTTTATTCTCGCAACAAATCCTCGATGTATTATTGATGCAACAATTGGGTTTACACTAACCTTGCAAAAGCTTAGGATGCCGTAAGTCCAAGGTGTCCAAGGGTGACGCTGTAGTAAACTACCGCGAACCCTTGGCAACGAAGGAATTACGGTAGCATGGGCTTTTGCAATGTTAGGGTTTATTCCGGTTTGTATATATAGTCTGCCGATAATTTCGGATCAAGAATATGGTTTAATAAAGTCCCGGCAGATGAATCCGTAATATATCTTAAAAGGGAAAAATTTTTCTCCTTAGCATAAACTGTGGCAATCTTCCCTTTTATTCCGCCGAGTCGGCCTGCCCACTCAATTGCATCTTCTAAATTTCCGAGACGGTCCACAAGGCCAAATTTTTTTGACTCTTGGCCGGTAAAAATACGTCCGTCGGCTAGCGATTCTACCTTTTCCATATCCATCTTTCGCCCGTCAACGATATCTTTAATAAATTGCCTGTGGATTTTTTTTGCAAATTCCTGGAGGATGATTTTCTCTTCAGGTTTCATCTCTCGAACGGGCGATCCGAGATCCTTGTACTCACCGCTCTTTACAACAATTGGAACCAATCCGATTTTATGAAGCAGCTCCTCATAATTCGTAAAACCCATAATAACACCGATGCTTCCGGTTATGGTCCCGGGATTGGCTATAATTCCATTTGCCCCGGCAGCGATATAATACCCTCCGGATGTTGCAATGGTACCCATGGAAGCCACCACTTTCTTTGTGGCGGATGTCTTTCTGATCTCCCTGAATATTTCCTGTGACGGGCCCACAGCGCCCCCGGGTGAATCGACTCGAACGACGATCGCTTTTATAGCATTATCTTCACGGAAACGCTTGAGGTGATTAAGGATGTTTTTGGAATCTGCAATAATACCGTTTATCTCTATAACGCCGACTTTTTCTCCAAACTCAAACTCAGTATCTCTTGTACTGAGCGTAACAAGAAAAGCCATTAATATCATTGCTGTGGCAACAACTGTGGTAAAGATCAGTATGAAAAAAAGATATGGATGCCTGCGTGAGAACATAATGCTGTATTTGTCATTTGATAATAAAATCGCATAACGATTTTACGAAACTCCCGCAGGTAAACCTGCGGGATCTAATAAGCAAAAGGCTTGTCAGCCTTGGAGGGTTTACCCGCCTTCGGCGGGCTGAATTCCTATCCCCATAGCCCTGCAAGCGGGATTTTCGCTACGCTTCAACCCCGAAGAATCGGGATCTCCACTGAGTTCTGACAAGCTACGGTGTATTTCGGAATTTTTACCACAGCCTTCCGAATCGTATCGGTAAAAGCGGGCTCTTTTGGGACTGGATGCTCTATTTATTCCCCATTTAACTTTTCTTGAAGGTTTTCTCGTAAAATTTCCCCAAAAGTTGACGTTGTGGATCTGGCGTTATTGACATATTCGCTTAAAAAGCTCTGTTCGCTTTCGATTTCCAGTCGCTTGATTGAAAGGCCGATTCGCCTTTCCTGGCTGTTGATATTCATAACTTTGGCTGTAATAACATCGCCGATACTAAATTTTCCGACGGGGGTCTTTATCTTTTCTTTGCTAATTTCAGATACATGCACAAGCCCTTCTATTCCTTCCTCGATTTCTACAAAAACGCCGAAGTCGGTCAGATTGGTCACTGTACCTGTAATCTCTTTTCCAACTTCATACCGTTCAGCAACCGTTTTCCAAGGGTCTTCCTGTAATTGCTTGATCCCCAGTGAAAACCTTTCATTCTCCTTTTCAATATCTAATACGATGGCCTGAACCACGTCGCCTTTTTTATATAACTCCGATGGATGTTTTATCCGCTTTATCCAGGAAATATCGGAAATATGTACAAGCCCGTCAATCCCTTCACCAATGCCGATAAAAAGGCCGAAGTCGGTGATATTCTTTATTTTGCCTTCAATGGTGGTTCCGACCGGATACTTTTCACTAATAACATCCCAAGGATTGGGGACAACCTGTTTCATGCCCAAAGAAATACGTCGGCTTTCAGGCTTGATATCCAGCACTACAGTTTCAACCACATCGCCCACGGAAACAACCTTAGAGGGATGGCGAATCTTTCGGGTCCACGACATTTCAGAAACGTGAATCAGCCCTTCGATACCTTCTTCCAGCTCAACAAATGAACCATAATCTGTTAGACTGACGACCTTTCCATTAACACGGGAACCTATGGGATATTTTTCTGTGGCTGCCAGCCAGGGGTCCTCGGAAAGCTGCTTCATTCCCAAGGAAACTCTCTCCCGTTCAATATCAAAGCTTAAAATTTTCACGGTTATTTTGTCACCGACTGAAAAAAGCTCCGATGGATGTTTAACCCGTCCCCATGAAATGTCCGTAATATGAAGAAGACCATCTACACCGCCAAGATCGACAAACACACCATATTCGGTTATATTCTTTACAATGCCATCAACAATTTTTCCATCTTCAATGCTATCCAGTGTTGCAGATCGCTTGGAATCGCGTTCTTCTTCAAGAATGACTCGCCTGGATAAAACGATATTACTCCGTTTTCGATTATATTTTAGGATCTTGAAAGTAAATGTCTTCCCAACCATTTCATCAAGGTTGCGAATGGGACGCAAATCCGCCTGCGAACCGGGCAGAAATGCCTGAACACCAATGTCTACGGAAAATCCTCCCTTGACGCGATTGACAATAACGCCTTCCACAGTTTGATCTTCGTCGTAAGATTTCTTAATCTCTTCCCATACTTTTACTTTAGCGGCTTTTTCTTTGGAAAGGATGACGCGCTCTTCTTCATCATCCCACCATTCCACCATTACATCAACCAAATCTCCGTCATTGGCAATCAAGTTTCCGTCTTCATCTTGAAATTCATGAATCCTTATTTGCCCTTCTGATTTGTACCCAATATCAACAAGGACATAATCCTTGTCTACGGAAATTATTCTTCCGGTAACAACTTCACCTTCAGCGAATCGTTTAAAACTTTCCTCGTACATATCCATCATGTCGTCCATGTTTTCACTTAGATTGTCTGCTGCTTCAGAGCCTTCGAGTGTAACAGGACTTTCTTCCGAATCGCCGATTATTTCCGAAACTTCTTCCAAATCACCGGTTGTTTCTTGATCTTCTTTAGAGTCCGAAGTTGTTTCCTGAGCATCTTCCGAAACATTAACCGGGTCTTGAATATCCTCGGATGGTGTTTCTTCTTCAGATGAATCTGTTTTCAATACGTCTTGTTCCTTAATAATTTCCGCATCTGATTGCTCACTGGATGTTTCATTCGTTAAAGTTTTGTTTGAATCGTTTGCTTCAAAATTTTCCATTAAATACAATACCCCCTGACCAGTTTTATTTTGCTATAACCCGTACAATATAGCATAACCGCTTTTGCTATCAGACTCATTCCCAAAAAACAATGATTATTTTAAATAAATTATTCAATCTCAATCAATTCGCTTAAACTTGGAATGACAAAAGAATTGATAAGATTCGAAAAGAAACTGGCTGCTTAAAACATTGGTGCCGGTTAAGCAGATATTTTTATTAGATCCACAAAAGAAAGTCGATGTATTTTCAAAATAAATCAATAAGTTGTGGTTTCGATGGCGGCCACCATTCGCTCAACAACAGTTTCAACAGAAAGATCGGTTGAATCTATTCGAATCGCATCCTCTGCCGGCTTTAATGGCGCTAAATCTCTGGTGCTGTCATTTTTATCCCTACGATCCATGTCCCTTTCCACCGCTTCTAATGGTTGAAGGTTTATTGCTTTTAATTCTTTGTATCGCCTTTTAGCCCTGATCTTTGGAGATGCATCCAGAAAAAACTTTACATCAGCACCTGGGAATACCACGGTTCCCATGTCACGCCCTTCAAATACAACCCCCTTCTTTCTTCCTAAATCCCTTTGCAAATTCAAAAGGAAACTCCTCACAACCGGCCTTGCAGAAACAGCCGAAGCAAACATTGTTATTTCAGGGGTTCTGATTTGATCGGTAATATCTGAACCATTTAACATTAGCCGCAATCTCTTTTTATCCAACACAAAACTTATTTTCAGAGTATTGCACAGCTTTTCGAGGCCGTTATCGTCATCCGGATTTAGACCTGATGATATGGCTGCCAGAGCGACACCTCTGTAAAGGGCACCCGTGTCAATATATCTGTACCCGAGACGATCGGCCAGTATCCTGCTTACCGTTGTTTTACCTGCTCCCGAAGGGCCGTCTATGGCAATAAGCAGTTGTTTCATTTGAAAGCGATAACTTTGTTCACGCCAGACTTTTCTCAAGCGCTTTTAAAAACCGGACATTCTCTTCATGAAGTCCGACATTGATTCGAATATAATTGGGATAACCATACGATTTCATGGATCTGACAATAACCCCTTGCCGGAGCATATCTTCGTAAATTTCATCGGCGTCTTTACAAACATCGATCAGGAAAAAATTGGTCTGTGTAGGAAAATAGTTTATCCCCAAAGTGTCTAGAGCATCATATAGAAAATCAAGACCTTCATGGACCAAAGAAATGACTTTTTCAAGGAAAATTTTGTCCTCAAGCGCTGCACCAGCGCCGGCCTGAGCCAATGAATTGGTGTTGAAAGGGAGTCTTATTCTGTTTAAAATATCTGCAATCTCCACCGGCATAACGCCATAACCGATGCGAAGTCCGGCCAGACCATACGCTTTGGAAAAGGTCCGAAGCGTAACCAACGGCGTTATGTTATCCAAATACTCAAAACTTTTGACACAATTTTGATCACGCACAAATTCAATATACGCCTCATCCACCACGACAATCACCTCGGGCGGCATCTCTTGTATAAAATTCTCAAAATCTTTTTTAGAAATAACAGTCCCTGTGGGATTGTTGGGATTACACAGAAAAATCATCCGGGTTTTTAATGTAATTTTTTTCTTTATTTCTTCCAAATCGATTGACAACGATGTCAAAGGAACAAATACCGATGTTGCGCCGGCGCCACGGACCATTATTTCATACATGAGAAAAGAAGGAACGGGCAATATGACCTCGTCACCCGGCTGCAGCATGGCAAAGGCAAGCATACCGATAATTTCGTCTGAGCCGTTGCCCAAAACGATGTGTTGTGGTGAAAACCCGATATGATTCGAAATTTTTCGGATAAGATCATGTCCGCTTCCATCGGGATAGCGGTTCAATTTTTTAGTGGATTCTTTAATGGCTGCAACCGCCATAGGAGACGCGCCTATAGGATTTTCATTAGAGGCGAGCTTTATGGAGTCATCAATACCATATTCTCTTTCGAGCTCTTCCAGAGGTTTCCCGGGTGTATACGGTTTTATCGATAAGATGTAGTCTGGAACAGATAGTTTCATAATTTGTGCCTTACTTTAATTTAACCCGGATATTTCACGTGTGCGAAGCGTTCATTAATAGCAAGAAGGCCTTCTCGAAAGTTTTCATGAAATATTCGGGTTAGCGGCCTTTTTGCCCGCATCAAGCGCTGCCATATTGATGGGAATAAGCTTTTCCTTTGAAGCAAACTGCTCTTGCACACACTTTCGTATCCCTTCAAAATCGACAATTTTGCTTCGGGCAACGAAAGCGCCAAGCGCCACGATATTGGCAACCTTCACACTCCCTAAATCTTTTGCAATATCATTTGCCGGCACCAACAATTCATCAACATCATCACGACCCGAGGATACGGGGATTAATGAACTGTTAATCACCACAACACCGTCTGGCTTTATCACCGGTGCAAATTTTTCCAAAGAAGGACGATTCATGGCAATAAGATGCATGGGGTTCCTGACAATCGGCGAACCAATGGGTCGGTCACTGATTACCACCAGGCAATATGCGGTCCCGCCTCGCATCTCCGGACCATATGACGGAACCCAGGCGACTTCAAAACCTTCTTCCATAGCAGTGTGTGCAAGGATATTCCCTATCAACAGAATGCCTTGTCCACCAAATCCGGCAAACATAACTTCTTTTTGCATTCAGTCCTCCTCAAATTATTCGGGTGTTTTAAATTCGCCCAGTTGGTAATAGGGAAGCATATTTTCTTCGGCCCACTGAATCGACTCCACCGGCGTCATCCCCCAGTTGGTCGGACAGGTGCTGACAAATTCCACCAGGCTGAAACACCGGCCTTCCATTTGATACTGGAAAGCCTTTTTAATCGCTTTCTTGCCCCTGACTATATATTTCGGCTTCAAAACGGTTTGCCTTGAAATATAGGCAGGCGTTTGAAGGCCGGAGATCAATTCGGCAATTTTGAAAGGCATACCGACGTCCTCAACATCGCGTCCAGCAGGGGAGGTTGTGGTACGCTGGCCCGGTAGTGTTGTCGGTGCCATCTGTCCCCCAGTCATACCGTAGACCGTATTGTTCACAAATATTGTGGTAAACTTTTCTCCCCGGTTGGCCGCATGTATGATTTCTCCCATTCCGATACTTGCCAGGTCGCCGTCCCCCTGATAGGTAAAAACAATCAGATCTGGACGAACCCGTTTAATACCGGTTGCCACAGCCGGCGCCCGACCATGGGCTGCCTCTTGAAAGTCGAACGTGAAATAATTATAGGCCAACACAGCACACCCAACAGGTGCAATGCCGACTGTCCTGCCCCGAATCCCCAGCTCGTCGATAACTTCAGCCACCAATCGGTGAATAACCCCATGGGTGCAGCCCGGACAGTAATGGGTATGCTGATCGGAAAGCGCCTCGGGTTTCTTGTATGTTTTTGCCATTATGTCTTCTCCTTAAAAAATTTCCCAGCCTGCGACACTGTATCGGCGTTGCTGAAAATTAAGGGTGCAAAGCTTAAGTAAAAGATCTAACCTTATCAATAACTTCTTCAGGTGTGGGTATTTCTCCGCCTGCTTTTCCATGCCAGTAAACCGGACATTTCCCCTGAACGCTTCTCTCGACGTCTTCAACCATTTGCCCCATGCTGAGCTCAAAACTGATAACAGCCACGCAGCCCTTTTTTGACGCTGCTTTTCTTATCGGATTTATAGGAAAGGGGAAAAGAGTCTGGGGTCTTATCATGGCCACTTCAATGCCTTCGGTCTTCATATTGTCAATGGCGGTTTTACACACCCGGCTCATGGTACCATAGCTCACAATAAGTGCCCGGTAATCCGAATCGATGTTATACGGTTCATATCGAACCTCTTCTTGCTTCATTCGATCGTATTTGGCCTTTAATGCCAAATTATGTTCTTCCAGCAGTTGTGCATCTAAAAAAAGAGATTTAACCAGATTGCGTTCCTTGCTTTTACGGGTGTCCATGCCGTTTGTTGCCCACGCATCCTTATTGCTCGGTTCGGATTTAAGGTGATCTGAAAATTCAACGGGCTCCATCATCTGCCCGATTAAGCCGTCTCCTAAAATCATCACCGGATTTCTATATTTTTCTGCCAGTGAGAATGCCATCATCACCATGTCCACGGCTTCCTGAACACTTGCCGGCGCCATGACAAGCAATCTGTAATCACCATGCCCTCCACCTTTTGTGGCCTGAAAATAATCCGCCTGGGACGGCAATATCCCTCCCAATCCGGGGCCGCCCCGGACAATATTGACAAAAACGACCGGAAGCTCGGCAGATGAGATATAACTAATGGCTTCGCTCATCAGGCTTACCCCCGGACTTGATGATGTTGTAAAAGCTCTTTCACCACTTCCGGCGGCTCCGAAAAGCATATATCCCACGGCGACTTCACTTTCACCTTGCAAAAATACACCCCCTACTTCCGGCATCCGGCGAGAAAGGTATTCGGCAACTTCAGATTGAGGGGTAATTGGATAAGCAAAATAATTGAGGCATCCAGCCCTGATTGCGGCCTCTCCAATTGCCTCGTTCCCTTTCATTAATATTTTACCCATATTTTCTCTCCAGCTATTCTTCCGCTTCTTGAGTTTCTTCTACAACTTTGGTTATGGTAATGGCCACATCAGGACACATGATACAGCAGGTCGTACAAAAAATACAGTCTCCAGGACGTGCTTGATACACAGGGAAATAGCCCATAGAATTCACTTCATCGGACAGTTCCAGAACATTTTTTGGGCAAACGGCCACGCATAGCCCGCATCCTTTGCATCGAACCTTGTCGGTGGTATGTTTATAAGACATATTTTCTAACCCCTCTATTTATAAGCTTAACAACGAACAACTTACTTTTTCAGTTCTACGGCTCTTTTCCATGGAGGAACAAGCTGTCTTTCTATGGGGATCACCGGACAGGAAAAACGTCCCATATCTATCTCAGGCAACAATTCCACAGAGGCAGTAATAAACTCTAGCGGCAGCCGACTTTCGCCAGACAACGCTTTAACAAAATCATATCCGTTGTATATATCATCAACCGAAGTTTCATCGATCAGGTTTGCATTGCCGATGATTCCATTGATGGTCATTTTCGAAGCCCTTTCAATCTCACCACGCATTTTCAAGCAGCTTTCAATGGTATCAGTGAACGGCCGAAAGGGATTCACCACCTGCAACATATGAACACGTTTATTGCGAAAAGAATCGGCCAGAGCTGCAAGGACGGTTGCCCCAACATCATTGCCTCCGGCGTCAATCAACGTCAAATCGCTCGGTTGGCGGATTAATCCCGCAACAACAGGACTCAAAATAGGCAGATCCGCCTGAAGGTATTTTTCCTCGGGTACAACCACCTCAATCCCCAGCTTCAAAAGTGGTTTTCTCGCTTCGCGGGTTCTGAAGTAAGGGTTAACCAGATCAAGATCCGCGATCTTTACATCAACACCGGCACGCTTTTGATTCACGGCAAGATTTATGGAAACTTCAGTCTTTCCGCTTCCGTAGTTTCCAACAATGATGACAATCCCTTTGATCTGTTTCACTCCGGCAATTCCGATGGCTGACACTCGGCTAAAATTTGATAAACGTTAAAAAAACAAGCTGCTTTGTATTTTTATTTTATATTGGTGTCAAGTCATTTTCCGATGTACGGACTTGCTTAGAGGGAATCCGTGGATGAAGCCGTCTGGGACTCTGGCGTGAGACATCTTTAAAAACGAGAGATGAAATTGAATAGGGATGCCGGTCACTTGTGATTATTTTTAGCGTCCTTTTTCTTTTGTTTCAGACTACGCCACTTTTCCAACCATTGTTTTATGCGGTTTTCATAACCTCTGTCTGTGGGCTTATAAAAATACCGGCCTTTAAGTTTTTCCGGCAAATAGTCCTGGGGAATATAGGCATCTTTATAATCATGGGCATACTTGTAATCTTTGCCATAGCCGATCCCTCTCATCAGCGCAGTCGGCGCATTGCGGATATGGAGCGGAACCGGCAGCGCCCCATGTTTATCTATAACCGCTTTAACCGCTCCGTAAGCAGTGTAAATGCTGTTGCTCTTCGGGGCTGTAGCCAGATAGATGGCAGCCTGAACAAGCGCCAGTTCTCCTTCCGGATGGCCGAGAAACCGAAAGGCCTCCATGGCACTCAATGCCACCCCAAGGGCATGAGGATCGGCATTCCCGATATCTTCGGACGCAAACCTGACCATTCTTCGTGCGACGTAAAAAGGATCTTCTCCGGCGGACAGCATTCGACCGAGCCAATAGGCTGCAGCATCCGGATCGCTCCCCCTTAAACCCTTATGAAATGCGGAGATAAGATTATAGTGTTCATCACCGGTCTTATCATACAAAAGCGCCTTTCGTTCCATGGCACGTTCTATATCTTGAAGCGTTATATTTATGGGCTTTTCCTTTGATGGATCTTCACGGCTCGATGCGATCAGAGATGCCGCTATTTCAAGGCTGTTGAGTGCTGTCCGGGCATCACCGTCTGACATTCGGACCAGATGAGAAAGCGCATCCTCATCGAAAAACAGATTCATGTCCCCAAGGCCCCTCTCCCTGTCTTTAAGGGCATTGCGCATAATGGCGGCAATATCTTCGTCAGAAAGCGGATTAAGCGTTATCACACGGCATCTGGACATCAGTGGCGGAATCACTTCAAATGACGGATTTTCGGTGGTCGCACCAATTAGAGTGATGAGTCCGCTCTCCACATGATGAAGGAATGCATCTTGCTGTGCCTTGTTGAATCTATGAATCTCGTCCACAAAAAGAACGGTTTTTTTTCTAAAAAGTTTTTGCTGGTTCTTTGCATCCTCAATAACCGACCTGATCTCCTTAACGCCTGACAAAACTGCAGAGAAATGGACAAAATGACGACGCGTATGGCCTGCAAAAATTCTGGCAAGTGTTGTTTTTCCGCATCCCGGCGAACCCCATAAGATCATGGAAAAAATCCGATCATTCAAAATGGCATGCCGTATCAAAGTTCCCTCTCCAACAGCATGCCTTTGCCCGATGAACTCGTCCAGGTTAATGGGACGCATTCTGTCCGCAAGAGGCCGTGAAACATGGCCATCCTTTTGGGCGCGGTATTCAAACAGATCCATTGTTAACCCTTTTTCACGGTCCTTCCGGGCACAGCCTAAGATTGGCCCTAAGTCCGCTTTCTAAGACGAACGCCTCTTTCCTTGCCGGTGCGTTTGCGGAAAATGATTCGGATCGGTGTCTTGTCAAGTCCTGCCTTAACCCTGATTTGATTTATAAGGTATCGTTTGTAGGAAAAATGGACTGCATCCGGATAGTTTACAAAACAAACAAATGTTGGTGGCCTGGCTGATACCTGAGTCGCATAATAAAATTTAAGGCGTCTCCCTCTGTAAAGCGATGGTTCGCTCCGAACAATTGCCTGCTCGAATATCCTGTTGAGCTGTCCGGTCCCCACGCGTAATGTGTATTGTTTAAATACTTCTTCAACAAGATCAAATATTTTAAAGACCCTTTGGCCTGTTAATGCTGAAATGGTTATAATCGGTGCAAAGCTTAAAAATTTGGCTTCCATTCTTAGCCGGTCATAATATTTTTTTGCAGTTTTGGTGTCTTTTTCAACAAGATCCCATTTGTTTAATAAAAAAATACAACCACATCCACGGTCAAAGGCATAACCTGCAATATTAATATCCTGTTCTGTTATCCCCTGATGGGCATCAATGATGATAAGCGCAACATCACACCGCTCAAGGCTTCTTAATGCTTTAATAATTGAAAATTTTTCAAGCTTTTTTGACACCCGTGCCTTACGACGAATGCCTGCAGTATCAATAAGAAGGTATGGTTTTTCATTAATTTTACAGAGAGAATCAATGGCATCACGTGTTGTCCCGGGCATATCGCTGACAAGCAGGCGCTTTTGCCCTAAGATCCGGTTGATCAAAGATGATTTCCCGACGTTCGGCTTCCCCACCACCGCCAACCGAACGACGTCACCGGCTTCTTCGGTAACTGTTTTCGGTAGAATTTCAGTCAGGTCATCTAATAAATCCGAAATTCCATAACGGTGTTCAGCAGAAGTAGGATATAATTTTTCTATCCCAAGACTGTAAAAATCATAAAGTCTATCCTCTTGCTCGACCCCGTCGATTTTATTGACGGCAAAAAAGACCGGTTGTGATAGGGGGCGAAGGATCCTGACAACATCTTCGTCAAAAGGAGAAATTCCACTCTTGCCATCCAGCAGAAGAATAATAATATCCGCATCTTCGATAGCCTGAAGGATTTGTGAACGTATCTTATGAGCAAAGTTATCATCATCATCATCCGGAAATCCGCCGGTATCGACCAGTGTAAAGTTAACCCCATTCCAAACAGCATCACTGTAATGGCGATCCCTTGTAACACCAGGGAAGTCGTCAACAAGAGCCTTCCTTGTTCCGGTTACACGATTAAAAAGGGTCGATTTACCCACATTGGGACGACCCACTATGGCAACAATCGGTTTCATGGCAATATTGGAAATAATTAAATAAATTTGATTGTGATCAATTAGCAGTAAACGAAGTCTGACACAAACATACATGAATCGTCAACACATTGTCAAACTGCGAAACCTTGTGATGCGAGGTGTTGTGCAGCATTTCTTTGTGCCGATCAGGATGTCTTAATTCAATGTTGATCACCTCCCGATTAGTTGTAGTTAATTAGGGTAAAATAAGTGGGGCAGCTCCAATTGAGCAGGTGTGATTCCAAAGGGTACCAGGGGTCAAGGATTCAAGGGTTCGAGTGAAATACTAAAAAATTACAAAAAGTTGAAAGTCTATCAAAAGTCACACTAACTCTGTTTAGAGATATATAGAATAACAGCAAAATTCCCAAATGTTAAAGGCGCTGATAAAGTCTTTATAAAACAAACCCTTGAATCCTTGACCTCTTGAATCCTTGGACCCTCTTCTCCAACAAAATTGGAGAAGAACCCTCAATGTTTTGTTTGACATTTAAACCTCATCTCTTTATATACACCTATTCAAAAAAAGAGGGGGTTTATCAATTAATCCAGGATTAGCAGACCATCCTGGTCAACAAAATACCATCTAAAGAGCTTACCGAGCACCTGATAGAGGTTTTTTCTCCTATTCTTCAGAAAGCTTGCCGATTTTTATATCATCATGAAATTTACGATCTTCAAACGACTGACTTTCGGATATCTTGCCATAATGATGCTCGTATTGTTTCTGGTCATCTTTGTAACCGTTAAACTCAACCAGTTAACCCGCCTCACACGTGCAGCTTCATCCGTCGATGGCCACACGGTTCGCCTTACCGAACGCCTTTCGAACAATATGTTTTCAATGGTCAGTTTTGAAAAAAAATACCTTATTTCCAAAGACGATGACTTTTATCAACATTTTCTTAAGATCAGAGAGGACTTCAATAAAGACATTACGCAACTGGGTCAACTGATAGCTGGTCTTGGAAAAAAGAAAATCAAATTTTTTCATATCGCTGGTTCCGGGAAAAAAGAAAGATTTTTCAAAATCAATCAGCTTTGCAATGAATATTTTTCCATTTTCACTCAGGAAATCGAAAACATTAAAAAAGACCAGGAGTATCCATATAAGGAATATCAAATTCAAAAAGAAAAAATTGTTGAAGAAATCAATAACAATTTCAAATATATCATCTGGGAGGCAAAGTCCGATAGAGACGAAAAGATAAAAATTTCCAGCGAGATCAGCAACAATGTTTTTAAAACCACATCCATTGCTGCCGGACTTTCCATTTTTTTCGGTATGTTGATTTCATTTTTTAATACCCGGAGCATCAATCGCTCCATATTATTGTTACAGAAAAAAACAAAAGATATTACAAAAGGCAAATTCGAAAAGATTCTCGATATCTCCTCACCTCCTGAAATAAAAGATTTAGCAAACGACTTCAACATAATGTGTGACAGACTAAAGGAACTGGCTGAAATGAAGGAAGATTTCATCAGTCACGTATCCCATGAACTTCGTACGCCGCTAACCGCTATAAGGGAAGCTTCAAGATTATTGATTGATGGAACTTTTGCCGACAATCCTGAGAGTCGAGATGAACTCTTAACCATTGTCAGCGATGAGTGCGAACGACTTATTGTTTCGGTCAATAGAATCCTGGATCTTTCCCGTATGGAAGCGAAAATGATGGAGTACCATTTCAATCGTACCGATTTGATCCACCTCATACGCAAATGTACTTTGAAACTGGCCCCCATCGCTCAGCGGAAAAATATTACACTTGAATTAACACCACCGCCCCAGTTCCCGGAGATCTTGATGGATTCCGAAAGGATCAGTCAATTGCTTGAAAATTTAGTCGCAAATGCTTTAAAATATACGGATGCTAAAGGATTGGTTACAGTGAGCACCTCTGTAAAAAATCACGATGATATGGCAATCAAAGTATCGGTTTCGGATACAGGTTGTGGAATTCACGAAAAAAATCTTAATAAAATATTTGACAAATTCGAACGGATAGAGAGTGGAAAAGAAACAGCCAGGGGTACGGGGCTCGGTCTTTCCATTGCAAAACATATAATTACGGTACACGGAGGAAAAATATGGGTAGAAAGTACTCCCGGCAAAGGAAGCACTTTTTTCTTTACATTGCCTGCTGGATAAGCCTTTTGCTTGCCGGAACCGGATGCACCCCTTATTATAACCAATATGATGAGGAGCAGTTTCCATTCCAGCAGAACGGCGAAGCAAAACAGCTTTTATTACAGGCAAAATCATCTTTTGAAGGTGGCGATTTTTTGACATCCTTAGAAATAAACCGAGAAATATTATACCGTTTTCCTCAAAAATACGGTGACCATGCACTTTATATGATGGGCCTGATATATGCCAATCCGGAATACACATATGTGAATTATGGAATATCGATTCATTTTTTTAAAAAACTCGTCAAAGAATATTCTGAGTCCGCTTTTAAAAACAAAGCAAAAATCTGGATTTGGCTTTTAAACCAGAACATGGACTATGCAGAAAGGATTGACAAAAAAAACAAAAGAAACGCTTTTTTGGAAAAAAAACTGAGAGCAGAAAAAAAACAGATAATAAATTTGCAAAATCAGATAAAACGTTTAAAAGAAATTGATTTGGGTATCGAAAAAAAGAAAAGAGAAGCCCTCCCTGTAATTGAGCAGTAAGATTATGACCGACCATAAAGGAAAAATACTAGTTGTTGATGATGATCGGAATATTCTTCAGGTCATCCAGATGCGACTTGAATCCGGAGGATACCACGTTACAAAGACCACCGGTGCCGAAAAAGCTCTGAAACTGGCTGAACAAGAACCGTTTGATCTGGCAATGATCGATCTGAAACTCGACGATCAAGACGGTATCCAGCTGATGCAAAATATCCGCCATTTCATTCCCGACCTTCCCGTCATCATTCTCACTGCTTATGGAACGATTAACAGTGCCGTTGATGCCATGAAGAAGGGCGCATACAGCTATTTAACCAAGCCGTTTGATGGTCATGAACTGCTAATGCAGATAAACAACTGTATAGAAACAAGCAAGCTGTCAAAAGCAGTGAAACAATTGCAGCGCTTGGTCAAAGAAAGATACGGGTTTGATAATATCATCGGCAGAAGTGAAAAGATGAAAAAAGTTTTCGAACAGGTCACACTGGCTGCTGCAACGGATTCCAATGTATATATTGAGGGGAAAAGCGGCACCGGAAAGGAGTTAATCGCAAAGACCTTGCATGTTGCAAGCGACAGAAAGGATGATCCATTTATTGCTCTAAATTGCGCGGCCATACCGGAAAATCTTATGGAAAGCGAACTTTTCGGATATGAGAAAGGTGCTTTTACCGGAGCCGACAAGAATAAAAAAGGCCTTATTGCCGAGGCTGCCTTTGGTACCTTCTTCCTGGACGAAATATCTGAAATGCCGCTTTCCATGCAGGTCAAAGTCTTGAGAGTTTTAGAGGAAAAGGAATTTTATCCTGTAGGGGGAAGACAGATTGTAAAAATGAATGCAAGAATCATCGCTGCATCCAACAAAAATCTCGAACAAGAGGTCAAAAACGGCTTATTCAGAGAGGATCTTTATTATCGCATTCATGTCATTCCAATAAAACTACCCACACTCAATGAGAGAAAAGAGGATATCCCTATTCTTTCCAGACATTTCTTAAAAAAATATTCCGAGGAAATGGGGAAAAAAATAGACACGTTTTCAACAGATGCCATGCAGAAACTGATCTCTTATCCTTGGCCGGGCAATATCAGAGAACTTGAAAATACAATTGAATGTGCCATGGCCATGGCGAAACGCAATATCATTACAGAAGACCTTATCCTTCAAACCCAGAATGTGCATCCTGAGAGTTTAAAATCATTTAAAGATGCTAAAGAAAATTTTGAAAAAACTTATCTTATTCAGCTATTTGAACTGACCAAAGGCAATGTCAGCCAAGCAGCTAAGCTGGCAGGAAAGTATCGTGCGGATGTTTATGAACTTATAAAAAAATATAATATTAAACTCGCCGATTTCAGAGAAAAATAGGTTGATGTGAGACCTTTGAAAAATCTTTTGATCAAGATTTACATAAAGCAAGCATTGAATTTTTCAATCAACACCCTGACATTGTCAAAAAGATCCAGGCAGATCTTGATGACCAACCCATATAACAAAAGCAGGGGGGTAATTTACCCCTCTGCTTTTGTACTTGCCCTTGCCAAAGGATGACAAATTATTTTTTCATAATTTCATAAGCCGAAACGGAAATCTGTTTCTTTCCCTCACTTTCCAGTACGGTTCCCTTTACTTGAACGTTCATACCGACATGAGTCAACAATTCCTTGCCTTCTTTGGTGTCAGTCACATCGAAGATTTGGCCATCTTTGTCCACGATCTGATTGGCATTATTGATTGTCCCGGTCATCATCATTTCCTGATCCTGCTTTGCGACGCTCTCTTCAGATGAAAAGGCAACCCCTGACATCATGATAACCACAAACAATGCACACACTACCAAACAAATTGTTCTTTTCATTACATCCTCCTTTTATTTTTGTCCCGTCTTATCCGGAAGCATTTGAAATAACAGTATAGCGTTTTAAAAAGACCTTATGTTGCGAACTCACTGAAACCCCATGTTATTTCATTTGCACTGGGATGATGAATCCGTCTGGTTTTTTATGTGCAATGGCTGTGCCAAGTATGATGGAAGGATATAACTGATTGTTTTATATATAATTTAGATTTATTTCACTATAGATTGGGGACGGAAATGTGAAGGCATTTTCATACGTCATATTAAGAGAAGAGGGTTGCAATAAGACCCTAAACGTTTGTAAATCCATGAGTATCGACCGAAGGAAATTTCATTCATCGATTTGATAGACATTTCATATCAGGCGTTTTCCACGATCCAAGCTCCGATACTGAACCGCTTCGGCAATGTGGTCTACGCCGATGTCGGATGCATCGTCGAGATCGGCAATGGTGCGGGCAATTTTAAGGATGCGGTTATAGGCCCTGGCCGACAAACCCAGCTTGTCGATGGCGCTTTCAAGAAGATCGCAGGAGGCCTCGTCAATCCGACAGTGTTTTTTAATATGCCGGTTGATCATCTGCGCATTGCAGTAAATTTTTGTTCTTTTAAATCGTTCGAGCTGGCGCGCTCTGGCAGCTGTGACACGTGCTCCGATAACCTCCGATGATTCTGCATTGGATTCTTCGATAAGGTCCTTATAGGAAACTGTCGGAACCTCCACGTGAATATCGATCCGGTCCATCAACGGACCGGATATTTTTGATCGGTATCGGTGAATTTGGGAATATGTACATCTGCACTCATGCTTGGGGTCGGAAAAGTACCCGCAAGGACACGGGTTCATTGCTGCGATGAGCATAAAGCTTGATGGGTACGTCAGGGTCAGCGCAGCTCTTGAAATGGTTACCTCAAGATCCTCCAAAGGCTGCCGGAGAACTTCTAACACATGCTTTTTAAATTCTGAAAGTTCATCCAAAAACAGGACACCATTATGCGCCAGGCTGACCTCGCCGGGCCTTGGTATATGACCGCCGCCGATCAACCCTGCATCCGATATGGTGTGATGTGGCGATCGAAATGGCCGTTTTGTTATTAGAGCCTCGTCTTTTGGAAGCATTCCGATGACGCTGAATATTTTTGTCGTTTCAATGGCTTCTTCAAATGTTATTGGAGGAAGTATCGTTGGAACACGTTTTGCCAGCATTGTCTTTCCTGAACCCGGCGGACCGATCATTATGAGGTTGTGTCCCCCTGCAGCTGCGACCTCCAGGGATCGTTTAACATGTTCCTGCCCCTTGACTTCTGAAAAATTGACTTCAAACGTGTTTCGATAATCAAATATTCGGGAAATATCGATTCTCTCAGGTTCTATTTTAGTAAATCCGCGGAAAAAACCCACAAGCTGAGACATTGTTTTTACAGGCAGAACCGTTATTCCCGCCACAACCGATGCTTCTCGACCATTGTCATAAGGTACGATAATGCCTTCATATCCGGCGTTTTTTGCAGCCAGAGCCATGGGAAGAGAACCTTTCACCGGTTTAATGCGACCATCCAGAGAAAGCTCACCCAAGACAAGGTATTTGGATATGATATTCTGGGAAATGATTTGGGTTGCCGTAAGGATCCCTAAAGCGATGGGCAAATCAAAACCGGTCCCCTCCTTTTTAATATGAGCAGGGGCAAGATTAACGGTAATTCTGTCGTCCGGGAAGGTATAACCTGAATTGCTGATGGCAGACTTGACCCGCTCTTTGCTCTCTTTTACTGAAGCCTCCGGGAGTCCGACGGTGGTAAAGGTGGGGAGCCCTGATGTTATATCAACTTCCACTTCGATCAAAAATGCATCAATTCCAATAACAGCGCTGCTTAAAACCTTTGCGAGCAAATCCCCTCCTTTAAGGTATCATAAAAAGTTCACAGGACGAGCAAAAAAAGGATCTTCATGAACCCATTAAGACCTATAATTAGCACTTGTTAAACAGGGATAATAAAAATTTAGGATGTGATTGAAAGTTAAGATCGATTTTTTTATTTCGTATTTATGTTATAGACGTTTAACAAAAACTTTGTTTTTGTTCAATTAAATCTTTACTCTGAATTATTTATAAAACTGCATTACGATTTGATAAAGAACATTGTGTTCAACTGATTAAATATGTTATGAATACTCCATCGATTCATTTTGCAGGACAATTAATCGTTTTTGAACTTTGAGATAAACACTTTTAAAAAATGCAGCATCGCTGTATAAAACCTGGTTTATATGTATTATTTACAACGAACAGTCGCAAAGCCGATAAATTGCTCGGGTGTTGGGGTTCATTCAGGTCAAAAGGTCAATTTAACCATCAAACCGGCACCACCGAATCATGGTGTCAAATTCATCAGAACAGACCTTTTGGACTGTCCTGTCATATCTGCCCATTTTAATATGGTTGTGGATACAAGCTTGGCAACTGTTATTGGCTTTGAGGGCTTTATTGTTTCAACTATAGAGCATCTTATGGCAAGTTTTGCCGGTCTTTCGATCGATAATGCACTGGTGGAAATAGATAATTATGAAATGCCGATAATGGATGGTAGCGCAGGACCATTTACTTCCATGATAAAAGCAGCCGGAATAAAGGAACTGGACGCTCCTCGATATTTTTTTGTCATCAAAGAACCGATTGAGCTTAAAAAAGATGGAAAAATGGTCGGTGTATATCCATGCTCAACATATAAAATAACCTGTACCATTGAATTTGATCATCCTCTGATCAACAAACAATCTTATTCTGTGGATGTATCGGATCACGTTTGGGAAAACGAAATCTCCAGAGCAAGAACCTTTGGGTTCTTACATGAATATGAATATCTAAAAAAATATGGTCTGGCCCGTGGCGTTACCCTTGAAAATGTGATTGCCATCGATGACAAGAATGTTGTCAATGAAGGCGGTTTGCGATATCAGGATGAGTTTGTTAGACATAAAATTCTCGATTGCATCGGTGATTTTTCACTTCTGGGTATGCCTATTTTGGGCCATGTTATCGCTGAAAAATCCGGCCATGACTTCAACCATTCTTTTCTAAAAAAAATCTTTGCTGAAAAAGAATCATGGGAAACCCGTACGATCAATGAAATAAAGGGTTCATGATAAGTTTCCCTTTAGAAATTGGACCTCCTATTTTGAATATCGGCGGGCGTGTCTTTTCATTAGCCGAATTATTGTAGAAAAAATGACCCCTCCGCTCATAACAACTAGAAGAACAGCTATCCAAACATATTCATGATATTCCTCATTTTCCCGTGCTACCGAGATCCCGACAACGCCGAAGAAAAAAACAATAAGCATGAATACGATAACACCTATGCACACCGCTTCGGAATCATACCAAGGAATGATTGTTTTTCTAAATAGAGGATTTTGATCGATACGCATCGTCGTATATAGGGCCTAAAAAAGCGTATATTAAACCCCCCTTACGAGCATTTTGTAAAACCGCAAAAATGACAGATCATACATCCCTCTTCAAAACTTATCGTATGACCGCATTCTGGACAGACTTCTCCAAGGAGGCTGTTTCCGTACCTTTTTTTCTTGTAAGAACCGTCGTTAAAGTACCGCTTTTCAAGGACCCTGCCAATGGCATCTGGTATAGACAAAACCAGGCCGCCGTCCTGGAAGACCGGATGTTCTCCACCGATACCTTTGAGTTGTTCGATAATTTTTTCTACTTTTACGCCGGATCTTAAAGCAAGCGAAACGAGACGGCCGATGGCTTCGGTTTTGGCAGTGGTCGACCTTCCTGATTTTCCGATGGTTGCAAATACTTCAAAAGGCTGGCCCTGATATTCGGTTACCGTAACATAAAGTTGGCCCATACCGGTTTTCATTCTGGAGGTAAATCCCTCCAGCGTTTCTGGCCGATCTTTGACTATAGCAACCAAAGCGTGGAGAGAATTGTCCTTTCCAGAATAAGACAGAACCTGATTTTCCTTGCTCCCGTCCCGGTATGTGGTAACGCCCTTACAACCCAACTCATGAGCCAGATTATAAATTTTTAGCACATCGTCTACTGTGGCATCTCGAGCCAGGTTGACCGTCTTTGAAACAGCGTTATCCGTGTACTTTTGAAAAGCAGCCTGCATACGGATATGCCATTCAGGAGATACATCATGGGCTGTGACAAAGATTCTTCGAACATCTTCGGGTATTTCCTCAAGATGCTGAATGCCGCCTTCAACAGCAATGGTATCCATCAATTCCGTGCTATAAAAACCCTTTTCCTTGGCTATATTTTCAAAGTATGGATTCACCTCCAGCAATTTATCGTTATCCATAACATTTCTAACAAAACTCAAGGCAAACAACGGTTCAACACCACTGGAACAGTCCGAAATGATGCTTAACGTGCCTGTTGGTGCAATGGTTGTCGTAGCGGCATTTCGATATGTACAACCTTTTTTGTTTTTAAAAATGCTTTTATCAAAATTTGGGAAGCCCCCCCTTTCCTCGCCCAGATGGTTTGAGGCAGCATGAGACTCTTTTTGGATGAAACCCATCACCTCCTCTGCAACCTCAAGAGCTCTTTCTGAGTTGTAGGGAATTTTCAGCTGATATAGCAAATCGGCAAATCCCATAACGCCAAGGCCAATTTTGCGATTACCCTGAACCATTTCTTCAATTTCCGGAAGTGGATATTTAGACATATCAATGGTATTGTCCAAAAATCGGACACTCTGCCAAACAATATCCTTTAATGCCTTGAAGTCGACGGCCGGTAGTTTGGCATCGTGGGTTACAAACTTGGCCAGATTGATGGATCCAAGATTACAGGATTCCATGGGAAGCAACGGCTGTTCCCCGCAAGGATTTGTACTTTCGATCTCTCCCAGCGAAGGGGTCGGATTGTCTCTGTTCAACCGGTCTAAAAAAATGATGCCTGGATCCCCGTTTTCCCATGCCTGTTTCACGAGGGATTGATAGACCTCGGCGGCATTCAACTCTTTTTTCTTTTCTTCGCCGCGAGGGTCGATAAGATCATAGTCGCTCTCTGCTTTGACAGCGTCCATGAATGCATCCGTAACACCGACGGAGATGTTAAAATTGTTGAGGTCGTTATTGTTCTTTTTGCTGTAAATAAACTCCATGATATCCGGATGGTCGACCCTCAAAATTGCCATATTGGCTCCCCTGCGGGTCCCTCCCTGTTTAACTTGCTCTGTTGCAGTGTTAAAGATTTTCATAAATGAAACCGGTCCGGAGGCGATACCGCCGGTGGTTCCGACCCTGCTGTCTTTTGGACGCAGTCGGGAAAAAGAAAAACCTGTACCTCCGCCGGATTTGTGGATAATTGCAGCATTTCTCAAAGCATCAAAAATCCCCTCCATACTGTCCTCCACAGGAAGTACGAAACATGCTGCCAACTGCCCCAGTCTCCGGGCTGCATTCATAAGTGTGGGTGAATTGGGCAAAAATTTCAATTCCGTCATCATATTATAAAAAATGCTCTCCATTTTTTTTACATCCGCGTCACTGTCATACTTCTTCTCCGCCTTAGCAATATGTTGTGCCACCCTTCTAAACATCTTTTCCGGAGTCTCGATAATTTTTCCTTGGCTGTCTTTCTTTAGATACCTTCTTTTCAAAACATTTATCGCATTGTTCGAAAGATGCAGTCCATTTTTTATGAATATGGATTTATCCAGCCGAATGGGCGAAGTTTGAGTTAAACCGTATTCCATCAACTTTGTCTGGATCATTTTATCGATAACCGGCAGGGTAATGGTATGATTTTCCATGTTGGCGATCTCTTTTCTCAAAAATCGGCTGATACTCATGGCCTGATCGGATTCAATTGGGTTGTCTTTGGCAAGGATATCCGAAAATAATTGATCATCCCATTTGTAAGCGGTTAGATCGAAATGCCCCTCATCCGTAATTAAAACTTTACCCTTTGAACCCATCGCCATTCTCCTGTATAGTAATGATCATCGGTTTATTAAATTTATCTTTATCAATAACACGAGTGTTAAATTATAACAAGTTTCGACCTGGCCATTAAAGATTTATTCACTAAGGATACGTTAAATTTTATGTTTCAAGAAGTGGAACCTCATTCTGTTTGAATGAGGCTGCTATTGACCATGCCATTTAAAGAGAAGATTCTGTATAGAAAAACAAACCTGTTAAAGCACATAAAATTCTGTGAACAGGCCTGTTGAAAACTTCCAAAATCACATTTTGCACACTATATATAGTATGTCAAGAGAAAAAATACCCAATATCTGCACATTATTCATCTAAAGCTGCCTAAGGCGCTGATAGCTTTAAAAGAGCGATTTGAAAATTATAAAAGGTAAAATAAAAATGCCGATTAAAATCATTTTTTGGACAATGTTATGCTACTTGGTTTATTGTGGTTTTCTTTTTCTAATGCAGCGACAGATTCTTTTTCCCCGTTATCTTATCGACACCCCACCTATAAGCGGAGATCTACCTTTTATGGAAAAAATATGGATAAAAACAAGTTTCGGTAAAACCGAAGCCTGGTTTCTACCCCCGGACCCGATGAATAAAGTAGAACCATCACCGGCGGTCATTTTTGCACATGGAAACGGAGAACTCATTGATTTCTGGCCGGATGAACTCAAAAGGTTTAATCATTTTGGAATCGGAGTGATGCTTTTGGAATATCCGGGCTACGGACGTTCTGAAGGAAAGCCTTCTCAAAAAAGTATCACAGAAACATTTAACAATGCTTACAATATTCTCATTGAACGTAAAGATGTGGACCCGGCCAAGATTATTTTGTTCGGACGTTCCTTAGGTGGTGGTGCGTTGTGCACACTTGCCGCCGAGCGACCTTCTGCAGCACTCATCCTCATGTCGACGTTTATCAGCGCTCGCTCATTTGCAAAAAAATATTTTGCTCCCGGCTTTCTTGTCCTGGACCCGTTTGATAATCTCACTGCTGTCCGCAACTATCAAAAACCGGTTCTTGTGTTCCACGGCAAGTTCGATGAGGTCATTCCCTATTCTCATGGTATGGCGCTTTACAAGTCGGCACCTCATGCCACAATGATCACCTATGAAAGCGGGCACAACGATTGCCCGCCGGATTGGGAGATGTTCTGGAGAGATCTAGAGGCATTTTTAAATGTATCCGGGATCATTACAAATAGTGAATAGAGTTTAAATCCTATCTGGCAACCATGGCCCGCATCATGTCACCGGCATTTTCAGCATGATCTGCGATGGAGCCGATGATTTCAGCCAGTCTGACCATATGAAAAACGGTGACGGCATCGATATCCATATTCAGCACTTTTTGTTTCACTATGTCTTCGGCTTTGTCGGCTTCATGTTCCTGCCGGTGCAGCGTATGAATAATATTTTTGATGATTACCCGCTGGTCTTCGGAATAATTTCTAAAGTATTTTCTGGCTTCAGCAACCATCTTGCTAAGTTCTTCGATGGGGTTGATAACGGCATCCGCCAGAATAACAAACTCTTTTTCAAGTTCGGCAGGAATCCCCGGTTCGCTTCTGAAAGAAATCCAGTCAAGGGCATCTTCTACAGCATCGATCACCTGGTCTTGTTCCCTCAAGTACCTGAACAGAAGGAAATTATAGACCGGCATCAAGGTCCCTTTGGGCAGATGTCCGCGGATACGGCGTTTGATGACATCGGCTTCGGTTTCCAGCTGAATCACTTCCTGTCTGAATTCTTCAAATGTTTTGCATTTATCTGCAAGATGACACTCGATGGCCTGCTGAAATGCCCAGCCACACTCTTTAACCTTTTCAGCATGTTCCTGAAGGCCTTCAAAAGGTGATGTCATGAACATTGAAAAAAATGGAATGCGCATTGCCGGCTCCTTTTAAAAAATGAATTGAAGTATTTTAAAAATGATCATACTGGTCAACGCCGCCGCGGGTACAGTTAACACCCAGTATACCATAATTTTAATCACAATGCCAAAATTAATAGCCTCCATTCCACGGGCAAGGCCGACCCCAAGCACACCGCCCACTGCAGCATGGGTGGTAGATACCGGCAAGCCCATTTTTGAAGCCACAAGAACCGTTGTCGCCGTTGCAAATTCTACCGAAAAACCGCGGGTATTGCTGAGTTTGGTAATCTTTTCCCCCATGGTTTCCATAACACGGTGGCCGGCCATGGCAATCCCGCAGGCAATTCCGATACCGCCGAAAAACAAAAGAAACACAGGAACCGGTACTTTGCCCCCAACGCTGCCGGTTTTAACCAGAAAATAAATCACCGCCAGAGGGCCGATGGCATTGGCCACATCATTGGCACCCTGTGCCAGGGCAACATAGCAGGCGGTTCCTATTTGAATTCTCTGAAAGACCGCCTCTGCACCTAATTCTCTGTTTTTTACATAGCGTTTCAAAGCAACGGATGCTGCAAATCCAAGAATAGCCGGCAGTAATACAGCCACGGTCAGTGCTGCCTGGGACCCCAGAGCCAATCTTTTCCCAAGGGGCGTCTTGAATAGAAACGATAATACGACAACAAAAAGCGTACTACCAACAAATAAAGGGGAAAATTTCAATGCTTGGATAAAGGCATCCTTTTTGGAAAGGATCAATCGTACGATGATTTTAAAAATGATAAAGGCGATAACGATACTAAAGAAAGGTGAAATGATCCAGCTGAGAACAACAGCAAGGAGCTTTCCCCAATTAATGACGCTAAACCCGCCTGCCATGATTCCAAAACCGATCATTGCGCCAACGATGGAATGGGTTGTGGAGACCGGCAGGGATTTCCAGGTGGCAAAACTGACCCACAAAGCTGCAGCAATAAGGGCTGAAAGGGCACCGATAAGGGCCACATGGGGATCGGTCATAATTTCCGTCGACACAATTCCTTTTCGAATGGTGTTGGTCACATGGGAGCCGATGAAAACCGCGCCAACGATATTTAATATTCCGGCAAGAAATATGGCCTGGCGAATTGTAATTGCTTTCGCAGCCACAGATGAGGCCATGGAATTGGCCACATCATTGGCACCGATGTTCCATGCCATGTAAAAACCGAAAATATAACCCAAAATGAGAATAATATAGGATTGAGTCATTATAATTTAATCATATCAAGTTGTTATGATAAATAAAACCGACTTTAAATTGGAAGAGATAATGATGTTAAGCGGGCACATATCACAGCGTATCATTTGAATCAATCAAAAATATAACGGTTTGGTGGAACCTATGTTTAAAACACTCAGTTTAGATAAAATATCGTCGGGAATGTTGTCTATAAAACGGCAGGGCCGGTTTAAAACCATTTGTGACATTCGGTCATAAATTTGGGCCGGGTATGTAAAAAAGAGGTTTTCCTTAGCCCTTGTTGCTGCAACATAGACCAGTCTCAACTCTTCTTCAAGCTCTTTTTCATCATGGATAGCATGTATCGACGGGAATCGACCGTCAAGGGCCCATATAATAAAAACCGTGTGCCATTCAAGGCCCTTGGCGGAATGAACGGTTGACAGAATGAGCCGGTCATCAGCCGGATCACCACTTGATAAAGTGTCATTTAAACTCGTATTCGGAGGCTCCAGGGCCATGTCGGTCAAGAAAGGTTCAAGGTGATGATACCGCTCCATGATGGTTACCAGATGTTCAAGGTCTCTCGTCCGTTTTGGATAATCATCGTATTTCTTTTTTAATATGGGCAGGTAATATTTAACAACTGCTTCACCCATCTGAGCAACAGACATGGGCCTGGAGTCAATATCAGAAAAGAGGCGTTTGAGTTTATCCAAACCTTTGGATCGGCTGGTTTTAAGTTTGGTTTTTACAAATCCTGTGTATCCGGATTTTTCAGTTAGAATCGTTTCATAAATGTCCAGTGCGGTTTTGGGGCCGACACGATCCAAAAGAAGAAGTATCCTGTACCAGCTTATCCTGTCATATGGATTGAAAAAGGCTTTGAGATGAGCCAGAACATCTTTAATATGTGCAGATTCAACGAATTTAAACCCACCCACTTTAACAAAGGGAATCCCTTCTCTGGCGAGTTCAATTTCAAGATCAAAAGAATGAAAACTTGCTCGAAAAAGCACTGCGATTTGGCTCAAAGGTACACCGCTGTCATTAAGTTTTTGTATCTTTTCTGCCACGAATCGCGATTGGCTGTTTTCACTTTGTGCCTTTATCAGCAATGGCAATGCCCCTCCGGATTTTTGCGTAAAAAGAATTTTTGAATATTTCCGTGTTGCCCGCTCAATCATAACATTGGTAAGTTTTAAAATAGGTTCAACACTGCGATAGTTTTCTTCCAACTGGATGGTTCGGGTCTTTGGAAATATTTCAGGAAATCGCATGATATTTTCAAAATTCGCCCCCCGGAATGCATAAATGCTTTGCGAATCATCACCCACCACCATGACATTTTCATGGACACCGGCGAGAAGATAAATAATTTCCGCCTGAATCTTATTGGTATCCTGATATTCGTCAACCATTAAATATTGGTAAGTTTTACAGATGTTGTCGCGAACATCGGTGTGTTCTTTTAAAAGCATTTCCAAGTATATCAAAAGATCGTCGTAATCCATAAAATTATGCTCGGCTTTTTGTCTTTGATACGCCTTTGACATTTCATGGATTGCTTCCAGGTGACGTATAAATTGCGGATAGTCGTTTAGAACGACATCTTCGACAGACATATCTTTGTTGACAGCCCGGCTAAAAATATTGGCCAGTGTTTGCTTTCTCGGAAGGGAACCGGACTTTGATGCTCCTGTCATTTCTTTTCTCATCATGCTGATGAGATCTTCAGAATCCGCTCGATCAATGATTGAGAAACCGTTTTCAAATCCAACCTTGGAAGCATATTTTCGCAAAATAGCATAAGCGAATGAATGAAATGTTCCGCCGGCAACACCTTTACATCTGTCATCGAGCAGTTCTGTAGCTCTTTTCAACATTTCCTGGGCAGATTTACGCGTAAAGGTCATCAGAAGTATAGAACTCGGTGAAATACCTTCTTCTACAAGACGTGCGACTCGATATGTAAGCGTTCTTGTCTTCCCGCTTCCAGCACCTGCGATGACAAGAAGAGGCCCTTGTGTAAAGTTGACGGCTTCCAGTTGAGAAGGATTAAGTTCTTTTTTATATAGAATTCGGCAATTCATTGATAGAAAAACAGATAAAGTCTTTCAGATTTAAGTTGAGCGATTTTTGGGGAAGAGATGTGCCGAAATCCGGATGCAGCAAGGTTTGCGAAAATCGCCCCGAAAAGACATCGGGATCTTCGACAGGAATACCCATGGATATGTCGAGAATTTTCGCGAACCCTTGATGCGCAAGAAATCGGTACAGATCAAGTCAAAAATCGCTCAATTTAGGTCAAAGTAAAAGCTGTACGTTTTATAACACCTGAAGCATTGATCAGGAAGTGTTATCTTCCAAAAGATAAGTATACTTGTCAACAGTAGAAATGATTTTATATTATTTAATAGATTTTGTTGACTTTTAAAAAAAATATATATAGTAATTTTAAAAGTATTTGCAACTTTGTCAAACTACATCAACCAAGGAGGAAAATCAAATGAAGAAGATAAAGGCTCAATTGAAGACATTATCCAAATCCCTGTCCACGCTCTCCAAACAGGTAGAGAAAATTACCAATCAGGTTGATAAGCTCCAGGCTTCTCAGAAAGCTGTACCTGCAAAGAAGACTGTTGCAAAAAAGAAAGCTGCAAAGAAGACTGTTGCAAAAAAGGTCGCAGCAAAGAAAGCAGCGCCTGCCAAACAGGAAACAATGCTGGACGCTGTATTTAATGCCATCAAACGAACCAAAAAAGGTGTCACTGTTGCACAGCTAAGAGAAAAAACCAAACTGGATTCCAGACAGCTCAGCAATGCGCTTTATAAGCTCACAAAAAAAGGTGCAATACAAACTAAGTCTCGTGGTCTTTATGTTAAAAAATAATTTTAAAAAGATCACTTGATGGGCAGTAAAGATGAAGTCGGTTTACAGGCTGTCTAAACGCCACGAACAAAGTCTCCTGTTTGTCCGACAATAAGGATCAGGCAAACGGGAGACTTTCTGTATTCGTTATAAAATCAGCGCTACTTTTAAACATCAACTTAGAAAAATTCCCCTCCGGCATTGTCATTTTAAAGATCTGTTTTATATTCCTACAAGCCATCTCAAAAATGCAGATTACGTCCAAGGACAAGGCGCGAGCAAATGAAAAAGCGCTGTATGCAGGGAGTAGTGAGTATTTTGAAGAGGCTCGGAACACCGTAATTGGGCGTTAGATGTATTTTTGAGATGCCTTGTAATTAGAATACACACATAACTGGGCCGTGTATTATCGTGTTTCTCAAAAACAACATCGGGTTTCTAAATCTTAAAGAAACCGGTTGAGCGTTTTTACTCAACCGGCTTATTGTATTGGAGTATTGCCATGTTAAAAAAGCGTATTGACGTTTTTTCGGTAAAGTTTTCATTCAGTGTTTTAATTGTTGCTGCTTTACTGGCTTGTTTTTTTATCAATAAAAGTATTGCATCATCAAATCCCGCCAAACATCTTTCCAATGTAAATCATGCCGTTGAACACAACAGTTCTTTAGATCTATGGTCCTTTAAAAAGGGGGATCTTCATCCTGATCCGGCCCTTGTGTTTAAAAAATTACCCAATGGTTTTGCATATATATTATTGAAAAATCAACACCCGAAAAACCGGGTGAGTATGCATCTTTATATTCAGGCAGGTTCAATCCATGAGTCTGACAGTCAACAGGGGTTGGCGCATTTTCTGGAGCATATGCTGTTTAACGGCTCAACACATTTCAAACCTGCGGAACTAGTAAAATTTTTTCAAAGTATCGGGATGCAGTTTGGAGCGGACGCAAATGCCCACACCGGGTTTAATGAAACTGTCTATGACATTCTTTTACCTGAAGGGACCAAGGAAAACCTGGCAAAGGGTCTGGTTGTAATGAAAGATTTTGCTGAAGGGGCCCTTTTGCTGCCATCTGAAATCGAGAGAGAACGACGCGTCGTTCTCTCTGAAAAACGGACTCGGGATTCAGCATCCTATCGAACATATATCAAAACACTCGAATTTGAATTCCCAGATGCCAGAATATCAAAAAGACTTCCTATCGGTCGGGAAGAAATACTCAAAAAGGCCGACCAAGAGCAATTCAAAGCGTTTTATGACACCTGGTATCGACCGGATAATATGATCCTTGTTTTGGTTGGAGATTTTAACGCAGAATTGGCGGGAATGCTTATAGAAGATAATTTTTCTACATTAACCCCCCGTGCCCCTCCCGGAACAATTCCTGATCTCGGAGATATAAAGCATAAAGGTATAAAATCTTTCTACCACTTTGAAAAAGAATTAGGAAATACGACGGTAAGCATTGAAATCTTAGAAAAGATTTTATCCATGCCCGATTCATACGATGTTCGAAAAAAACAATTGATCGAGGATATTGCTAACCGAATGGTAAAGTATCGACTCGACACATTAATACAAAAACCCGGAACCCCTTTCACATCAGCATCCATAAGCTCGGGAATTTTTCTTCGTCAAGTCAAATATGCCAACATCACAGCAGATTGCAATCCCGAAAACTGGGAGCAATCGCTTTCAATCATCGAACAAACCTTAAGGCAGGCATTGATATTCGGTTTTACAACATCGGAACTGGCGAGGGTAAAAAAGGATCTTCTTTCTGAGTTGGATAATGCTGTCAAAAGAGCTTCTACGCGCAATAGCAAAAAGCTGGCGAGGGAGATCATCTGGAGCCTGAACACGAACCATGTTTTCATGTCGCCACAACAGGAAAAAGAACTGTATACTCCGATAATCAACATGGTGACATTAAAAAATGTACACGATGCCTTCAAAGATATTTGGGCCCCCGAACACCGGATTTTGGTTGTCACCGGTAACGCAAAACTGACAGATAAAAATCCCGAAACGAAAATATTGAACACCTACCATAAAAGTATGCGCGCCGCCTTATCAAGACCGGTTGAGGGGAAATCGGTTGTTTTTCCATATCTTCCCGAACCCAAAAAAGAAGGCCGTATTACACGGACAAAAAAGATCCCTGATCTTGAAATTACCCAGGTGGATTTAAAAAACGGTGTCCGCCTGAACCTCAAAAAAACCGATTTTAAGGCCAACCAAGTATTGATTAATCTTTCCTTTGGACGGGGCAAATCCTGTGAGCCTTTAAACAAACCGGGCCTGGCCTTGTTAACCGAAAACGTCATTAATGAAAGCGGTCTCGGCACCCTCACAAAAGACGAACTTAAGTGGGCCCTGGCCGGCAAAAACACCTACGCCACTTTTAGTATTGACGAAGATCGCTTTTTATTCAAAGGAGAAACCGTTTCCAATGAAGTTTCTCTGCTGTTTCAACTTCTTTACGCCCATATTATGGATCCCGGCTTTAGAAATGATGCTTATGAGCTCTCTTTGAAACGATACAGGCAAAAATACATGGCACTTTCCAGATCAATCGACGGAGCAATGGCACTTTCCGGCAGTCGTTTTCTTGCCGGAGGAGACCATCGATTCGGCCTTCCCGATGATGAAACATTCAAGAAATTGACCCTTGATGATATTAAATCATGGATCAGCCCATTCATTGGAAATAATGACATTGAAGTCTCAGTTGTCGGAGATGTTGATATCGATTCAATCATCCAATTAACGGCTCAATATTTTGGAAGCCTCACTTTGCACCCCGTTGTCAACACACAAAAAGAATTAAATCTGCCCGTTTTTCCCGTTGGTCAATCCCAGACCATATCCGTTCGGACAAAAGTTTTAAAAGGACTCATAATTGTTGCTTATCCAACGGAAGATATTTGGAATATCAACCGGACGCGTCGTTTGTCTATTCTGTCGGATATTATCTCAGACAGATTTCGTGAGCAGATACGAGAAAAGCTGGGGTCTGCATATTCCAGCTTTGCGTTTAACAGGCCGAGCAGGGCCTATCCGGGATATGGCGTCCTTCAGGCGATGGCCTACATTGACCCTAACGAGTCGGATATGATCATAAAAGAGATAAAAAAAATCGTATCAAATATTGCAAAAAATGGTGTTGCCCAGGATGAACTGAAACGGGCCAAAGAACCGACACTGACCAGCATAAAAGACATGTTTCGAAAAAACAGTTACTGGCTCGATACGGTTCTTACAGGTTCCAAAATACATCCCCAAAAGATAGACTGGAGCCGGACAATATTGAAGGATTATGCTTCTATTACAAAGGAAAGGGTGTCAAATATCGCGAAAAAATATCTGGTTAACGATAAGGCTGCAACAATTATTATAAAACCGCAATAACAAGCAAATTTTTCCCTGATTGAGCGAAAGTCGAGGATATCCCATATCCAAGGCATCCGAGGGCGAATCTGTAGTCGGCTACCGCGAGCCCTCGGCAACGAAGGAGATAGGGTGTCATCGGCTTTCCCGCAGGGTAAACAAAAACGAGATAAAATAGCAGAATTCATATTTCACTGCTGATAGAGATATTAAATAAAGTCGAATCATCAGAACACTAATTGAAACAAATATATTACGATCGTTCTCGGTTTTGTTTACTCTCAATTAGGGTGTTGCTCAGTTTTACAAACTCTTCCACAGTAAGCGTCTCAGCACGACGAATAGGATCGATACCCGACTTCTCAAGTACCCCCTTTGCTGTATTGGGGTCAATATTGAGTTCACTTGCAGCCAATGCATTCTTCAGGGTTTTTCGTCTGTTCCCGAAACCCGATTTTATCACTTTAAAAAGAAATGCCTCATCAGCAGCCTTATGGTCGATTTCTTTTTTAAATTTCAATTCCAAAATTTCAGAGTCGACTTTTGGTTTTGGAAAAAAAAGAGAGGCTTTTACACCGACCAGCTTCTTGATATCAGAACAATAACGCAACATGACTGTAAGCCGCCCGTAATCCTTGCATCCGGTCTCTGCCGTAATGCGCTGCGCCAGCTCTTTCTGAAACATGAGAACGGCCCGACGTATACCCTCTCTTGACCGAATCAGCTGAACAAGAATTTGAGAAGAAATATTATAGGGAAGATTGCCCATGACCACTATTTTTTTGCCCATGTCTTCTACCAGCGCTTTTATATCTAATGACATTATGTCTTTTTCAATAATGGAAATATTTGTAAGACCGTTGACGAGAATCTCCGTTTTTAAAATAGGGATGATTTGGCGATCTTTTTCAACCGCAAAAACTTTCTTGGCTCTGCGAGCCAGAGGAATGGTCAGCGCACCCAACCCTGCTCCGATTTCCAGAATAATATCTGCGGGTAATATACCGGCACGTTTTACAATCATCTCAGTAAAAGCCGGATCGACGATAAAATTCTGTCCCAGTTGTTTCTTGGGGCGAATATTATGTGCAGCAAGCAATGTCCTTGGTGAAGTCATTGTGTGACCCTAATACCTCAAATGACCGAAATTTGTTTACGCTCATTTGAAATAGTAAAGAATCCTGGCCCAAAGGACCAGGCTTTGGTTTACCCCTGAAAGGGGCTCAAAGCCGTACAAGTTAAAAGTGTCTAAAGTGATCTAAAGTGCCTAAAGTTGTGGTGTCGCTTCGCTCCGATGTTTTTATATGATTGACAGAATTCCTTAACTTTAGCTCACTTCAAACTTTAGTTCACTTCAAACTCTTACAGCGATTCTTAAGGCAGAGCCGAAGAACTCTGACTCCCGCAATGCGGGACAGGCATGACCCATTGAAGATCCCGTCACACGGGGAAGGATCAGGTTTTTCAGGGCAAAATAAATGGGCTGAAACCTATTCTTTTGATGCCCTGCGCAATCGTATGGTCGTAATAATTTTGCGGGTGATGAAATAAGACGCAA
>CALLDL010000034.1 GCA_937998305.1 uncultured Desulfobacterales bacterium | reverse complement strand
GGGGCCTGTTTGGGAGAATGTCCTACCGGCGCGCTAAAAGTCATTGAGCGTGAAGCCGATGACTTCGATGAGGAAGCGGTTGAGAAACATCTGGCAGAAAAAGAAAAAGAGACTGCCGAAGAAAAGCAGCAGATGCCCTGTGGATGTCCGTCCACTCACATCCAGACCTTTGTCCCCATTGAATCTCATCCGGAAACCCAAATTCCACCCTCAGCTAGAATCGAGAGTGAATCGGCCCTCTCTCACTGGCCGATTCAAATACGGCTCATCCCGCCAAAAGCGCCGTTTCTCAAAGGTGCGGATCTTTTGGTACTGGCAGATTGTGTTGCCGTTGCTTATTCAAGACTGCAAAGTGATTTTATTAAAGGAAAGGTGGTGATGATGGGATGTCCCAAATTCGATGGTGCTGAAGAATATATCGAAAAATTTGCAGAAATTTTCAAAACCGCCGGAATCAAGAGTATTACCACCGTCTATATGGAGGTGCCGTGCTGCGCTGGTTTGCCGATGATCGTAAAAAAGGGACTTGAAGCATCCGGCCAAGCCATTCCCATGAACGACGTTATCATAAGTACCCGAGGTAAGCTTATGGAAAAATCCCATGTAATGTAAGTCCAGGCTAAATGACCCAGGTGGAAATTGTGAAACTTCCTGTAGATCTTTATGCTGTATTTGGGGATTGTTTTTAGCAATACTGCCGGATATCCGCAGTGAGTATTTCACCAGGGATACGCTTTTCAAGCAAAATATTATCCTTAATCCATGTTTTTACTTCCAAAAAGGGATAATTTTCAAGAATACCGAACTAGGGTAGTTTCTTTATTTTCAATTTCGAGAAGACAGGCGTAGAAATACCACAAAGAAACTTCGTTAAATTTACCTCGGTAAACTGCTCGCCTAAAGCTTGCATAAATTCACCGGTAATCGTTTTTATCGATTCCCATTCCGAATGCGATCGTTGCAACAATACAGGCCAGAGTCCCATCCATGAATTTGTTTTGAATCTGTTCCCGTTTTTCGTTTTGCATCCCGGCATGATAAGGATGCGCATTTATGTTATTTGCACAAAGAAAATCCGAGACGTCTTCAGCCGTTTTCTGCAGAGTAACATATACAATAGTGGAAGCTTTGAGTATTTCACGGATTCTTTGAAGCACGCGGTTCTTTTTTTCAGGTGTGGCTATTGGCGTTATTTGCAGATAGAGATTTTCACGATAAAGGCCGGTAACAAATACATGGTCTTTAAGAATATTGAATTTAGCGCACATGTCGTCAATTACCCGCTCAGTAGCAGTAGCGGTAAGCAACAGCGTTTGCTCTATTTTGAATTCCTTTTGATAACCAGGCAGCTTCATATATTCCGGTCGAAAATTATGCCCTCACTCAGAGATGCAATGCGCTTCGTCAACAACCAACAGGGTAACGTTCATCTGTTCCAGGTTGGAGCAAAATCGTTCATTTTTAAACCGTTCCACCGAAATCACTAGAATTTTTAATTCGTTATTTTTAGCTCTTGTTAGAATTGCATTATATTCGTTTTTTTGAAGGGTTGAATCCAAACGCGCGTCAGGGACATTGCTTTCCAGCAAAAAATCGAGTTGATCTTTCATCAGAGACAGCAGGGGAGATACCACCAGCGTCATGCCGGACAATAATATTGCCGGCAGTTGATAACAAAGGGATTTCCCGGCACCAGTCTGAAAAGCGGCTACCACGGATTGACGCTCCAGAACTTTTCGGATGACTTCTTCCTGACCCTTTAAACATGAATTGAATCCAAAATATTTTTGCAACGGTTTCTTCAGCATGATCCGACTTGCCTCCCGGATCATCTTATTGTTTTATCGTAAACCCTATTAATCATATCAACCATTACTCGCTTATCAACCTGACAATCACCAATGGAAAACTGTCGAATTCGGATAATTACGTTTTCGATGCCTGTAAGTGATTTTATAACCCCGCTTTTATGTTCGCAACCGTCAATAATGATATTGATAGGAACGCTGTTTTTCAGCATATCATCCTTTCGCTTTTTGTCTATGTCCCTACGATTATTTAAATTTGGAACGATCGTCCCCATCAAACATTAAGCGCTTGACAATCATCCTGTTTTCCTTCAACCACCAATCAACAGCTTGTTAAAGGAAAATAACAACAGACCTTGCGAAATCTTGATTTTTAAAAGTGATTATGCATATATAAAGCATCCGGAATAAAACTCGGCTATGATTGCAAAGCTGGTAAATCCTTTCAGCTTTATGATCAATACCGCAGTATTCGGTTGTTCATCAGATATCTCTAACGGTTTTTTATGCACCGTACAGAAATTTCGTGACGACCCGACATGAAAAACCATAACTCCTCGATATTGCTTTGTTAAACAAACTTTCAACGAGACACCAACATTGTGGAGACGTCTTATGAAAACCATTCGTATTCATCTCTGTGTATTGTTATTTTTCGCAGTATCTTATTTCTTCCCGCTATTTGCCGGTGCGACAGACGATCAAAATAGCCCGTTGCCGGAACCTTTATCCATGACCGAAGCCATTCACATCGCCGTGGAACAGAATCCGGAAATAAAGGCGGCACAATTTCAAGTGGATGCTGTTAAATCCAACTCAGTAAAGGCCCAATCAGGTTTCTACCCGCAACTTTATTTTGCCCAATCTTTCAAGCGTACCACCAATCCTATGTGGGCATTTGGCACAAAACTGAATCAAGGTGTCATTACCCAGGCGGACTTCAATCCTGTCAGCCTGAATGATCCGGATCCCATTAACAATTTCGCTTCTAATTTCCTTTTGTCATGGTCTATTTATGAAGGCGGCCGAACCAAAATCGGCTGGGAACAGGCAAAACAGAATCTGTCCATTGCGTCATTAACCCTCGAACGGACCCGACAAAAAGTGATTGCGCGAACTGCAGCGGCATATGTCGGGCTTGTTCTTGCACAGAAAAATATCATGGTTACAAAACAAGCGCTTGAGACCTCGAATGCCAATCTTAATATGATACGGTCCCGATATAAGAGCGGTTTTGTGGTAAAAAGCGATCTTTTAAGAGCTATGGTTCATATTGCAGATTTAGAACAGCAGCAGCTTTTAGCAGAAAGCCGGTTCAAAATAAATGAGGCGATGTTGAGCGCTTCCATGGGTTCCGGTGAAGCCAACCCCTTAAACCCGGTGACGCCGTTGACCATTGGTGCCGAGATTAATGGAACCATTGACACATGGATCGACACCGCCTTGTCCAAACGCCCGGAAATGGAAAATCTGCGTCTTGAGGAAGAAATTGCCAAAAAAGAGGTCGATAAATCTCGAGCCGGTCATTACCCGGACGTCAACCTGGTTGGAAATTACGAAATTAACTCGGAAGATTTCAGTGATTCCGCGGACAATTATACCCTTGGGGCCGTCGTGCGGGTCAACATCTTCAGTGGAAACCGCATCTCCGAAGAAACAAAAGCAGCAAAATCGATGCTGGGCCGGGTTCACGAAATGCAAAAAAGTATAGAACTGGGAATAAAAGTCCAAGCCCGGGAAGCTTTTCTAAAGGCAAAAAGCGCCCGGGAAAGGATTCGGGTGGCGAAAATCGCAGTGGATCAGGCTGAAGAAGGATTGCGCATTGTAAATAATCGATATAATAACGGATTGTTAACGATCATCGGCCTTCTTGATGCAGAGCTGGCCCGTCAACAGGCTCACACCAACTATTTCAAGGCGCTTCACGATTATAAGGTGGCTCGCATCGAGCTCGCGCTGGCTTCGGGAACCATTGACGCTGATTTTCAGTAAAGAAACCTGGCCCATCGAAGATCCCGCATTGCGGGGAAGGACCAGGTTTTCAAGGACCAAATAAAATATCAACATGGAGTCTATCATGCTGCGAAACAAACGATTTTATTTCATCATTTTCACTGCTGTCTTTCTCTTGACAGGTTGCGGGGAAAAAATAGAGCCGGGCAATGTTGAACCTTCAACAAAAGGGCGTGTAAAAGCACCGGTTGTTTCGGCTCAAATTATCAGCCAACCATTTTTTTACGAATCCGTTGGAACGGTCAGCGCCAAGATCGTCAGCACCATTTCCAGTAAAATTATGGGATCTGTAAGAGAAGTTTTTGTCCGGGAAGGAGACCATGTTAACAAGGGGGATCGGCTTGCAAACATCGATGATCGTCAGGTAGGTGCAATGCTTCGTCAAGCAAAAGCAGCCCTTGCGGAAGCCCGACGCGCAGAAACTGCGGCCAGCTCAGGCGCAGAACTTGCGATTGCCACTTATACCCGTTACCAGGCCCTGATGAAAGATGCGTCCGCCAGTCCTCAGGAGTTTGATGAGATCAAATCCAAATACCAACAGGCCCAGGCCGGGCTGGCGGCCGCAAAACAGCGCGTCAAACAGGCCGAAGCTAGTTTATCATCGGCTGCTGCAGGTGCCAATGATGCCGTTATCGTATCACCCTATGACGGAACCATTCGGGCGAAAATGATTGATGTAGGAGATCTTGCCACACCGGGAAAACCGCTTTTCACTCTTGAAACAACAGGGAGCTACATCGTGGATTTGTTGCTACCCGAACAGTATATCCATGCCGTTGGCTTAGGCCAAGAAGTAACGGTCACTGTTTCCGCCCTCAGCAACAAAACGTTCACAGGATGCGTACAGGAAATTTTTCCTGCCGCCGATGCAAAAAGTCGCTCATTTTTAGTCAAGGTTAGAATACCGGCCGACAAGGCACTACGGTCCGGTTTGTTCGCTCGGGTTTCAATTCCTATCGGCAAAGCCGGTTTAATTTTAATCCCGGTAACTGCTGTCATACATTCCGGGCAACTGACCGGCATTTATATTGTGGATGACGCACAAACCGCCAAATTTCGACTCATTCGAACCGGCAGAACTTTCGGTGAATTCATAGAAGTCTTATCGGGACTAAAGGAAGGGGATCGCTATGTAACCGCTCCGCCGCCGAATCTTAACAACGGCATGACAGTGGAGGCTGTTTCATGAAACAAAAAACAGGTGCTGCCGGTAGAATCGCCCATTTTTTTATCGATTCCAAACTGACCCCTCTGTTTGTTATCGCTGCCATCTTGCTGGGCATCGCATCGGTCATCGCCCTTCCCAGGGAAGAAGAACCACAGATCATTGTTCCCATGATTGACATCTTTGTAAAAATGCCCGGCGCCAGCGCCAAAGAAGTCGAAGAGCGGGTCACAAGCCCCATGGAAAAGCTATTGTGGGAAATTCCGGGCGTTGAATATGTATATTCAACATCCAGCCCGGGCATGTCCATGGCGGTGGTCCGCTTCTACGTGGGACAGGACGAAGAAAAATCCATCGTTCGTCTCCAGTCGAAGCTCATGGCAAACTATGATCTCATTCCCTGGTCTGTTACACCGCCGCTCATTAAACCGCGATATATTGACGACGTTCCGATTCTATCGCTGACATTCTGGGGGGAAGGGTTCGATCATTACACATTGCGTCGTGTGGCGGCAGAAGTCGAAAATATGGTTAAACGCGAAAACAATGTTGCCACGACAACCCTTATCGGTGGCGAACGGCGACAGGTTCAGGTTCGTTTTGATCCGGTGCGACTGGCGGCTTACGGCCTCGATCTTGAGCAGGTTGCCATGTCCGTCACCGCTGCAAACCAGGAATCTGAAACCGGCACCTATCCTTCCATCAAAGGCCAGGTCTTGGTTCACACGGGCGGCTTTCTAAAAACGATAGAGGATGTCAAAAGTGTAGTGGCAGGGGTGCGCAACGGTAAACCCGTTTATCTTCGAGATATCGCCGAGGTCGTGGACGGTCCTGAGGAGCCAAATCAGTATGTTTTTTTCGGTATTGGTCCGGCCGCTGTAGAAAAAAACACCGCCGACCATATGCCCCCAAAAGGGGTTTTCCCTGCCGTGACCCTCACCGTTTCCAAGCGAAAAGGGGCCAATGCCGTCGCTGTATCCCATCACGTGCTGGAACGAATTCACCGCGCAACAGGCAGCGTCATCCCTGACAATATTCATATCTCCGTCACCCGAAACTATGGGGACACCGCCAAAGAAAAATCGAATGAATTGCTCTTTCACATGATGATCGCCATTATTTCCGTCACAATTTTGATATGGTTTGTTTTGGGACACCGTGAATCCGGCGTCGTTGCCATTGCCATTCCCGTGACACTCGCTCTGACCATGGCTGTTTTTTATCTTTACGGGTATACCTTGAACCGGATCACCCTTTTTGCGCTGATATTCTCCATCGGCATCCTGGTGGATGACGCCATCGTCATCGTGGAGAATATCGTCCGTCACTTCAGGCTTCCGGAAAATCGAGACCGTTCCAGGGTCACGGTGGCCGTCGAAGCAGTGGACGAAGTCGGCAATCCCACCATTTTAGCGACATTAGCCGTCATCAGCGCCATTTTACCAATGGCGTTTGTCGGCGGACTCATGGGGCCTTACATGAGACCCATTCCGGTGGGAGCATCCGCCGCTATGATCTTTTCACTGATTGTCGCTTTTATTGTTACCCCATGGGCTTCAATGCGATTGATAAAGCACAAACCAACAGCGCCAGCCGGTGAACACGGTGAAGAAGACTGGAGCACACGCCTGTATCGACGAATCATGACCCCTCTGATTGAAAATAGATTCTGGCGATGGGTCTTTCTGATCAGCGTCATTGTTCTTCTCCTGATTTCATGCGCCATGGTGGGTGTCGGATGGGTTCGGGTCAAAATGCTCCCATTTGACAACAAAAATGAATTCCAGATCATTATCGACATGCCGGAAACCGCCACATTGGAAGAAACATCCGCAGTTGCTATGGAAATGGGAGATTATCTCAAAACCGTTAATGAAGTCACCGACTATCAGCTCTATGTGGGAACCTCGGCGCCATTTAACTTTAACGGACTGGTGCGTCATTATTATCTGCGAAGCAATGCTCACCAAGCAGATATTCAGGTCAATCTGGCAGAGAAAGGACATCGAAAAGATCAAAGTCATGATATCGCCAAGCGCGTCCGGCCGGCGCTAAAAACCATTGCCGACCGTTACCATGCAAGGATTAAGGTGGCTGAGGTCCCCCCCGGTCCGCCGGTTTTATCCACTTTAGTGGCCGAAATTTACGGTCCTGATTATCATCGCCAAAAACAGATCGCTGTCAGTGTCATGAAAATCTTTGAAGAAACACCCGGCGTGGTGGATGTGGACTGGTACATGGAAGAAGCGCAACTCCGCTATAAGATTGACGTTGACAGGGAGAAAGCCGCTCTTCACGGGATCAGTGTGTCTCGGATTAATCGCACATTGAAACTGGCACTCAAAGGACAACAGGCTGGACTGCTACATCAGGCCAGGGAAAAAGAAGATGTGCCGATACTGTTACGGCTACCGTTATCCGCCCGAGCCGGAATCCGGCGTCTTAAAACACTGAAACTTCAATCCGCCGACAGACATCTGGTGCCGCTTTCTTCGTTGATCAACGTCCGTAACATCGCCGTGGATCAGAGTATTTATCATAAAAATCTAATGCCGGTGGTTTATGTTATAGGGGATGTGGCCGGTGTTAAGGAAAGCCCCGTATATGCCATTTTGGAAATGAAAAAAAAGATCGCTGCCATCCAACTCCCTGAAGGATACAATATCACCCAACATACCGCCGGCATTCCTTCCAGCGACCGGAAATATGAAATGAAGTGGGACGGTGAATGGCACATCACCTATGAAGTTTTCCGGGATCTTGGGATTGCATTTGCCGTGGTTCTGGTGCTGATATTTGTACTGGTTGTGGGATGGTTTCAATCTTTCAGTACACCACTGGTCATTATGGTCGCCATCCCTTTTTCTCTGATTGGCATCCTTCCCGCTCACTGGGCTCTTGGTGCTTTTTTTACTGCAACTTCCATGATCGGCTTTATTGCCGGCGCCGGAATTGTTGTGAGAAACTCCATTATCCTGGTCGATTTTATAGAATTGCGTCTCAAAGAAGGAATGCCACTGGATCTTGCGGTCATTGATGCCGGCGCCGTACGCTTTCGGCCCATGATGTTGACCGCCGCAGCTGTTGTGGTCGGTGCTTCGGTCATTCTGTTCGATCCCATTTTTCAGGGTCTTGCCATATCCCTTATGGCAGGAGAAGTTGCTTCCCTCTTTTTCTCAAGGATGACGGTCCCGATCCTTTATTTTCTCGATAAGCGATGGGAATTCGCTCATGGGCACTTAACACCATCGGAAAAAGCTTTGCCTGAATAAAATAGTTATACGATTTTATAAAACTCCCGCCCAGTTGAAAGCGGGACGGGATCTTATTCGCGAGATGTTTACCCGCACTCCGTCGGGCTAAAATTCCTATCCCGCGCTGCCTCAAGAGACGGGATCTCCGCCAAACGGCACAGGCGGACAAGTCCACTACGTTCTGACAAACAGCTGGAAATTCAATTTTAAAGGCCGATTTGTGGACTTCTTGAACATTTGCCTTTCTCTTTCACTTGTGATATTCGAGGTTAAATAATAACTCGTATCTGAAACATCAAAAATCACAACGTCAATGATTAAACCTGCCTATATTAAACACATACATTTAATTTTACTGAGCCTTATTATAATCGCCGGAAGCCAAAAAGCAATTGCCGGTGGTTTCAGCTATAATAATAACAAAACCGTGTTGGGATCCGTGAAGCACCACATTGTCCTACCCAAGGAGACCCTCTTGGACATTGTACGCAATTTCGGCTTGGGTTATAATGAGCTCTCGCTCCTTTACCCAAAGATGGACCCGTGGATTCCCGAACCCGGACAAAACCTTCTCATACCTACCCAATGGGTCTTGCCGTCTACCAAATTTCACGGGCTGGTTATCAATCTACCGGAAATGAGACTATATCATTTTCTTCCGAAAATCGGCATGGTGTCTACCTATCCCGTGGGAATTGGAGATATTGGCTGGGAGACCCCCGTTTCTGAGGGTCGCGTCACTCACCGCCAGGTCGATCCCACATGGGTTATTCCTAAGCCATTAAGGGCCAAATACGGGATTACGTCGGTTCCTCCCGGACCGAACAATCCCCTGGGAAAATATTGGCTCGGGTTGTCCCAGAAGGGATACGGTATTCACGGCACAAATTTTCCCTGGGGTGTTGGAAGGCTGGTCAGTCACGGATGCATCCGCCTGTATCCGGAACATATTGTTTTGCTTTTTGAAAAGGTATCTGTAAACACGCCTGTTGAAATCGTTTATGAGCCCGTAAAAATAGGCTTCCAGGATCAAAATATATTCATGGAGGTTCATCCGGATATTTATAACAGAATTCCCGATTTGCAAGCACAGACCTTGAGTCGGCTACATGAGCTGGATATTTTGAGCAGTGTTTCGTTTTCATTGGTCAAAGATGCGCTTGAGAAACAAAGCGGACTTCCTGTTCGCGTGGGTTTTCTTAAGAAGGGGGGTGATGATACGCTCGCCGTTAAGACGGCAGATTGATAGGTGACATTCGTTTTATGAAAAAAACGCTAAATTGGGAGGAGGCAATTCAATGAAGATACGAAAAAACGTGATTATGGTGATGGGTCTTGTATTATCACTAGCCCTTGCTTTTACACTGATGAGCTGTGCAACCACCGATCAAATGACAAAGCTGGAGAAACAGGTTCAGCAGGCCAGCCAAGATGCTAAGGACGCCAAAGCATTGGCCCAGGATTGCTCTCAGCAGGCCAAACAGGCAGACGCAGCCGCTGTGCGCGCTGAAAATGCAGCGGAAGCTGCTGCTGCTTCGGCACAAAAGGCTGAAGCGATCTTCAACCAACAGATGAAAAAATAGTAATACCGTCCGGAACCCGGGATATGAAAAAAAGCTCCGGGTTCCAGATTTTTAAATTTGAATTCCCAACTGCTCGTCGGAACGCAATGGAAACCCCGATCTATCGGGGTTGAAGCATAACGGAAATCCCGCTTAAGATGCGGGGCTACGGGGATAGGAATTTTAGCCCGCCGGAGTGCGGGTAAACCTTTCGCTTATTAACTCCCGTTCCGCTTTCAGCAGGATGGGAGTTTCATAAAATCGTTACACGATTTTATTTTGCCCTGAAAAGCCTGGTCCTCTGGGCCAGGTCAGAGTTCTATGGCTCTGCCTGAAGAATCGCTGCAAGAGTTTGAAGTGAACTAAAGTTTAAAGTGAGCTAAAGTTAAGGAATTCTATCAATTATATAAAAACATCGGAGCGAAGCGACACCATAACTTTA
>CALLDL010000033.1 GCA_937998305.1 uncultured Desulfobacterales bacterium | reverse complement strand
CGGTTTCTACTCCCAGTTTCTGAGCCCGTACAATCATTTCCTGAGTTGCAGGATCAATAGAGGCCGCTATCGGATCCGCCATCTTTTTCGGCTTGGCGACCTTTGCTTTTGTTACTTCTGCCATTAGAGGTTCCTCCTCGTTTAATTTTCCATACATGGAAAGATGAATTATAATGAAACTTTATCATTGACAATTAAGAGCATAAATACTAATAATAATCATTCCTATTATCAATACTATTTAAGGGATTCATTAGTCAAGTCATTTATTAAAAATTTTTTCATTTTTATAAAGAAAAGGACAAAAACGTTTTGCCTGAAAAAATATCCCGTAGGATGACGCTCCAGCGGAAAACGATTCTTAATATTTTAAGACAAACAAATTCCCATCCCAGTGCTGACGAAATCTATGAATCGGTTAGAAAACAGCTCCCCCGTATCAGTCTGGGTACGGTTTATAGAAATCTGGAGGTCCTTGCTAATATGGGGATAATACAGAAACTGGAACTTGGCGGAACCATTAAAAGATTTGATTGGAATCCGAATAAACATTACCATATCCGGTGCTTATGCTGTGGAAAGGTAGATAATGCTCCCATTGCGCCGTTGAATAAACTGGAAGATGAGCTTTACGGTGCCACCGTTTTTTCCATAATTGGGCACCGGCTTGAATTTGAAGGATTTTGTCCGGATTGCACAAAGAGAGAAGCTCAAAAAACTTAAGTTATAAAATCAGGCAGTCGGCCACCAGTTCCCACAGATACTTCACTTCAAGATCATCAAAATCGTATTCGGATTTCACATTATTAAACTGACCGTGGCAACTGTGGCAGGGAACCACAATCAGCTTTGCCCCTGTGGCCCTGATCTGATCGATTTTTTTTCTGGCATAAAAAACACGTTCATCGTTATATCCGGTGGTCATGGTTCCACCGCCCCCGCCACAGCATATTTGATCCATTCTATTGGGATAAAGATCGACCCAGTTTTCAAGGCACTGATCCATAATCCAGCGCGGCTCGTCAAAATAACCGTGTCCAAAATGCTTCTGGGCCTTTCTCCCGTAATTACATGGGTCGTGATAAGCGGCAAGTTGTATAAATCTCGATTTGTCGAGTTTGATGCGACCTTCTTTAATATATTTGATCATTAGGTCAAAAACCGTGGTCACACTAATTTTTTTGAGTGCTTCAGGATAATATTTTTCAAGACCCGACCGGGTCGCAAGATAGGAGTGACCTCATTCAGGGCAAAGAAGATTTTTTATTTCCAGTCGCTTCATCTGCTCCACGATCCGGCCGACCATGACCTTCATGGCATCATCGTCACCCGTAAAATATCCCCAGTTGGTACCCTCCCAGTTTTCCGAGGTTACGGTCCAGTCTTCTTTGGCCGCATGAAAAATCTTCCACCAGTGTTTTAAATCTTCGGTATGGGTATTTACCAGTTTGTTGTGTATGGTGGTCAGTATGTTTGCCCCCTTTTTGTCAATGGGCGCTTTGAACCCTTCAAAACCAGGTTCCTCGGCGACTTCTTCGGCCACATCCTCGATGATGAACATAAAATCTTCCTTTGGCAGGCGAAGATTATTGCCGGTCTCCAAAGCCGCCGCAAGACCCTTGTGTAAAATTCCCGGAACCTTTTCACGTTCTCTTTTGGATCGAATTTTTCGTATCAGATCGGCAATGTCGACCTGCATGGGACAAACATTTTCGCATTTACCGCACATGGTGCATATCCACGGCCATCGGGCGTTTACCAGATCCTCGACAAATCCCAGAGAAACCATTCGGACCAGCATGCGCGGGTCAAATCCATCGATTCCAGAAGCCGGACAAGAACTTGCACACAGGCCGCAAGTCACGCAAAAATCTTGGGAAAACGGCCAGGTTCTACATCTGGTGTGATCGAGTTGATCCATATCGATGATTTCAGATGGTGATGTCATATGACTACCTCATTTAACGTTATACCCTCAGCCGACCTCTTTCCTATTTCCCCTATCCTGTTTCCTATATTCCCTTTCATGATTTGGACGACGCTGGATTTTCCGGCTATTGATTCTTCTTAAGCCGGCTTGGGCCGAGCTCCACAATGGTCTCTTCAAAGCGATTTACAATCTGAGCAAATTCCGTTCCCATATTGGACGCAAGGGTTTGTATAAGCAAACGATCATTTTCAAAACCGATTTGAGAGAACACCTCCTTTATCTGTTCCACAGTTTGTTCTGCAAAAATGTTCCCCCGTTCTGAATGACAGTTTCCTTTATGGCAGGTCGCCACAAGAACTCCGTCAGCATGGTTTCTAAACGCTGCAAAGATGTGATCATAAGATATACTCCCCGCACATGGCACCTCAATGATCTTTAACCCCGAAGGCAGGTTATGGCCCATGCACAGCGCCAGATCACCGGCCTGGGCAGACGAGCGGCTGCAGCAGAACGCCACAATAGAGGGCGTAAACGCCTTTTCGGTTTGAATGGGGTCGCCGATTTTAATCACATCTAAGACCGACCCAGGTTCAAGATCTTTTATACGGACAGCGCCCCTTGGGCATTGGGCGGCACAAATGCCGCACCGTTCGCAGGCATCCGGTACAACCGTCACCCGAGTGTTCAGTGTTATTGCATGGTATGGACAAAGACGATAGCAGGTCAGACACCGTATGCACTGTCCCGTGTCAACTTCAGCCCTGTCTGCTGTCAGCGCCAATCGGTCCACCAGAATACCGGCGGATGCAAGCGCAACGTTTTCAGCATCCATTATCTGATCACCCCGATTCTGAATACTTCTTGAAGGACCTGCCGCCATAATCCCTTTTCTGTTCGTCAACACACAATATCTATGAACATTATCCGTCTGAACAAATCCACCAGGATCGGTATCGACATTCAATATCCCTGCAAGATGGGCAGCATTTTCAAAAGGAACGATGGTTTCATCTACAACCGTTATATCCGGAGACAGTCTGAATTTTTTGGTTGTTATTTCGTCGATGAACTCGATTTGGATATCGTTATCCCTTTTCTGGTGGATGGCGGGAATATTGTCTGTAAACTTAATATAAACTGCACCGGCTTTTTTGCTTTTTCGATAAAGGGCTTCAAGACCGTTTCCTGCGACTTTGAGATTTTTAGTTAGGATATATGTTTGTACATTAAAGTCAGACTGGAGGTTAAGCGCCAAATGCATAATTTCTTCTGCGACAACCGGATGGCTTTCGTTAACAAGCCCGGTAAAAAAACCTACCGTTTTTGCTTCTGAAAGGATGTTTTTTTCATGTGATGATCCCAACAGCAACGTTTTCATTTGGGATTGACTGATAACGTTAGAAGCCGCCTTTAAACCATACAACGAGAAATTCGGTTTTCGCCGATCTTCTTCAGCAATAATAATTTCAGCAACACGTTTTGTTACTCTTTCACCATTGCAAACTACAGTCAGCCTGAAATTCCCCACAATCCCCTGGCACGAAAGGAGTTTTGTGTTGGTGAGGATTTCCAATGCCACAGAATCCATGGTTGAAGAAACATCAGCTGTTTTATCTGAAGTGGCAAGGATAACATCTACGCCCGAAGACAGAAATTCTTTGGCAAGGTGATGGGCACACGATCCGTTTCCAAATATAAATATTTTTTTATTCAAAATCGCCCGCCTTTTCAAAATTTGATTTTCCATTCAAATATAAAAGACGAAATCGATTGTCAACAGAGACTTTCTTCGCAAATTCTCAAATTTTTAGCAAATATAAACCCTTTTTAAACGGCGGGACATCCACTTTCTATTTACATCTCACAAATCCAGGTGCTACTATTTTTGGAGCACCAGCTGCCCCAAACAGATTGATACAGGAACTGTGTTGGTGAAGGAGGAATTTTTGTATGAAAGCTTTTACAGCCTTGTTGATCATTCTTTTTAGCACGATTTCATTTGCCGGTGGTATCGAAACGGTTATCGATCCTCCGAAAAAAAATCTTCAGGCCGGACAAACGACGGTGTTTGCCGTGTACTTTCACAATTCAGAAGATAAGTCTGTGCAAGTGGATGTGCCGGACAGTATTATTTGCCGTTTAACCGCTAATGATCAATCCTTGGATGTAAAAGCATATTCTGTACTGTCGACATCCAAAGACAAGATCATCATTTGTGCGGGTTGTTTTGAAAAAGTGCAATACACACTGGCCCTTCCCTCAACCATTGAAGGCGCAGTTACCATGGCAATACCGGATTTTGAAAACGCCCGTACCATGTTTGCGGTCCACAGCACCTCTTCACTTGAAGAGTCGAAAAGCGATGAAATTGCATATCAGGAATTTGACACATTGGACTCACTTTATGAGCTGTATCAGCCGTATTTAAAAAATATCGCGGCATACCAACCTATGTATTTTCTCGTTGGAACCAACCCCGAAAAAAGCAAGTTTCAATTCAGTTTCAAATATCGTTTTTTCAATCCCGAGAGCACCTTGGGAAAAAAATATCCATGGGTAAAGGGTTTCCATTTTGCTTACACCCAGACATCTTTCTGGGATCTGAAATCAGAATCCAAACCATTTGAAGACACCAGCTATAAGCCGGAATTTTTTTTTCTGTCGCCCAATATCGGAGTTCCATGGGCCAGAGGATTCTTTGTGAAGGGCGGTTTTCAACATGAATCCAACGGCCGTGGAGGGGAAGATTCACGGAGCACCAACTTTTTGTATATCAAGCCCATATATATTGCCTACGATAAGAATACCAAACTGGGCATAATGATTGCGCCGAAGATTTGGGCCTATATTTCCAACCAAGACGAAACAAACCCTGACTTGAAATATTACAGAGGCTATTTCGATCTGGAGACAAAATTAGGTAAGGCAGACAGTTTTGTTCTGGGATCCCATTTTCGCTGGGCAAAGGAAGGCGGTTCCATCGAGCTCGATCTAACCTACCCGCTGCATCGTTTTATATTTAAAAATCTCAACCTGTACTTTCAGGCTCAGTATGTCAACGCTCTGGCGGAAAGTCTACTCAATTATAGGGATCGAACAGAAGCGCTGCGTCTCGGATTTGCCATTGTCCGTTGATGTTATAAACCGATTCACACATCGATATAAACACTACGTTTTTCAATTTCGGGCGCAAATCCAATTGCGATAAGCCACCTTGAAAACTTTTTGTTTTTACAATGTATATTTATCTCTTTTAAGAAATTTTCAGGCCAAGATATCTGGCGATCTTCCACGCAGCACTCCCGGCGCTGGCAATGGTGTCCGCAATGCTCATGGGTCCCTGGACGGTTCCTGCAGCAAATATGCCATTAACAAAAGCCGATGTCTTTTTATCATCGGTTTTGACAAACCCGGTGTCATCAGGTTCTATCCCCAATAATCCAGATATGGTTTGAATATCTTCACACGGTGTGATTCCGATGGACAACACCACCAGATCAAAAATTTCTTCCAGAGTTTTATGCGAATGGTTATCTATATAATTTACTTTCAGATGCTGCCCGTCTGTTTCGTAGATATCTCCGGGAATGGCGCGTATCATTCGAATTTCTTTTTGAGTCTCTTCATAAAATGGTTCGAAATCCTTTCCGAATGTCTGCACATCCATATAAAAGAAGGTGATTTCGGTTTCCGGATGCCTTTCTCTGATCAGCCGTGACGTCCGCAATGCCGAACTGCAACAAACCTTCGAGCACCACAGATGATTCAGCTTTGAATCTCTTGAACCCACACACTGTATGAAGGCGATTAGTCCCGGTGTTTTGTTATCGCTTGGCTTTTTTACACATCCGGTCCGTTTTATCATCCTTTCCAGGTCCAGACCGGTAACAACATTTTTAAAAAGCCCAAACCCGTATGGTTTGTCTTTAGGATCGAACGGTTTGAATCCGGTAGCAATCAATACAGCATCTGCTTCAATGGAATGTTCAAATTCTTCATTGTCCAGATCAATGGCCGTTTCAGGGCATTCATCCCGGCAGATGCTGCAGGATTTGTCTTTGAGATAAAGGCATTTTTCTTCAGAAATTGCATAAAATGGGATGTTGTTTTTTGAAAAACCTTGAAGAACAGCCCCATCTGCCGGGCAACGATCCAAACACAACCCGCAGTTGGTGCACTTCTTGGAATCTATATGCAGAGGTTCTTGGCGGAGACTTGCTGAGAATCGATGGTTTTTAAATATGTTTTGTACCTGACTGCCGGGCAATATTTTTATGTTTGGGTGAGAAACCGCGCGTTGCAATCTTTCTTCCACCATGCATGCGCCACACTTTACGCAGGTATCGTTAATGGCCTTACAGGCATACCCGATGGCGTGTCCGCCCAGAAAATTTGATTTTTCAATTAATTCAACTTGGACATCTAAATCGGCGAGTTCGACCGCCGCAGAAAGGCCGGCCACGCCGCCACCGATAATCAACACATTTTTATCCTTCATATTAAAGCCATAGCTCCTTTTCTCAAAAACCGAAATTTACTCGTAATTCAAAACAAATTGCAAGTATAAAGGCAAAATAATTCAGCGTTTGGAGAGTTTTTATTATAATTTTTTTTTCATCATTCATGGTGCGGCTTGAAAAAAACTCCCCGACCCCTCAAGTATTTAACAAAAATAGCTCGATCGGCTATTACTCATCATAAGGACCCGAATCATTTTTCCCTTTACCCTAGTATTGAAACCATATACAACCCCAAATATGCGTCAACAAAACACAGAAAAAGTGAATCACATTTATAAAATGCACATAAAAATGGTTAAATGATGATTGAAATTGATATCCCAGGGACTAAAATACTGCAGCTTGAACACCTTGTTCTGGATTACAACGGCACCATCGCATTTGACGGTGCTTTGATTGACGGTGTCAAGGAGTGTCTAACCGAACTTTCACAAATGCTAACCATCCATGTTATAACCGCCGATACATTCGGCAGTGTCAAAAAAGCACTGGAGGATATCGATTGCAAACTGGCCGTTATACCTTTGGACCATCAGGATGTGGCTAAGCTGGAATATGTAAAAAACCTTGGATGTGAACAAATCGTGAGCATGGGTAATGGCGTAAACGACCGCTTGATGCTCAAAGCGTCGGCCCTGGGTGTGGCTGTTATTCAAGGAGAAGGGGCCGTTTTTGAAACGATAGCTTCTGCGGATATCGTTTGTACAGATATTTTATCCGCCCTGTCGCTCTTAACAAATCCATTGAGACTGATTGCCACATTAAGATCCTAACTAGTGTCCATCCATAAATGGTCTTTTTGTCCAATCTCTGCGCTTGCCCTGTGAAATGCAGAGCCTATTTCTCTGGGGTTATGCTCAAAAAATAATCCTCGGAATATTACACATATGCCTGCCTGTCCCGATAGATTTTCCATCGGGGCGGTTATTTTTTTTCGCATGCCCCTCCGGGGCGTAGGCCCTACGGGCCGGAGGCTTGATATTAAACAAAAATCCTCATTTCTGGATGGACACTAACTAAATACTTTTGGAAATTAATGATGGGCGATTTTACACTTCGCAAACTTTTTTCCGGCGGGTTGATCACCAACTATTTTTGCACGTCGCGCTGCAGGCACTGCCTGTATAATTGCAGCCCGAACCGGGGGAAAGAATATATGGATTCTGAAACCGCTGAAAAATGTTTTACCCGGGTTTTGGAACTGGGTTGCCGGTCCGTGCACATCGGCGGTGGTGAACCCATGCTTCGGCCGGAAAAGCTGGAAAATATTTTAAAGGTTGCAAATAGGGTCGGAATGGGAATCGACTATGTGGAGACAAATTCTTCTTGGTTTAAAGATACCGAATCCGCAGTTACTATTCTGGAACGTTTGATAGCAAACGGGCTGGGCACCCTTTTGGTTTCCATCAGTCCTTTTCATAATGAATTTATTCCATTTTTAAAAGTAAAAGGCGTGATCGATGCCGGAAGAAAAGTGGGAATCGGATTGTTTCCCTGGATCAACGATTTTTACAAGGATCTTTCGGCCTTTGAACCGAACACCACCCATACATTTGAAGAATTTTCCAATAAATTCGGAAAGGATTATTTGGTCAATACCCTCGGTCGGTACTGGGTTCATATGGGTGGGCGAGCCCTGGAGACGTTCAGAACCAAGTTCCCTGGAAATTCTGCACAAAAAATTATGACGGAGAACCCTGGAAGTTGTAGAAATCAGCTTTCCGATACCAGCCATTTCCATGTAGATCTTTTCGGCAACTTCATTCCTGGACTCTGTTCGGGAATCGGCGTTGCAATAGAAGATTTAGGAAGACCGTTTTCCAGAGAAAAATATCCGGTTCTAACAATACTGGCAAAATCCGGAATCAGGGGATTACATGATATGGCTTATGCTAATTATGGTTTCAGTTCGAAAAGAGATGTCTATCTGAACAAATGCGATCTGTGTACGGATATCCGAAAGTTTTTGACAAGCAACGATAAAGGAGCGTTTAAGGAACTCGCTCCCGCAGAATTTTATGAAGAAATATCATAAAAAACTAATCATTTTTTGCAGCAATCCTGCGGTTCAGAGCAGGTCGACGGGCATTCTACATCCTTTAAATCACTGTGCCCATTTTTATATTCATCAATGGCCTTGTGAAGCGCTTTAACGGCAAGCTGTATGCAGTGGTGTTTTTTCACCGGAATATCAGCAAGTTGGTTGAACACATCTCCATCATTCAACTTTCTGGCATGTTCAATACTTTTACCTTTTACCAGGTCCACAGCGGCCATTGAAGCAGAAATCGCACCCGGGCAGCCGAGCACCTGGTATCTGATATCCGTGATTGTATTATCATCGATTTTAAGAAAGATTTTCATGGTGTCCCCGCATGATCCCAGCATATCGGATACTTGATCGGCATCCGGCAGACTTCCCATATACGGCTGCTCAATAAAATATTGAACCGCCTTTTCCGAATAACCGCAATCCAAAAGCATCTGTTGTTGATCTCCGGTATCTTTCTTAAATAAAATTTCGGATTGACTTTTTTCATCACGATTTAATGAGGCCATAGCGCAACTCCCTGATGTTAAGTTCATTTTAATAATTTACCAGGCAAATCTATGGTTAAAAATCCTTTATGTCAAGTTACTTATGAAAACATAAACCTTTATATGGGTTCAAACTGATGACTCAAGTGTCGCACCCATATTTATATGGTTGATCATTTTATGATAAGGTGAATGGTTGAAGAGTTTATTGGACAATTGCTGCTTTTGTGATTAGAATGTGCTTAATTATCGGTGACAATTTTCGGCTCAATCAATGAATCGGTATGTTCAATTAAGAGGGTTTTATGAAATTTGTAATTATCGGCGGTGACGCTGCCGGTATGAGTGCTGCAAGTAGAGCGAAGAGAAATAATCCGGATCTCGATGTCACGGTGCTGGAAAGGACCATGGATGTTTCCTACAGCGCTTGCGGCATGCCGTATAATATTGCGGATCCGGAAAGGGAGATCGAAGACCTTGTGGTTCGACAGGCCCATGTATTCAGGGAAAAACAGGACATCAATCTGTTGACCGGGCATCGTGTTGAATCCATTGACCCAGTCGGCAGAACTGTTTCCGGAACATCTTTGCGGGGCAAAACCTTTGACGTTCCCTATGATAAATTGCTGATTGCAACCGGAGGCGCTCCGATCATCCCGAATCTGGTGGGTTTTGATCTTCCGGGGGTGATGGCACTAAAAAGTCTGGATGACGGGAGAAAAATAAAAGCATATATCCAATCCAATTATGTTAAAAAAGTCGTTATCATTGGTATGGGCTATATCGCTCTTGAAATGTGTGAAGCCCTCAGGGCCCGATCCATTGACGTCGATATGGTCAAACCCCGACCGGTGTTTCTGCCGTGGATGGAAAAAGAACTCGCCGATGTTGTAAAAAATGAAACGGAAGCCCATCAAATAAAATTATACCTGGGGCACACTATTGAAAAAATCGATGTTGAAAATGAACGGTTAAAGGTCATATGTTCGGATCTTGTACTTGAGGCAGATATGGTGCTAGTCGCCATTGGAATAAAACCGAACAGTGAACTGGCCGCTCAGGCAGGTCTTGATCCCGGCGTAAAGAACGCCATTGCCGTGAACAAAAAACTTCAGACTTCGAACGAAAACATCTATGCCGCCGGCGACTGTGCCGATGCATATCACGTGGTCACAGGAGAAAAAACATGGATACCTTTGGCCTTAAGGGCCAACCGGGCCGGTTGGGCGGTTGCAGATAATGTTTGCGGAAAATTGATAGAGCTTCCAGGTATCGCAGGCACAGCAGTTTTTAAAGTATTCGATCTAGAAGTGGCGCGAACTGGATTGACCGTGGACGAAGCCAAATTTTTTGGTTTCAGCCCTGTAAAAGTGACGATCAAAACCCGGTCCCGGGCCCATGCTCATCCCGGTGCTTCAAAGATTCATGTTCATATGGTTGGTGATACAAAAACCGGACGTCTTTTAGGCATCCAGATGGTGGGTAAGGAAGGCGTCGCCCATCGGATCAATGCCGTTGCCGTTGCACTTCATAACCAAATGACTGTTAAAGATTACTGTCAAACCGATCTGGCATATGCCCCACCTTTTGGACCCACATGGGATCCAACATTGACGGCAGCCAATCAGTTGCTAAAAAAAATATAAAAAACATTCTAAAAATGGACCGACAGACACACAATAAAGGATGTATTCAAATATACACCGGTAATGGAAAAGGCAAAACAACCGCAGCTATAGGTTTGGCCATACGAGCTGCCGGGTATGGAATGAAAACCTATATCGGTCAGTTCATGAAGGGCCAGCACTATGGTGAATTGACAGCGCTGCGTGACCACCCCTGTATTACCATTGAACAATATGGAGATGTAGAATGTGTTCATCGAGAAGAAATAACGCAAAAACATATCGACCAGGCACAACAAGGCATTAAACAAGCACGGAAAGCGATGCATTCCCATCGATACGACATCATCATTCTCGATGAAATTAACGTTGCGGTATGGTTTGATTTAATTACAACCGAAGACGTGCTCGAACTCCTTAATGAACGGCCGAAAAATGTCGAATTTATTTTGACCGGTCGTCGTGCTCCTGAAGCGTTTTTAGAAATGGCCGATCTGGTCAGTGATGTAAAAGAAATCAAACATTATTATAACCGGGGGGTTAAAGCGCGAACCGGAATCGAGCGATAGACACCCATGGTTTGCTCAAATTGTCAACCTGTTACATTAATCATCTAATGGAAACAGTTCTTACTTGAGAACTCTTGAAATCTGTAAAAGACAAATTTGAACGGGAGTGGATAGCTGAACAGCCTAAAAGCAAATCCCGCCATTTTTTTGGCGGGATTTGCTTTTAGCGTCTTTAATATAAGGGTTTGCGCCATTACCGGCGCTGCTTTTTTAACTTTAAATTTATGTTCTAACTATCTTTATTTTTTGTATGTTCTTGGTTTTTGCCTTCGATCTGAACCACTTCTTCTTTCTTTGCCAGATCTCCGTTCGGGTATGTGAGAAGTATAACTAAACTCCCGTCTATCCGTACCTGACCGCCGGCCTCCGTTATCGGGCAAAATTTGAATCATGATAAATACAGATTATTTTCGAATCTTTCTATAGATATTTAGCAAGCAAAAGATTCGGCTTGCTTATAAATGCGTTTTTCAAAATTGTTTACTGTCATTATGCAAAAATCATGCAGGAAAAATCATTTTTTTTAGTCCCATACATTTCAATTAGTTAGCAAATATTAAAAAGCAACAACTTTAAAAATTGTGAAATGAATATCACAATTTCTGTTACATTTGTTACACATTAGGAAATTCAGGTAACAGGAAAAACTGCAAGAAAAAATATATAGTTAGTGTCAATCCATAAATTAGGATTTTTGTTCAAGATCAAGCCTCCGGCCCGTAGGGCCTACGCCCCGGAGGGGCATTCGAAAAAAATAACCGCCCCGATGGAAAATCTATCGGGACAGGCAGGCATATGTTTAATATTCCGAGGATTATTTTTTGAGCATAACCCCAGAGAAATAGGCTCTGCATTTCACAGGGCAAGCGCAGAGATTGGACAAAAAGACCATTTATGGATGGACAATAGTTAGCCCTTTGCCTCTGACAACATAAATCGTTTCATTATTTATGTCTAAGTTCAACAAGGGTCGCTCCCCAACCACCGGCTTCGAGAGGAGCATTGCTAAATGATGCCACCATTGGATTTTTTTTCAAAAGCCTTCGAACGCGATCCCTCAGTATTCCCCGGCCCTTTCCATGAATAATTCGTACTGAATATATTCCCTCTTCAATACAGGCGGCAAAATAATCTGCAAGAAGATCCGGCATCTCTTTGGGTTTAAAGGTATGAAGATCTAAAACATCTTCTATGGGTATTTTTACAGGTTTCATACTTAATAAATTCGTAACACTTTAGTCCTTTGAAACAAACGATTTCAAAGGAGCTTCAGGTATGATTAAATTTTTGGCTGGAAGCTTTCTGAGTGAATTAGGGATCGTTTTGAAAGAACCATAGGCGATTTAACTTTATGGATGGAGCCGCTGTTAAAGCAGAGACCTTTATGAATAGTCCGGGCAGGTTCTTTCATTACGTTCCTTTGTTCACGAGTTCTTTCAGCAAAAATTTAATTATACCTGAAGCGGTAATGTTTTCAAAAGACTAAACTATTACATCAATCATAGCTTTTGAAAAAAAGAGTTGTCTATGAAGCAATTTAGCAAATTAAAACACCGCGATCCCAGAAATATTTAGGCTTTAAATTTCGAGTTGATCTGGTATAGTATCAAGATACCCAACACCTAATAGCAAAATGGATGTTAAATGATCAAGTACCTCGTGCTACCTATTTTCAGTTATCTTTTGGGTTCCATTCCCATAGGACTCATTCTGACCCGGCTGTTTACCCCCATTAACATCAGACAGGTGGGAAGTGGAAATATCGGTGCAACGAATGTGGGGCGCATGGCAGGACCAAGGCTCGGAGTCCTGACCCTTGCCGGCGACATCCTAAAGGGGGCCTTCCCGGTCTGGTTGGCTGTATCAATGACCACTCCAAATGAAGTATGGGGTGCCCTCTACATTGCACTAGTAGCTTTTGCAGCTTTTATGGGGCATCTTTATCCTGTCTATCTGAAATTCAAAAACGGAGGAAAAGGGGTTGCAACCGCAGCAGGATGCTTTGGCGTCATTTCACCTGTTGCACTGGTAATTCTGATTCTGGTTTTTATCATGTTTGTTTGCTGGTCGAACCGTGTTTCGCTCGCCTCCCTGGCCACCGCTGCCGTCTTGCCTGTTGCAATCTGGAAAGCTACCGGCTCGGAAGTCATACTTGGATGTGCCGTTATAATGACTATAATCATCTATTTTCGCCATATGGATAACATCAAAAGGCTTCTGGCAGGCACGGAGCCTCCCATTTGGAAATGAGACAATATATCCGATTATAGCAGCGACCAGATCAATGTCATAACACCTGCAACAACAAAATTACTTTCGACCAGAAATTCCAACCGTATGCCGGGAAGCATATAGCCTCGCTCATGCGCTGAAAGCATTATGAAAACAAAAGCCGGACAGATTAAAAGTATAAAACCTAAACTTGATATAAGTTGAAATGTGCTTGAAATAAACAAAATGCCAAAATTTATGGCCAGTATCGTTTTTAAAAGACGCAAAGCTCGCTTTTCTCCTAACAGTATGGGAATCGTCTCTTTACCCACAATGCGGTCACCCTGCATGTCAAGAATATCAAAAAATGCTGTTCTGACAAAGACCAGGCTCAGTGACCATAAGAATATGATGGCCGTATTCAGATGAATACCTCCCGATACAGACAATCGAGGCAAAACAGAAGTCACGATTCCCCATGCCATTGCAATCAGAACCGTTTTTGATCCAGGGATATCCCTAAGCCGTGAGTATTTATCGTATTCAAAACGTTTCGGAATAAGCCTTAGATTGTAAGAAAGACCCATTATACTCATAACGAAAAGGATTAAAAAAGGGACCCAGCCCACTGAATAGGCAGTCATCAAACCAATGCCGCCTGCAGTAAACGCAAGAAAAGAAAGCAATATCTTATTTTTGTTATAAAAGGAGGATCTGTCAGGATCGTTATATTTGTCTGCCTTTGTACCGATGAGATTGTTGAGAATGTGCATGGATAGAACATAAAGCATGGATATAAGCACATGATGCAAATTATTTGTAATCCCCTGAATTTTGATACAGGCATAGCACAGACATCCGGCGCCGATGGATACATAGATGTTGGTAAGAAGCAGTACACGCTGGATGGGAAAAATAACCCTTTGCAAGCCTTGCTTCTTTTTATAAGGCAGGGCCTCAAGGGTTCTGTATATTTTTTTAATAACCCAATTCGGCGTGGAAGCCCCTGCTGTAATCCCGACACATTTGGCTTCAGAAAGAGCGTCAACATCAATTTCCGATTCAGTTTCAACGTGATATGTCGGTTTGCCGGTCTTTTTTGAAATTTCAGCAAGCCGCTTCGTATTTCCACTGTTTTGTCCACCAACAACAATAACAGCATCTGCTGAATCTGCCAGGTTTTGGACCTCAGCCTGGCGCTTTGCGGTAGAATCGCAAATCGTTTCAAAGATTTTATAGTGGGAATATTTATTATTTGCCCATTTTTTTATTTCCTCAAAAAAAAGTGTGTTTTGAGTGGTCTGAGCAACAATAATCGCTTTTTCAAAGGATGGAAGGGAGTCAAGATCATCTAAATTGTCAACGACAAACCCTTTTCCCTCTGCATATCCTAAAAGTCCGATGACTTCAGGATGATCTTTGTCTCCGATAATTATAGATGCAAAACCTTTTTGGGCATGTTTCCGGATGATAGTCTGAACTTTAATAACTCGGGGACAGGTGGCATCGATAATTTTGTAACCTGCTTTTTTAAGATTCTTTTTGGTTTGGGGGGGAACGCCGTGAGCACGAATTAAAACAGTACCTGTTCCGTACTCCGGTATATGTTCTAATGTGGATATATCTTTTTCTCTTAATAGATCTAAAACCTGCGGATTGTGGATAAGGGGTCCAAACGTACAGATCGGATTTTCGTGTTTATTCGGAGCATCCAGAACCATCTCAACGGCTCTTCGTACTCCCATGCAGAAACCGGCCTTCTTAGCAATTAATATTTTCATCTATATCATGCAGCTTCGACGCTGCGCATTACCTTAAAACCTTCTCACACAATCAAACCATGTGAAACAAATCGTATAGGGGATATTATTTTTTTAAAAAAATATGGTGGTCTACGAGGGCCAATGAATGAATGTGGGCATCTATAAATTTTTGATCCCCAAAAATACTGACCAATCGTACGCCACCATCTTCGGGTTCGACGGTATCAACCGCTTCCATTACCAGTATTCTCTCATCTCCTTCAATTAAGTATGCGTTTGCTTCACACATCATGTTTTCCTTTATAATTTCTAAAAATAAAATTTATTTTAATAGTTTAGCCCTTTGAAACAAATCGATTTCAAAGGAAGCGGTAATGTTTTCAAAAGGAGAAAGTGTTACAATTTATTTTTAATTTACAGTTTATACGTGTTGAACCTCATCATAGAAATTTTTTAAATTTTCCTGTAAAAGTGTCTCGATAAGATGAGGGAGGGGAGTTGGCGATAAACCTATAATTTCAATATTTTCTTGGGTAAGTGGTATAAGCAGTTTTTTTGCCGAACTGTTGGCCACGGCTTCTGCCATTTTGGGTGTAACTTCTCCCATCATGGCATTGGCCACGATAATTCCAACGGTTCCGATAATAATGTCAACCTTTGCTGTTGTCTGAACAATGGCATTTTCTCCAGATGCACCCCTGTTAGCTTTGGCTTTCAGCATCTGAGCCGTTGCAATGGCATTGGTCCCAAGAGCAATAATTTCAACGGCCTCTCCAAAAAGATCCTTTAGCTTTTTAATGACCGCGCTTCCGATGCCTCCGCCCTGCCCGTCGATGACACATATCCGCTGCAAAACTGGCTTTTTATCTGTATGACTCATACCTTATTATTTTTTAATTTTTGGCAATAACTATTCGGAAATGTTTTTGCTATCAGATAACAGGATTAACGTCAATAAAAACAGCGATCTGTCTCACTGTTTTCCGAATTTCACCTGAATCCTGCCTGAAAATTGATGAGCATCTTTATAATCCTAAATTGAAGCGGGTTTTAACAACATCATAGCATCATACATTTTACCCAAATGGTAAATCGGATGATGATCTTTTTTCTCATCAATTCTCACCCTAAAGGGCGAGCCGGAGGCTTTCATCTGCCGTGTTATTAAGGGCTCGCAATAACAGACTATGGCTTCGCCCTTAAGTGCCTTGCATATGAAAGCCTCCGACTCGTGCAAGATTCAGGTTATATTTTGTTAATTACGTGGGGTGTCTGTACACTACAGTTTTCTTATTTTGATCCTATTTCGACGTTTTCTTTTGGAAAGTCGTTTTCTGGGGCCTTTCTTTTTTGTCGTGGGGACCCACCCGACTTCGTCTTCTCTTTCTACCCCCTTTGTATCCATATAAACCGCCATGGTGATTTTTTCTTCGAAATTGGAAGAACTAATTGTAGCAGCTCCCTTGGCAGCTGCAAAATTCACAATATCCATATCCGAGCTAACAACCAAGGCTTTTTCTCTTTCATGGTTTGCCATCCGTTTAATAACCGAATCAGCCAACTCACCACTGCGAGAAAATTTGATCTTAATCCCTTTGACTCGATTTTCGTGCTGGGAAAAAGGAGGAGCATTGGTTCCGTCAAAAACAACGGTTATCATATGACGTTTTATTCTCTGATATGCAGCAAGCATGTCGAGAAGTGCCTCTCGGCCCAGCTGAATATCCTGACGGTCAAGATCGCTGAGTGAATTGGACTGTCGGATAAGATTGTAGCCATCGATGATAATATGAATAGACATTATATCTGCTTTAGCAAGCTTAGCAGACGGTCTAGATCGTCATTGCTGAAAAATTCGATTTCAACTCTACCCTTTTGTCCCCGACGTTTGATCTGAACCTTGGTCCCGAAGCGACCGGAAAGATCATCGGCCACATCTGACAAGTATCTTTGTTCCGAACTCGATATAGGTTTTTTAGGTTTTTCTTTTTCTGCTTTCAAACGTTTAATCAAACGTTCTGTTTCCCTGACCGAAAGTCCTTTTGCAATTATCGCCCGGAATACCGAATTTTGTTGGGCTGAAGTGACAGTGCCCAGCAAGGCCCGGGCATGACCCATACTCAAGTCTCCATCCATAATGCTGCCCTTTATTTGCTCCGGCAACTGACGAAGTCTTATAAAATTGGCAACAGCAGATCTGCTTTTCCCGACGCGATCTGCAGCCTGATCCTGGGTGAGACCGAACTCTGTGATGAGCCGGTAATAGGCTTCAGCCTCTTCAATGGGATTTAAATCTGACCGTTGTACATTTTCAACAATAGACATTTCCAGCATATCTGTGTCTGTGATGGTTTTGACAAGCACAGGCACCTGTTTCAATCCTGCTTTTTTAGCAGCGCGCAAGCGTCTTTCACCAGCTATAAGCTCATATCCATTGTCGTCTTTTCTAACCAAAAGGGGCTGTATAATGCCTTGCTGACGAATGGAACGGGCCATATCCTCCAGTTCATTGTCGGAAAATCGCAAACGAGGCTGGTAACGATTGGGCTGAATCAGCCCGATATCACACGTAAAATATTCCTTTGAAATATCTTCCATGGATTCAATATCAGGCAATAAAGCATCAAGACCTCTACCTAGGACCAATTTTTTGGATTTTTTTAAACCTGATTCGGCTTTTTTACTTTTCATTTCTTTTTTCATTGTGATGGCGTTAATTTCGTCAATACATGTGTTACACGACGAATTTTGAAAGTTCGTTTTGATCACTTCATCGGTGTTAACAGGCTTTAGATATGCCCCCTGATGAACGAATTGTTCAGAAGGATTTATTTTTCATGATCTCTTTTGCAAGATTAAAGTAACTGCGAGCCCCTTTGGAGGTTGCATCGTACAACAAGATCGGCTTTCCGAAACTCGGAGCTTCGCCCAGTCTGACATTTCTGGGAATCATGGTCTTGAATACGAGTTGCTTGAAATATTTTTCGGCATCTTCGGCAACCTGATGAGACAGATTTGTTCTTTTATCAAACATGGTGAGAAGTATACCGGCAATTTTAAGTTTAGGATTCAACTTATACTTGATGCGCTTCATGGTTTGAAGAAGCTGTCCAAGGCCTTCTAATGCATAAAATTCACACTGAAGCGGGATTAGCATAACATCGGCTGCAGTTAGTGCATTAACCGTTAAAAGGCTCAAGGAGGGTGGACAGTCGATTATGATGTATTCAAATGAATTTTTAATTTGGGATAAAAGCTTTTTTAGGGCCATTTCACGCTTGGGTTTTGACATCATCTCCACTTCAAAACCAATCAGCTCAACCCTTGAGGGTATAATTTTCAAGGTTTCTATGTCACTATCCAAAATGAGATTCTCGGCATCGACATTACCAATCATGCCGTGATATAATGACCTTTCAATACGATTTTTATCTATTCCCAAACCGGTGGTTGCATTTCCCTGAGGATCACAATCCACAAGGAGAATTCTTTTTTCCGAAACTGCCATGGCCGCCGACAAATTTACGGCCGTCGTCGTTTTTCCCACACCACCCTTCTGGTTGGCTATGCATATGATATGAGTCATGGTGACGAACTTTACCATAAAACGTGATGTTTGAAAAGTATATAAGGATATGATTTGACTATTAACCAATTGAGTAATAAATTATAGGGTATGCAGCAAAACCATATGGTTTCGGTTTCTTTTATATTCATATCTGAAACCGGCACCCTCTTTTGTCGAGGTTTTCATGAAAATTGTTAAACAATGCATTTTGCTATGCACTGTTCTCATTATTGCGTGTGGCATCATCTCCCCTAAAGGTGCTTCAGGAATTACGATACAACAGGAAGAGGAACTGGCAAATGAGTTTATAAAACTCATTTTATCGCACTACGAAGTTATCACAGACCCGCTTATCACCAATTACATCAACGACGTCGGTCAAAAAATCGTCTCAACGCTTCCTCCCCAGCCTTTTTCCTACCATTTCTATGTAATAAAGGAAGATACCTACAATGCTTTTGCCACCCCCGCAGGTCACATTTTTATACACAGCGGATTGCTGGAAGCAATGGATAATGAGGAAGAGCTGGCATGTGTACTGGCCCATGAAATCTCACATGTGGTCTGTCGCCATATTTCCAAGAAAATTGAAAGGGCTGAAAAAGTAAACTACGCCACACTTGCCGGGGTTGTTGCCGGCGTGCTTCTTGGAACCGCCGGAGCCTCGGCAGCTGCCAATGCAGTCACCATTGGATCTATGGCAGCCGGCCAATCCTATGCACTTGCATATGGCCGTGAAGACGAAAGACAAGCGGATCAGATCGGACTCAACGTTCTGAGAAAAGCTGGATATAACGGCAAAGGGCTGATATCTACACTGAAAAAAATGCGAAGCAAACGCTGGTTCGATTCAAACCAGATTCCGACTTATCTGACCACCCATCCGGCTTCAGAGGAACGAATGGCGTATATCGATACCTGGCTTGAGAAACACAACAAAACAGAGCCCAATATCAATGACTATTATTTTAAAAGGGCCCATACACGACTCGTTGCCATTTACGGAGATGAGGATGTTGCATTAAGAAAGTTTAAATCAGATGTACATAATCATCCCGACGACCCTTTGGCATATTATGGATACGGCCTGATCCTGGATAGAAAAGGCGACCACAAAGCTGCTGAAAAATACCTAAAGGCGGCATTGGGGAAAAGGGCATTTGATCCCTATATTTTAAAAGATCTTGGGCGCTTATATTTTCTCGATGGCAATTACCAGCAAGCATTCAGCATTCTGGATGGCGCTGCCAGCATTAACTCGAATGATCCTGATATTCTTTTTTATCTGGGGCGTACCCAGGTAGAACTCGGCCATCTCGCGGATGCAGTCGCAACGTTTGAAAAACTTATCTCAAAACAACAAAATTATCCTCGTGCACTTTTTACCCTTGGGGAAACGTATTGGAAGCTTGGGAAGAAAGGTGATGCGCATTATTACCTGGGTATTCATTACAAAAATAAAAGGGATTTTAAAAATGCCATTTTCCATCTAAAAAAAGCCTTGGAGTACATCAACGAACCATATAAAAAAGTCAAAGTAGAGAAATTGTTGAAGGAAATCAGAAAGAAAAAGAGTAAATCAGAAAAGGATGACGACAATAAAGCACAAAAGAATTAACTGAGTATTCGGAGAGTTGTTATTGTAAAAACTTATTTACAAACGGAATGGGTAACCTTTTTAAAAAAGCGTGTACTGTTCGAGAAATCCGGGGTGTAACGTTTGAAGAGGAATGTTAGCATCGGTCAAAATGAGAAAATTGCATGGTGAATGTCCCTCTGCCCTGTGTGGCTGATCGCAATGATGTTGAATATCCGAACATGAGCGCCAGTGGAACCACAACCTTTATCACCTGTACGCCCATTTTGTGCTCGATAGATTCAATTTTTCCATTTCGCGAATTGAGATCCCCTATCACGTCTCCCACAAAAGCCTCTGGAACAAAAACTTCCACATTCATAATCGGATCAAGGAGAAACGATTCACCTTTCGTCAGTGCTGTTTTGCAAGCCATAGATGCACTGACCGTATAGGCCAGTTCAGTGCTCAAAGATTCTTTATTTACTCCTCCGGTGAGAACGGCCTCAACATCAACAACAGGATACCCCATTAATACTCCGCTTTCCAGGGATTCCATCACACCCTTTTTGATAGTCGGGATGAACATATCAGGTATTGTTTCGTCAGTAATTTCAGACCTGAATCTGTTTTCAGTACCCCGTTCCAAAGGTGTCAGTTTTAACATTACTTTGGCAAAATGTCTTTGTCCCGCCACTTCCTTGTCAAATACTGCAGATGCATGCCCTTCTTTTTCGATGGTCTCCCTGTACATAACCTGTGGTTTTCCCACATTGACATTGGTCTTGAATTCTCGCTGCATACGACTGATGATAACTTCGAGGTGAAGTTCTCCCATACCGGATAAAATTGTCTGTCCGGTGTCTTCATCCTTTTGAAGTTTAAGTGTCGGATCTTCAGCCATAAATTTTTCGAGGACTTGATCAAGTTTTTCCTGGTCAGCATGGGTTTTAGGCTCAACAGCCACAGATATAACCGGCTCGTAAAACTCTATTTTTTCCAATAAAACAGGATGATCGATGGAGCAGAGCGTCTCTCCCGTAGAAGACTCTTTTAATCCAATAACCCCGACCAGGCTGCCGGCGCCGGCGGAATCGATACGTTCTCTCTTGTTGGCATGCATTTTTAATATGCGTGAAAGTTTCTCACTTTTTTTTCGAGAAGAATTGTAGGTGTCTGCTTTGGCATTCATGGTTCCGCTGTAAATTCTGACATAGGATAGTTTACGACCCTCTATCATCGATACTTTGAATATGAGGGCTGCAAGAGAATCGGCATCATTCGCTCTGCATTCAATATGTTGGCCGGTTTCAGGGTGTACGCCTTTAATTGGGGGTACATCTAAAGGGCTTGGCAAAAATTTTACAATGGCGTCAAGAAGCGGTTGTATTCCTTTATTTCTCAGAGCACTGCCGCAAAGGACCGGCACCAGTTTCAGGTCTATGGTCGCCTTTCTGATAGCGCCAATCAATCTTTCCAGAGTGACGGGTGTCTCTGATAAATAGTCCTCCATGATATCATCATCAACTTCAGCGATGGCTTCGATAAGTTTTTCATGATATTCTGTTGCGGTGCCAAGCAAGTTTTGAGGAATATCTTCTTTCGTAAAAGTTTCTCCTAAAGCTTCATCCTCCCAGATGATTTGTTTCATGTTAATGAGATCGATAACGCCTGAAAAATCATCTTCTAAGCCCACCGGCAGCTGTAAAATCAGCGGATTGGCATCTAACCTTTTTTTCATCATCTCAATTGAGCCAAAGAAGTCTGCACCAACCCTGTCAAGTTTGTTGATAAAGGCCATCTTTGGGACAAGGTACTTGTCAGCCTGTCGCCATACCGTTTCCGACTGAGGTTCCACACCACCAACTGCACAAAAGACACCGACGGCCCCGTCAAGTACCCTTAAAGAACGTTCAACCTCGATGGTAAAGTCGACATGCCCCGGTGTATCTATGATCTGGACATCACTTCCCTTCCAGTGGCAAGTGGTAACAGCGGAGGTAATGGTAATTCCCCGTTCTTGTTCATCAGGCATCCAGTCCATAATCGCTTCACCGTTATGCACTTCACCGATTTTGTGAGAACGGCCGGTATAGTATAGCATCCGCTCTGTTACCGTTGTCTTTCCGGCATCGATATGGGCGATAATACCGATATTTCTTATATTTTTAATGTGATCCTTTTTTTTCATCGTATTAAAAGCATGTTGGCTTTAAACGGAAAACGCACATCTATATGACCGTCCAGGGTCATCGCTTCTTTTCCGCTGATCAGGATCTTTACCGCATCGATTTCGGGAATGTTCAATGTTAATGAATTGACCATCGAATATATCGAAAAAAGTTCCGATTTAACCCCGCCGGGATGAGCATCTCTAATGGTATCAGACATATCGACATAAGCTGTACCATCCCGGGAAATATAAAATGCCTTAAGTGTCGTATCTGCAGGAATTGTCCGCATAAGCCCGGTCCTAGGGCCTTCTATCAGGGCTTCGACAATGTTTTTGCCAAATTCGACTGGATTGTCTGAATGAAAAAGATCCCTTGTTTCAGCTTTGAGAAACGAATTCTCTTTGTCGGAAAAATATAGATGGACAACGGGGTTTTTTGATTGTTTAGTTTCTATAATTCTTGTGTTTCGCTCAACTTGATCCATACCCGATGATACTACGGGCACATTCAAAAAAGCGACGCATATGACGATTCCGGCAATAACGAAAAAAAATACATTGCATATATTGTGGTTTTTCATCATGACTTAACCATTTATCATTGATAAAATTAAAAATTTCTTAAGCCAATATACTTATTATGTCAAGACAAGAAGGGAAATCTGCGTTTAAAAAAATGAGCAAATAATAAAAGAGGGCAGCCTCATAAGCCAACCTTTTTTTTCTATTGCTGGAGTAAACGGGATCGAACCGTCGATCTCATGACTGCCAGAATGGCCAATTAATACAATGAAATCAATCGACTATCCTGAACTAAAAGATTTAAACCTAATGGATCATAACAAATTTTCGAAATCCTCAAGGCCAAATGCATTCCAGGCTCACCCTATAAGCGGATATTTTTCGTTTGTATTGAGGGGGGATGGATAAACGGGGACACTAGCGCGATAAAGGTTTTGGGGTCGAAAGGTTGCGAAATGGTTATGACAAATGGAGAGATACGGTGATTTTTGTAAATGAATAAGTTTCAGTGATCTGGCACATTTTTTTTGCATGTGCAGGGCTTTATTGAAACTTATTCGGTGACAATCTGAAACTATTAAAACTATATATCACAACAATTTAAAGGTCTTAAAAACCTGCCATCTATAGCGAGACTATCGAAAAACCCCTTTTTAAGTATTGCTCCGTGGTGCAAGATTTTGTTATTATTAAGGTGGGCATCTTATGTTTTAACTCATCACAAACAAAATGGCTTTTGACCACATATCCATTATGATAAGAATGTTTGCCATTTTTTATTGAACCAGGGAGTTTACTAATTCGTACGTAACATTATCCATGATTTCTATCCCCCAGCCCAGTTCCTCCATCTCTTGGTTAACAGCGGTTATAGAGCAATATCCACCATTACTTAAAATATTAAAAACATCTTTAATGAGTCCTTGGATTTCAATGGGCATAAACCCCTTTGTTTGAAACTTCAGAAATAAATCATCCAATCTGTTTTCCATCCTTTTGTCTCCTCAATAAACCCTTCTTTTAAGTCATCACTCATACCAAGGGCAGCACCTACCTGCCAGAGTGCTGTGTTCAGGCACATTATCTCTGTTCGGTGGATATCAGTTTATTTAGTACCGTTCCTTTAATTGTCCAAGGTTAGTTTTTGATATTTCAAATTATCTGGTTTCAAATATCGATAACATATCAGCCAGGTACCAAAGCAGATACCAAATCGACGTCGTCAAAAAACAGCTCCACCGAATTATCTTCGGATGAATTGTATAACGCCGTGACTGATTCGGCGATTTTGGTGGCATATGGTTCGATAGGAAATATATTGTGGGTCCGAAGGATTGCAACCAAGGCGTTCATTCCTTTGGAGATGGAACTCACGATAATTTCACTTTCATAAGTTTCTTCACAGAGAAATGAAAAACTTCCCTTTTGCAGCATTGAAGACGCCACTTTTTTCAGATTTTTGTCGATGATTGCATATTCCCTGATTTTGAGTTTGTTTTTAGCATCATCTCGAGAAATCACATATTTTTGACGCATATCTTTTCTCCTTTTCATCCTGTTTCTACGCTTATAGATTCTCTCCTTCATTCTGGGGCTGATTTGGATTCTCTTCTGAATTTATAGCGTTTTTATCCAGTTTGCGTTGTCTTTTTTGTTCTTTCTTTTTCTTCCTTGCTAATTCTTTCTGGCGTTTTTTAAATGAATAATTTGATCTTGCCAATTTGTTACCTCCTTGGCTGTTATTTTTGATAATGACAACAAGAACAGGATCTATGAGGGAATTTTGAGGTTTAAGGTCTGATGATAGCGAATCGGGAAAATAAAATTCAAACCAAACAAAAGGGCATCCCCTCAATATTAGAAGGAATGCCCTTTTTATTTAGAACATAAGGTTAGATCACAGTGACATTTGCAGCGGCAGGACCTTTTTGTCCTTGCTCTATATCAAAGGAAACTCGGTCGCCTTCATTGAGGGATTTAAAACCGTTTGCGTTGATCGCTGAATGATGAACAAACACATCCGGCCCGTCTTCCTGCTCAATAAATCCGAACCCTTTTCGGTCGTTAAACCACTTAACAGTTCCATTGGTCATGATAACATCCTCCTTTCTTAAAATTTTTCAACTTCGCAAACTGGAGGGTGCCACTTTGACAAATGGATTATTCCTTCAGAGAGAAAACCGTCCCGAAGATTAAACAGGACTTAGTTGATTAGAGGCATAATAATCATTATTGAGAAAGAAAGCAAGCTAATTATTTGTTTTTTTTAAAAAAAATGAGGGGTCGCATTTAAACGTGCAAAAACGAAACGTTACACGAGCGATGTCAGAGACGGCTCTGTATGGTGATGTGCGACAATTATAATTCCCACCTGACGACAATTATAATTCCCGTTGAGTGAAGAAGTCGATAAAACATCCGAGTCTTAATCAAAACAACGGAGGAGACTTGGATGGTCACAAACAATCAGGTGAGGAGACTGATGAAATTGATACAGACAGAAAAGACATATGCGACAGCAGCTGCCAAGGCGGATATGGATGAGAAAACCGCGCGTAAATACTGTCGTATAGGCAAGCTTCCCACTGAGATCAAGAAAGAGCGGACCTGGCGCACAAGTAGTGCCAATGTTTAAATTAAACTATCGAAAAAAATAAACCCAATTAAAACAGTATAATAAATGCATTTTGAATTCGAACATATCGTCAGGAATATAGAAGTTTGTTCGAAAAAACAGGAATATGTCGTTTGGCTTGATGTGTGATGCCAGATATCTAACAATTACCTTTGTTCATTCGAAATTGTGATGCGGAAATATCGCATCGCAAAAATTATACCCTGTCCTTTCTTTGAATATCTTATCAGTATCGACACCATTCACAACAACAATTGATCTACAGATATCATATTTTTCTGGTGTCAGGTTAGGCAAATTCTGTTTTTTGAAAATTGTCAAAACGTCTCTGTCTAAGGACAAATTAAGTTTTTATACAAAAAACCAAATCCTTTGCATCCGACTTTGGTTGATGTACTGTGCACCAACATTGCGATCGATAGTCCTTATTATTTTGACGAGTTCTTGGACTTTCGTTCTCATTGGATTATCTAAAGTAAATTTCAATTCAACTGTATCATCTTTGAAAATATTATGTGGCTTAAGAGTTGCAAATCTGACTCCGGTCATTGAAATGTCTTCGATGAGTACTTCTCCCTTTTCATTTTTTCCCTGGACAAAGTATTCACCAGCAAGCCTGACATTCTTACGGTAATGCCTTCGAAAATCCAAGGTAAGCCGAAAAACTTCGCCACATCGACATTTGGCCTTCAGCCTTTTATGAGTATCCTTAAATTTTGTTACATCTAAATTCTTATTTAATCCGCAGTTGTGACAGTTAATCCTAGCTTGATTGTTTTCATCAACATAAAATTTTCCCATTAATCATCCTCCCTAGTTCAATGCAAATACAAAACCCCACCTCTATGAGAAATGGGGTCTTGGTAATCAGTCCATGTCAACCTCTCGGTTACAGGTTATTTTTTGAGTTTTTCCTGCTCTATACGTTCTAAAATTTCACTGCATTTGCCTTTTACAGGGCAATTATAAATTATCTCGGATATCTCCAATACAGCTTTAAGTAGTTCATCCTTGGTTAAAGAAGACACTGGTTTCCCATAATATCCAACTTGGTCAGCCTGAAAATCGCCCATGCTCATTATAGATCCTCTCAATAAGAATATCTCTGACTTAGAATGTTATGTTTTATCTTTCTTTTCGTATTTTTTGAGAAGATCCCGGAAGGATTCTTCTATAAGGTCATTTAGAGGTCTTTCTAAATCGATGGCGAGCTTTTTAATCTCTTTCTGGAGGTCATTTTCAATACTTGTTGTCATGTTTTTTCGTGCCATACACACCTTTTACAATATTCATATATTCAAATCAATAAAAAAAGGTGGCATTATATTTATATGAATAAATGAAGCACCGCTAATTTAACCCAATTCCACAGTAAAATGAAACACCAATTATCAAACATAGCGCTTGAAGGCACTTGCAGCGGTGACGTTGTGGGCGGTTTATTATCTTGGACCGTGGAAAGCCTTCAGGCGCTTTTGTTTTTGAAGGGGGGGAACCATAGGCCGGAGCCTTCTTTTATGAACTAAAACCATCAACCGCCCAGGATGAGCTTTCGGGCTTGTCCTGGAAAAATATATAGCCCCTGGGGCTACATGTACCCAGGGGCTATAGAAGGTTAGGCTGCGAAGAAGTAATTTATAGCCTAACACTCAAAAAATAATGCCATATGGTTATTTATTGCTTTATAAAAAAGAAGTCATATTAAAAGCATAAAAAAAGGAAGCTATAATGCAAACTATGAAAAATGCTAAAAGAATAAAGTCTTTAATAAAATCTTTAATGGAATTTCTCATGATGGCTTCTTTCTATTTAAACGTGCAAAAACCATGCAAAATCAGATAATTGTGGCGCAAATCAATTTAAATTGCAATTAAATTAGATGGTTACATTAATTAAAAGATCTGATTTAAAGCACTGATTTATGGCAAAGTACATGAGATTATGGGGTATACTCCATAATATTTATGAAAAGTTTTACATAATACTAACCCCACGGGATAGGCGCATACGGCTGAAAAGGACGTCCCTGCCCGTGGATTAACCTCAGGGAGAAAGTGAGGGGTTTATTATGGAAGTAAGAGTCAGACAAAAAACTTAGGGCAGGGGAAATCCCTGGTGGGTGTTCATATCCCATAACGGGAAACGGACGTCCCGAAAAGAGGGTGACAGGAAATCAGCCGAGGCCGTAGCAAGTACAATCCGGGCAAAGCTGCAGCTCGGTGAGTTTGGCTTTGAGGAAAAGAAAGCCAAATCAATACCTTCCTTCAAGTTATATGCTGAATCTTTCATTGACACATATTCAGCTATGAATCATAAAAAATCGGAAGTCGATCAATTAGACTCTAAAACTGCACCCACTTGCACCCCCCTGCACCCAGTCATGATAATTCAACTAAAAAAGGGTTAACCGAATTGGCTAACCCTTTATAATCCTTGGTGGAGCTGAACGGGATCGAACCGTCGACCTCATGACTGCCAGTCATGCGCTCTCCCAGCTGAGCTACAGCCCCAAATGTGCATTTAAATTAAACAAAAGGCGGTAAGGATGTCAATAAATATTTCGGATAAATTGTGGCGTGAAAGTATTGACAAAAATATACATAATAAATATTATCTGTAGCTTATAAATTAGAACTCAATTTCGCACCCTTAATTCCCAGCAACGCCAGTATGGTTCAGAGGGCCGGAGAAATATTTCATATTAAAAAATTTCTTTCGGCCGGCTGCTTCAAAGGCTTCTTTACCATATTGGGGTACGAAACTTGAGTTCTAACATATTGAACCCAAAATAATTTCTTTAATAACTGTATTATTGTTAAATATTTTTGATAAGGTAAGACAATGAATCCGAAAAACCTTACAGGACCACTGGGTGCATATACTCCAAAGACCAAAGGTAATGGAATGTTCAAGGAATTTGATGCCACAGAGCTGTACTGCCCGAGGTGCAAACGTCCCGTTCCAGTCCGCAAACGTCTTTTGATCGTTCTCCCAGAAGGAGACAAGTATGAATATCTGTGTGCGGTTTGTTCCGAGTCTGTTGGTACCAAGATCGACCGGCAGGCAAAACCGCTATCGGTCATTGTCTAGCCCGGATATTTCACGTGTGCGAGGCGTTCATTTGCATGCCCTTTATAACGCGGCTAATGAGCGTCTCGCACACGCCCGCAGGGTGAAAATTTTTGAGAAATTGAACAAGAAAATCTTCGGGCAAATTGTCATCTTATAACAAGAACCAAAATTGTAAATAACAAACTGTTTTCATCAATAATAAAAAGATCTCTCGAAAATTTTCATGAAACATTCGGAATAGGTCGATTTTGTTATCTCGATAGAAAGGAATTATATGCTCAGGTTAATGAGAAAACAGGCTGGGAGTTGGCTGATCAAGATCCTTTTGGGCGCCATTGTTATTGTATTTGTTTTCTGGGGTGTTGGAAGCTTCCGGTCACAGAGAGGCGGCAGGGTTGCACTTGTTAATGGTGATCAAATTACACTGGATGAATACAGAGAAACTTACAATAATCTTATTGAACAACTCCGCAGAAGATTCGGGAACAACCTCGATGAGGATATGCTCAAACAGCTTCAGGTGAAACGACAGGCTTTAAACCAGCTGATTGACAATAAACTTTTGGTTCAGGAGTCCAAAAGGCTTAAATTTCGAGTCTCCGAAAAAGAGCTTGCCAACGCAATTTCAAATATTACAGCTTTCCAGAGAGCCGGAATGTTTGACAGTCGCCTTTATACAAATGTTCTGGATCGTCTGAGAATGACCCCTGAGGCATTTGAAGCAGCCCAGACAAACGCGATGTTGATTGATAAACTCAGAACGCTCATTACGAGCAGTGCCAAAATTTCAGACCAGGAAGTTTTAGAATGGTACAATTGGGTCAATGCTTCGGTCAATATTGATTTCGTATTTTTCGACCCCAACCGTTATAAAGATCTCCATCCTTCTGATGAAGAAATAAAAACTTTTTTTGAAAACCATAAAGAGAAATATAAAACAGACGCCATGGTAAAAGTTCGTTATCTGGACTTTAATCCGGATGCGTTTCGATCCAAAGTAGCATTGTCCGATGAAGAGGTTCGTGAGTATTATGATGAAAATATAGAAACGTTCAAAATACCGAAAACGGTTGAAGCCAGACATATTCTGCTAAAAGTTAATCGGGATGCCGATCCGGAGACAGTTAAAAAGACAAAAGATAGGGCCCTTGACATTTTGAAATTGGCCAAAGAAGGCAAAGATTTTGCTAAATTGGCCAAACAGTATTCAGAAGGGCCAACCCGAAACAAGGGAGGGTATCTGGGCAAATTCAAAAAGGATGCCATGGTAAAACCCTTTGCAGATATGGCCTTTTCATTGAAAGCCGGAGAAATCAGCGAACCGGTTCGCACCCAATTCGGATGGCATCTTATAAAGGTGGAAAAAGTAAATGAAGCATCTATCACTTCTTTTGATGATGCCAAAAAGAACATACGGGAAAAACTCACCGACGATATGGCCAAAAGCCTCGCCTATGATGAAGCAGAGACGGTTTCTGACGATGCGTTCGAAGGAGAGGACCTAATAAACGCGGCAAAAGAAAGAAACATGAAAATTCTAACCACAGATTTCTTTTCAAGCAAAGGCCCAATTAAAGGGATAAACAATCCCTCAAAATTTGCATCGGTTGCTTTCAATCTTACAGACATGGAGATCAGTAATGTCCAGGAATTAAATAATGGATATTATATTCTTCAGCAAGTTGATAAAATTCAACCCGAGATACCCGCATTTGACAAGGTCAAGGAAAAGGTGAAACTTGAGTTAATTAAAGAAAAACAGGACGAAAAAGCAAAAGCGGATTCAGAAACATTGTTAGCTGCATTAAAAAGCGGCAAAACCATGCATACTGAAAGCAAAAATTTTAATCTGACGCCGAAAACCACCGGCTTTTTCAAACGTAATGGTTCAATCCCTGAAATTGGTTTTGAACGTGATATTGCTGAAGTTGCCTTTCAGCTGACAGACAAAAAACAACTGCCGGAAAACGTTCTAAAGGGTTCAAAAGGGTATTATGTTATTCAATTCAAAGATAGAAAAATATCGACTGAAAATTTTAACGAAGAAAAAGGCGACATAAAGAATAGACTGCTGGAGCAGAAAAAGTCCAGCATTTTTGATGCACTGCTGGCGCAAATCAAAAGCAGAAGTGAAATCACAATTAAAGAAGGGTTTTTAGAGTAAAGAATCTTGGCCCATCTTAGATCCCGCCACCCGGGGGAGAACTATAGGCTTTTTTCCCCTTGTCTCAAATCCCGGTTGTTTACGGGGTAAGGGGGTTGGAGAGATATCTGGAACGATCAAATTCCGTGGTGATTTTTTTTATATTCATGAACTTTAGAAGCTTAGGGGCGCCCCACCCTATGAATTCATTCGAGGGTTTCCTTTCTTCATGCTAACGGTGTTGTTTGCGTTTGGCTTTGTATCTTTTACCGATGCTCCATGCCCTTGCCACCGGCTCACCAAGGCTCCAATAGGAGGTGTCCGGTTGTGAGAGTATCAGGGGTTTCATTTTTTTAAAATCCATTTTACCATCAGTCAAAAATTTCTCTTCTGTGTAGGTTCCCACTATTTCGCCTATAAAGATCTCATTTAAACCGCCTTCCACGATTTCCACCAGATTACATTCCATGTTTAAAGGACAGTCTTTGATCATTGGGGCTGTTTTCAGCTCTCCATAGAAAAGATCAAAGATTTCCGATTTATCGGTTTTTTTACCCGATACAATTCCGCAATAATCGGTCACCTCCACCATATCTTCCGAAGGCAGGCAAACGCTGAAGGTTTTATTCTCTTTAATTCCAGGATTGCTGTAATGGCCTTTCCCAAGGGCAATGGAAATCCGTGGTGGTTTATAGCTGGCCATTGTAAACCAGGCAACGGCCAAAAAGTTCGGCTTGCCGTTCACATGGGTTCCCACAAGGGAAACAGGCATGGGGTACGCGGGTATAGTTGATCCCAGGTTGATCTTATCCATTTGATATAACCTCCAATATTTTTCATTTATCGTAAGATCTTATTGATACTCTTACCTATCATCAAAACTGAATAAATTCAAACGATCTGTGAGACCATATTTTCAACATGAGCACCTTGGATTTACGCTTCCATATGTCAGACATATCAAAGGGTTTTGAGGTGGATGATATTTTCATCTTTTAGATGACTACCTGAATATTTATCGGGGTGAAGAAGAGATCAGATTATCATTCTGACTGAATTAAACGGAGAACTAATAAAGGCAAGGCATCGTGAAATTAAAATCGGTTTGAATCGGAACAACATTATACAATATATAGTGTTGAGGAAATGACCAGGTTTTCATTAAAATAAGGTATCTGTATTATATCACCCCTTTAAAGTTTTCTTAAAATCTGAAAACAAATGAACAGAAAGACCTTTCAAATAAATGTGTTCACACTGATCTTTACTATTTTCCGATGTGTTTCTATTTTGCAGGAATCAAATACCCGCCTTGACACGCATACCACATTGTCGTATCTTAAGAAATATAATGATCTACCTCTCTCATTCTAAATTTACATAATTATAGCACTTGACGTTATCGTCAATGTTAATTTTAAGGAGGCTCTGGAATGATAAATATAAGCTCAAATAAAGTTTCAAAAGTTACTCTGGGCTTTTTGTTGGCCGTCGTTCTGGCAGGAGCTCTACCAGCGTGGGTGAATGCTAAACCCTTAAAAAAGAAGATTAATACCAACATACTTGGCGTTGCGATTAAAGGATACGACACCGTTGCGTATTTTAAAGAAGGACGTGCAGTGAAAGGCAGAGGCAAGTTCTCTTACAATTGGAATGATGCCAAGTGGTATTTTGCCAGTGCTGAAAATCGGGATCTTTTTATCGCTGATCCTGACCGCTATGCCCCGAAATATGGGGGATACTGAGCGGGGAGCTTAGCGGCAACCGGTCAGGTTGCTGGTGTAGATCCTGAGGCTTTTAAAATTATCGATGGAAAACTGTATCTAAACTGGAACATGGACGGTAGAGACAAATTTGCTGAAAAAGGCGACGAATTTATAAAGAAGGCAGACGAAAACTGGGTGAAGCTTAACGAAGAGAATTGATAGCCGTAAAAAACTTTGGGGCGCCCTTGGAACTATATAAGATCGTCTCGTATCAGTTAAGACCGGCTTTCCGCAGACCATCGACAATTTTGGCTCGATCTTCCGAATTGCGGAATACCGTTCCATAAGAGCTGAGTTCAAAGAATGGGTCCAACCGGAGTACCTTGACTGCCGAACGCTTTGCCTCTACGGTAAAGCCGGTTTGAGCATATGCTGCAGCCAACATGATATAGTGTCCAACAAAATCCGGTTTTTTGGCCAATCCTTTCTTTAGTATTGTTATTGCATCTTCATATTGCCCATTTAGATAATATGCCTGCCCGAGAGTCATGTATGGCCCCAAAATAAAATGTGGATTTAAGCGAAGAGCGGATTCTTTCCAAAAAATGGCCTCATCCTTTCGACCTGAATATAGCATGACCGTACCGAGCATAGTTTGACTTTGGGTATCATTGGGATTAAGTTCAATCGCTCGCTGTAATTCGCTTAGAGCAAGGTCATATTGCGCCCGGCGAAGATAAATGGCTCCGAGTGCGGAGTGAGCGAGGGCGTTGGATTCTTCCAAGTTTAAACTCTCTTTTGCTATATCATGTGCTCGTTGAAGATGTTTATTGGGAAACATGGTCCAACCGTAAAAGAAATCATTGAGATGGGTCCATGCAAGAGCAGCGTAAACCGATGAATAACGGGGATCAATTTCAATGGCTCGTTGAAACATTAAACGGGCATTTTTATTGTCTTCTCGTGTACCTCGATAAAAATATTCCCGCCCGCGTAGTAAATAATCATATGCCTGGAGGTTGTCGGTGTCCTTTCGCATTACCCGTCCACGTTCAATCTCGCCAATTTGAATGGCTAATTTTGATACAATTGTTTGGACGAGTTCGTTCTGTAATTTAAAAAGATCTTTTAAATCTTTGTCATAGCGTTCAGCCCAAAGATGATGACCGGTTGTAGCATCAATAAGCTGTGAATTGATTCGCACCTTACCACCTGTCTTTTGGACGCTTCCCTCCAATACATACCGTACACCCAGGTCCAGACTTACGTCTTTAATTTTTACCGACTTATCCTTGTAGGTAAATACTGTGTTGCTGGCGATGACCAACAATTCGCGGAATTTTGAGAGGTCGGTAATAATGTCGTTGGTGATTCCGTCGCTGAAATACTCTTGCTCTGGATCTCCACCCAGGTTTTTAAATGGCAGCACTGCAATGGAAGGCTTCTCAGTTAAAGGAATAGACGTTTTCTCTAAAGATGCAACCTTCTCAGGAGAAAAGGCGGATCTCAAATAAAAATTCCAGATTGCCACCACTGCAACAACAAGAATCAGAATAACTGCAGCCACGGCTGCCCATTGCAACCGTCTCGGCCTCTCCTTTTTCTCGCTGATCACTTTACCAACCGCTTCTGACTCAAGCAGGACTCGATAGACCCGCACGGGCTCATCGATATTCTTGACAGAGTGCTCTCCCAAATACTCATAACCTAAAGATAGTTTCTTTTTAACCTGATCATAGGCGTTCCTCGAAATGCAGATGCCACCTGCATCGGCCAAACCCTCAATCCTGGCAGCAACGTTGACCTCGTCGCCATAAATTCGCTCTTTTTCATGGATCACATCTCCAAGGTTTATCCCAATGCGAAACTCCATCTTGCGGTCTTCAGGTAGTTCAGCATTCCTGACCTTGAGCTCTTCCTGCATCTCCACAGCGCTGCGCACCGCATCCACTGCACTGGCAAACTCAGCCAGTATGTTATCGCCCGGAGAGTCCACCACTCGTCCTCGATGCTTTTGGATGACTACAGACATCACTTCACGATAGGCGGTCAGAGTGCGAACGGTCGCCTCATCATCCTCACCCATCAGACGGCTATACCCTTTGACATCAGCACTGAAAATAGCGGATAGTTTACGTTTAAAGCCTTCTTTCGTCATGGGGTCACCCACTTTTAAAGTTTTAAAACAGAGATTAAATTCAGCTTTAGAAGTAAATTGTATCAGATAAATGCGAATTGAGATGTCAGACCCGGTTTAATTTTACAAAAAAACGTGCTTCAGATCAGGTGGAAAAAGAAATGCAAAACATAAAAATATTCATTGTATTATGATGAGTCAAATCCAATTTTAGATGTTTCTATTTATAAAATATAAGCTGGGTGTGATAATGTGTGCCTTGAAGGTTCACTTTTTGAAGCCTGAAATTTACATGATTTTGGTACGAAATCTTCAATCCGATAAACTTTGATATCTGGTACCTTTCCGAGAGGTAGATGTTGGGGAGGCAAGCGAGCCTTTTAGGCGAGCTCGCGGAGTCTCCCCAACTCTGCTGCTCGGGGATTTAAGTCTAAAATTCCCCCCTAATCAGATTAATTCAAATAAAAAAGGTGAAGCTCCCCTGTTTAATGAGCCATCCGGTTTTCAAGTTTCTATAAAGTTGAAGTCAAACCATACTCATTTTTAAAACCATGCCAGCTTGAGATAACTTTTTCGAAATCTATGAAACTGGTTATTCTCCGATGATCTTCACAAGAACCCTTTTGCGTCGTCTACCGTCAAACTCGCCGTAAAATATTCGCTCCCAAGTTCCAAAGTCAAGTCGCCCTTCTGTGATCGCCACAACCACTTCACGGCCCATGATCTGTCTTTTCATATGCGCATCTGCATTGTCCTCTCCCACATTATGTCTGTACTGTGAAACCGGTTCGTGGGGCGCAAGTTTTTCAAGCCAGATTTCGTAATCATGATGAAGACCGGATTCATCGTCATTTATGAATACAGAGGCCGTAATGTGCATGGCGTTAACCAGCACAAGCCCCTCTCTGATGCCGCTCTCCTTGAGACAGGCATCCACCTGAGGCGTAATATTGATCAGTGCGCGCCGGGTCGGCACTTCAAACCACAATTCTTTTCGATACGTTTTCATGGGTTTATCCTCCGAAATTATTTTGCATCTAAATTGAGCGTTTCAAATTTTAAAAATATAAATCAAAATAATTCATTAAAAATAAAAGATATTTTATCCTCTTTTAAAATTTGAAACGCTCAGTTTAGGTTGTATCAATTTCATAATAGTCGACTCTCTTTTCCTTTGCAAATATTATATAATTTTAAGTTCGGATGTACACAACCAGCCAAATTTGATAATGTAACAGTTTAATCCTTTGAAACAAATCGATTTCAAAGAAGTGGTAATGTTTTAAAAAGGCACAAATGTTACATTGGTAAGAGGCAACACGTCCATGCAAAAGAGAAAAAAATTTGTAACAGCGATCGTATCCAATACAGCAGGAGAGATTTTTGATCTTGATGGATATGCGGCTGTGGGAATGGCCGGTTCTTCTCTGGTTCCTTTGAAATCGGATGACACCATCCAAATCCCTTTTGGGGGAGAGCTTATGTTGATGCCGGACAGGAAGCCTTTACTGTATAACATTAAGAATCACCGGATAGAATCACTATCGGAGAATCCTTACACTCCCGGCGAATTGATCTTTCCGGTGGCTGCATTTAATTCTCCCGGATATGTCGTCTCTTTTGTAAGTGCTTTTAAAGAAAATAAAAATGCCGGCTTTCTTCCCCTGTTTTCATACGGTGCCGTAGGATGGCACAACGATAAATTTAGAGCCGCCGTCATACGTGTGGATAGAGAAAGACGGCAAGACTTGCGCCTGATGAAAGCTGAAAATATCGTTGCGGGAATCAGAGAAATTCAAAAAGAAATGCCGGACAACCGGCTTGCAAAGCACCTTGAAAAATGCGCCATGGAATACGGCTGTCCGGCTGCCAAGAATTTTTTTCTGGGAAGATACGAGGCGCCGCTTCCGACATCCAAAAATTGTAATGCACACTGCCTTGGCTGTTTGTCGCTTCAAAAAAACAGTGAAATTCCACACAGCCAGGACAGAATCGATTTTAAACCATCTTCTAAAGAAATTGCTGAAGTCGCACTTTGTCACATCAAGCGAGTTAAGCAAAGCGTTGTGAGCTTTGGTCAGGGATGTGAAGGAGATCCTTTGTTGGCCGCCGATGTCATCGAACCCGCCATAAAAGAGATACGATCCAAAACCAGGCAAGGCACCATCAACATGAACACCAACGGAAGCAAACCTAAAATTCTGAAAAAGTTGTTCGCGGCAGGTCTCGACAGCATTCGAATAAGTCTCAACAGTGTCAGAACAAACTGCTATGATGCCTATTTTCGACCCTCAGGGTATACACTTGTCGATGTCATAAAAAGTATTGAGATTGCACTTAATAAGAAAAAATTTGTTTCCATAAATTATCTAAATTGCCCCGGTTTTACAGATACACCGGAAGAAGTGGAAGCACTGATAAATTTTATTAATCAGTACCCCATAAATATGATCCAATGGCGAAATCTGAACTTTGACCCGCTAAGATATTGGAAGTTTATGTCTGCTGCCGCTGAGCTTGGGACGCCGGTGGGAGTGCATCGGGTCATCCGGCAGGTGAAAAAATCTTTTCCGGATGTAAAACACGGCTACTTTAATCCGCCAAAGGAAAAGTTTTAATTTATGAAATGGATCGAAGCAAAAGTCATTTTTGATTTCAAAGACAAGCAGTTGGCTGTGGATCTCATATCCAATCTGTTCTATGACCTTGACCTTAAAGGCGTTGTTATCGAAACACCGGAGATTGACTCTTTCGAAGATTGGGGAAGCGATGCTATCATACCCGAAAAACATGCCGTCATCGGCTATCTCCCCTGCGATGATACATTAGATAAAAGGCGGAAATTCGTTGAAGAAAATTTGTCACGGCTCGAAAAAACAAACGGTATCAAAAGCAAAATTGTTTACTCTGACATGAATGAAGAAGATTGGGCTCAAACATGGAAAACTTATTTTCGGCCTGAAAAAATCACAGCAAATATCGTCGTAAAACCCACATGGCGGGAATATATTCGAGAACATGATGAAATCGTACTTGAAATTGATCCGGGAATGGCCTTTGGGACCGGCACCCATCCCACAACCCGTATGTGCATCACCATGATTGAAAAATATCTGAAAAGAAACGGTGCGTTTCTGGATATAGGGACCGGTTCGGGCATCCTTATGATTGCCGCCGCAAAGCTTGGCGCAATAAAGGTTTGGGGAACCGACAATGACAATATCGCTGTGGATACCGCCTACAAAAACTTAATACAAAACAGGATTTCAGAATCGAGTTTTAAAATTTTAGCCGCCGATCTTGTCGATCAGATAGCGGAACAGTTTGATCTTGTTGCGGCAAATCTAACAACTAAAACGATTTTAATCCTACTTGACAATGTCAAGAGAGTGCTGAATCAAGACGGCATATTTGTCTGTTCCGGTATCCTTGAAACAGATAAGGATGAGGTTTTAAAGAAAATGCAAGATCTGGGTTTTGAACGCGTTGAAATCCTGACCAAAGAAGAGTGGATTTCAATCGCTTGCCGTTCCAAATGACACCTAACTTGAGCGACAATGATATGAGATCTGAATGTCCCGAAAAAGCACAGGCGATCATTATCGGCAGCGGCATTATCGGTGCCGTCGTCGCTTATTACCTGACCCGAAAGGGGATAAGCGACGTGCTCGTTCTGGAGCAGGGAGAAATCGGTTCTCAAGGTGCCACCTCCGCCTGCCTGGGGGGCTTGAGAACCCAGTTTTCTACCGCCGTGAACATCCGGTTCTCGTTGATTTCACGGAAAGTGTATCGACGGTTCAAAGAAGAATTCGGGGTTGATCCCAACTTCAAACCTTACGGATACCTGTTTCTGGCAACAACACCAAAACAGTGGAAGATTTTCAAAAGTACGTCTCGTCTGATGAAGGTGTTGGATGTTCCTGTTGAATCACTTTCACCTCAAGAGGTTTCCCGGCGCTGGCCGTTTATCCGAGTCGATGATCTTTCAGGCGGATCTTATACCAAAGAAGACGGCTTTTATAGTCCCATAGATATCCTTCAGGCATATGTCAAAAAGGCCCGTCAGGGGGGCACTGTTTTCATGGAAAAAGTTCAGGTCACCTGCATCTCGATTAAAAACAACAGTGTCGTTGGTATACAAACAAAAGATGGACACAAAATCAAAGCTGATATTGTTGTGAATGCAGCCGGCCCCTGGGCCGGTCGAGTGGCCTCCATGGCCGGACTGGATTTACCCATAGGTCCTTTAAGGCGCCATCTCTTTTTTACCGATATCTTTCATAAAATTCCGGATATCTTTCCCATGGTAATCGATGTTGATTCCGGATGGTACATGAAGCGGGAGGGCCCGGGACTGATTTTAGGTGGTCCCACAGGCAATAAATCCTTCAGCCAACATGTTGATTTCGATGCCGAGGAATGGACAGCCGAAAAATCGATGCATCGCATCCCTGCTCTTGAGCGCGCAAAAATTATCCGGGGTTGGGTGGGACATTATGAAATGACGCCGGATCATCATGCAGTTATCGGCACATTTCCGGAACTTCGAAATTTTATCTGCGCTGCCGGTTTTTCCGGCCACGGATTCCAGCACGCACCGGCAACCGGCATGATCGTTGCCGAACTCATTGCAAACGGCAAGGCCGAAACCGAAGATATTTACCCTTTACGGCCAACCCGCTTTAGGGAAAACGATCTGATCTACGAACCGATTACGGCATTTCGGGAATAGTGCCGGTGTATGCGTTCACAGGGTTTACTCCCCCGCTTCACTCGGGTGTCTACGTGACTGTTCATTTCAAAGACTTAGCAGGGATGGCATTCCGGCCCGCTCCGCCAACCCCCCTGCCATGCAAGGCACGAGCGGGCAGGTATCGTTTAACGGGAAAGCAAACCCTGTCAACATATACAATGTCTGTTAGTAATCTTTCCTAAACCGGATTTTCACGCGTCTGATGCGTTCATTTATAAGGCGCTCAGGGGCGCCGCCGTAGTTGTCCTACTGCAAGCTCCTGACAACGCAGCAAATGGACGCATCAGACAGCGCCCAAGGGGTGAAAATATTTCATCTAAAGAAGAAAAAATGCGGTGATCAAAGTGTTATCCGGAAGTTGTTGCTATTATTTAAATTAATTTAATAGCTTTATTTTATAAAATAAGTTTGCTGAAAAATTTTCATGAAACATCCGGGCCAAGTAAATGCACATTCGCTATACGGACATTTTTCAGACCGGCCTTTTCAGCGACCGCCTTGCAACGCAGGGCATGGGATTTGGACGTTGTGGGAAGATCGTTGAGATAAAACTGCGGGTAAAACGCCAGCAGACTGTAAGGAATCTCCGGGTTGAGGGATGAAATAAACGCAACGATTTTTTCGACTTCAGGTTCATCCACATACCCGGGAACAAGCAGCGTGCTGGCAATGAGAAACGGCGGCTCGGGTCTTTGATCTGTCCACTTGGCTAACATTCGAAAATTATCCAAAGTCTTTTGGTTTGTTACGCCGCAAAGAGCAAGATGAATGCCCTCATCCCAGGCCTTTAGATCAAACTTTATACAGCCCCCGGATCTTAAAGACAGATCCGCCATCATGGTGAGAAACGGCAACTGCATTGAACCGTTGGTTTCCCAGCATATGCGCAGGATGCGATGATCAGCATATTTAAGAGCCATTTTGGATGTTTTAATGGCATGGAGAATCTGGGGGGTGGGGTCACCGCCAAAATAGCAGATACAGTTGGTCTTTTGGTCCACCGCATGAGCGAGTTGTTTTGCAGTAAGCTTTTGAGAGTAAAACGTCTTCGTCTTAAAATGGTAGTTTTGACAATACAGACAATTAAACCCGCAAGCATGATAAAATACGGCCAAATTCTTATAACCGTATTCAGCGCCTTTGGTCGCCGCATATTTGGGATATCCGCAGCCCGTACCTCCCGGGCAGACAAAGTCCCCCACACAGTTGGTGGGAAGGGGATCATAATAGTAGGACAGGTTCCCCTCATGCGGTCTCCCGCCGCAAATTCGGCTGTTTTGAACCCGTCGAAGTCCACAAAAGCCAACGCTGTTTTCAGAAATTTTACAATCATGGACACACAGGCCACAGGTAACGCCGTCTACCGCACTCGGGGGATTCTCCGGAAGGCCATAGGCCCTACGGCTGCGATCATGAATGGCCTTGATTTGCGGCCAGACATCGTCGAAATGCGCACGGATACAGTCGGCGCAAAAGCCGATGGTATTGGATATGTTTTTTGAGCTTTTATCGCAGTAATTGCATTCACCCATAACAATATGAATTATAATTGATGTTTCATTGGATTTCAATTAACATTAATTTGATGAATTTGCGCTTTATCTTTTTTTGCATATGCCTTATGGTTTTTTCCATATACTCCATGGACTCCGCAAGAGCTGAGATATTGATGATCGATATTCAAACAACCAAACAACGATTGCAGGATCATGTAAAAACGCTGACGACCACCATCGGTGAACGGAGTGTTTTATTACCCGATAATCTCGAAAAAACCAGAGCCTACATCGAAAAATTCTACCAGGATATCGATGTTCCGGTGCACTGTGAGCCCTATCCGTATCGGAATTTTACGGTTTCAAATGTCGTGGCCCAAGTTTCTTTTTGCGAAAACCCCACGAAATATTATCTTGTTGGTGCCCATTATGATTCGGTGGCCGGAACCGTGGGTGCTGACGACAATGCCAGTGCCGTTGCGGTTCAACTGGAGACGGCCCGTCATTTGATGATGCAAAAAGATCACCATGAGCTGAATCTGGCAGTAAAGTTTGTCTCGTTCCCCCTCGAAGAACCGCCGACATTCGGTACCCGGCACATGGGGAGCAGTGTATACGCGCACAATGCCAGGAAATCAGACGAACAGATCGACGGCATGATCTGCCTGGAGATGGTCGGTTATACCTGTCATGATGAAGGCTGCCAGGATTATCCGTTTCCATTGACGTTTTTCGACTACCCCAAGCAGGGAGATTTTATCGGCATTGTTGGCAATTTTAAATCGAGAAAATTTACAAATGATTTATTTGAAGCGTTTGCCAGGAATCCGGATCTTCCTGCAATCAAACTTACAGTTCCAGCAGGAGGATTCCTGCTTCCTTCTGTTCGACTCAGCGATCATTCGTCATTCTGGCACAAAGGTTACAAGGCTGTCATGGTGACCGACACGGCCTTTTACCGGAACCCCCATTATCACCGGATCTCGGACACTATGGAAAAGCTGGACTATACCTTCATGGCCGAACTGGTAAAGAGTTTGCTTCTGTATTTTTGTTCTCACTCCAAGTCATAAAATATAATACCTGAATCTTGTATGAAAATTAATGAAAATCTTTATAATCCTTAATTGAAGCGGGTTTAAACAACATCATAGCCTCATACAATTTACCCAAATGGTAAACCCGCCTGCTTCTGCGAGGCACGAGCGGGCAGGTCGGATGATGTTTTTTCTCATCAATTTTCACCCAAAAGGGCAAGCTGGAGGCTTTCACATGCTGCGTTATTAAGGGCTCGCGATAGCAGACTATGGCTTCGCCTTTAAGTGCCTTGCACGTGAAAGCCTCTGGCTCGTGAAAGATTCAGGCAAAAAAATGATCATTCTAAGGCAGTATTTTCCCCAAATAGTGTTCTATGACAGCATTTTTTTAAGTTTTTACTATAAATACTGCAATAAAAGCGTTTTAAGTATTGACTTTCTGTTTTTGTTCCTGCATCTTCAAAACAAGCAAGCATTATTAGGGATAAACAATAACAAACAAAGGGAGGAAACAAATGACAAAAGCTGACTTGGTCGAAAAGATGGCTAAAGATGCGGGTATTACAAAGGTTGCAGCTAAAGCGGCATTAGAATCATTTCTTGACGGTATCAAAAGTGGCCTGAAGAAAAGAAACAGCAGAGTAACCTTAGTCGGTTTTGGAACATTCAAAAAGGTCTATCGAAAAACCCGAATGGGACGTAATCCACAGACCGGTGAAAAAATCAAGATTAAGGGCAAAAATGCTGTTACTTTTAAGGCGGGGAAAAATCTTCAATAGAAAAATTTCCACAGTTTTTTTATCTTCTTCTGCAGGGCAAATCCATTTAACAGGATTTGCCCTTTTTTTGTCGGACAAGTTCAGGGTGTTAACGGCCAGAAAACAGGCATAATCACCATCAACACCAGCAGAACGATAAGTGTCAGTGGGACACCGACCTTCAGATAATCGATAAAACGGTAGCCGCCCGGTCCCATCACCAGGACGTTGGCTGGATGGGAGATGGGGGATGTGAAGCTGGAAGATGCGGCCATGGCAATGCCCATCATCAAGGCGTGTGGAGATATTCCCAGACTGGCTGAGGTTTTCAGGGCGATGGGCACCATAAGCACCACCAGGGCAGCAGTAGGAATAATACTGGTACCTATAAAAGTGATCACCAAAAGTCCGAACAAGACCGCATACGGGCCGAAAGGCCCCAGTGAACCCACAACGACTTCGGCCAATAGACGGGCTGCACCGGACTTTTCTAAAGCCGTCCCCAGTGGTAACATTCCGGCAATTAAAAATACGGCTTTCCATTCAATATACCGATAGGCTTCTTCCATGGTCAGACATTTGGTTAAGACCATGACGGCAGCTCCGATGACCACAGCAATGTAAATCGGTATCCAGCCCATAATTACCGGCCATAGCACAGCCGCCATAATGCTCAGGGCAACTTTGGCTTTTTCTTTTCTGGGCACTTCCTGGGCGGTTTCGGTGAGCACAAGAAAATCAGGTTCCCGACCCAAAACCATCAGCTTTTTCCATGATCCGTACAACAATAAGGCGTCACCGAACTGAAGGGCCATGTTGCGCAGGTCGGAACGATAGGCGCGACCTTTTCGCCAAATAGCGAGTACGGTCAAGCCGTATTTTTCGCGGAAATTCAACTGCCTCAGAGTGATACCGGACAGCGCCGAATGTGGAGAGAGCATTACCTCGATGAGTCCCACCTGATCATCCTCAAGTATCGACGGATCCGGGGGGTGAGACGGGTCTTCCACCAAAACACCTTCAAGGCCCTGCATTTGAAGGATGGAGATCATGTCGGAAGCCCCGGATACCACCAGGCAATCTTCGGGTTCAAAGCGGTCGTCAGATGTGGGAATCAAGGTAATACCATTTTTGCGTACTATGCAAAGGATTTGTACATCAATGGCATCTCCGAGACGGCTTTCGTTTAGGGTTATCCCGATGAGTTTAGAAGTCTTTGGTACTCGAAGTTGGTGCAGGCGTTCACCCAGCGAAGTGTTGTCCTTCAACATGGCTTGTGTCAATGGTTTAGGCGGCAAAAAATGGGGATCGTTTGTGAGTGTCGCCATTTGCGCCGCCGGACCATGAACAGTCAAAACATCGCCGACTTTAACCGGCTCGGCTTTTAATTCCTCATCGATTTGGCGACCATCACGTTGAATAGCCAGCACGTTGAGCCCAAATCGATTGCGAAAGTCGATTTTTGATAACGTCTGATCAGCATAAGCAGAGGTTGGGCTGAGTTGAAGCTCGGTGACTTGCATCCCATGGGTAAAAAGATCATCGACGCCGACAGCACGGTTTTCGGTGAGCAATTGGCCCCAATGATTCAATTCTTGAATCCGCTCCAAACGTCCGTTAACAATGAGCACGTCGTTCTGCTCAATGGTTTCGCTTATCTCCGGTGCCAACAACATTTGACCACTCCGGGTGATCCCCACCACGTTGAGACCCAGTCCGGATCCCAGGTGGCTTTTGGCCAATGTTTTGCCAACCAGAGCCGACCCCGGGGGTATTTTAATCTGAAACAAATGCTCCTGCAGTTCATACTGTAAGCGGTAATCCGGGTGTGTTCCGGATGCTTCTTTGGTCATACTTCGTTTCGGCAGGATACGTGTTCCGATGAAGGTGACAAATGCAATACCACAAAACATAATCACCAGCCCCACCGGGGTGAAATCAAAGAGCGTAAAGGGTGTCAGTCCATTTTCGCGCAGCGCTTCAGTAACCAGAATATTGGGAGGCGTGCCGATCATGGTGGTCAGCCCCCCAAGCAATGATCCATAAGCCAGCGGCATCAACAATGTTGAAGGTGAACGATCTGTTTTGCGGGCAATATCCATGACCACCGGCAGCATGAGGGCAGCCACGGCAACATTGTTCATAAACGCTGAAAGTGCGCCGGCAATGACCATTATGGTCACCACCAAAAGCGATTCTTTGCGTCCGGCAACCTTCAGCAATTGGCGGCCGAGGATATTTGCGATACCGGTGCGCGTTAGGCCGCCGCTGAGAATAAAAACCGCCCAGATGGTCACCACGGCAGGGTTGCTGAATCCGGCCAAGGCTTCGATGGGGCTCAGGATTCCCGTGACCGCCAAAACACCTAAAACCAGCAGCGCTATTACCTCTAAAGGCATCCACTCTGTGATTAGCAGCACGATAACCACTGCCAAAATCGCCAAAACTATAATAATTTCCGTTGACATCAGGTTCTCAGTCTCTGGTTTAAATATTTTTATTGAATTAAAATGTAGGTAGCTCTAGAGAAGAAAATCACCGAAATTCAGTAGTCAAAAGCCATTTTAAGGTTTTCGATGTTTTGCCGCATGACGGTAAGAAAATCACCCTCAGCCGGCACATTCCCGCAAGGATTAAAAACAATGCTGTTGATTTGCAGCCCTTTTAGTTTTTCGATGGTGGCCTTTAACGGATCCCCTTCCCAGATCATCCATTTGGCCGGATGATGCTTCAATATTTTTTTAAGTTCCAACCACTGCTCGTCACCCGGTGCCTCGTCCGGCTCCCAATGGACACTTACTATATTTAGCCTGTAGCGCCTTGCAAAATAGTCGTACACCGGATGGGATACAATCAAAGGCATCGAGGGGTTCTTAGATACGATGGCTTGAATTTTTTGATCCAGTGCCTTCAGCTCCTTTGCCAGCGATGCATGGTTCGCTTGAAACGTTTTTTGCAATGCCGGCTGTTTTCGACCCATAGCAGCTGCGATCGCTTCGGCTTGTCGAGCGGCAAGTTCCAAATCAAGCCAGGTGGTAAAGGCAAGGGATTCATGGGCATGTTTGCCTTCTCCGCCATGGCTGTGGGTCATGACTTCTTTGGATGTGATATACTGATCCTTAAATTGTCTGGAAGTGTTCACCATTTTTGATCGCGGCAGACTGACTTTGTTTACCCACTTGGCATACCCGGCACCATTGATCAGTATGAGGTCGGCCTTCTGGTAGGCTGAAATGTTTTCAAGATCCGGGTTCCAGTGGGCCGGGTCAACATCTGCCGGTGCAGGAAATTCCACCTTCACGTGGTCTCCGCCGATACGCTCGGCAAAATACTTCAACGGATAGTTCACCGCGTAAACAGTAAGTATTTCGGCAGCCGAGCCATGTCTTACTGAAAAAATAAGGATGAATATTGCGGTTATGATTAACCACGAATAAACTCTTGATTGTTGAATTAGAAATGATCGTTTAGTAATCATGCATCACCTCCCAAAATAAGCCTTAAAGTGGTTTCACCTAATGTTAGCAGTGAAAAATCATCGATATATGTTTTCAAAAAAGGCGATATGTTTATCTTTACGCACAATGTTTCACAGTGACCCAATACCCACTCCAAAATCCAAATTCCAAAATCTAAATTCATCGTATAAACAACATCCTCACCAGATCATTGGAAACCGTGTGTATCGCCAGCATCATGATACCGCATAGAACGGCACTCGAACAAACGATGATCATGATTTCTGCGGCGACAAGTTTTGTAATGGTCATCCGGCTGCAACCTATTTTGAAAATTGTCTGAATCTCACGCTGCCGGAGTCTTAACGAAAGGGCAAAGACGAGAACAACGGCCAGAACAGTTGCCAGGGCCACCACTGCAATGACGGCATCCATTACGTTTTTGATTCGGAAAATATTTTGCAACAGACTGTCGATCACCTCTTCAGGCTTGACGATTTGCTGGGTTTCTTCCTTTGACAGATATCTTCCCCTGAGGATCGTGCCGGATTTGGTATCATAAGGTACGGCAATCACAGCGCTGATGGGATAAGCCGACAAGTTTCCATGAAAATGAAATGAGTCCATGTTTTTTTTCGTAATTTCTGTGAAGTGGTACAGCTTGGCGGTGGCCGCCACGTTGGAGTCTGTTCGTTTGAGGACCAACGTCGGATCTTTAATTTTGGTAACATCCTGATGGCCATGTCCCAATCCTTGAATCACCCAGGTGGTTTTCAGATCCACGAAAACGACCAGATCATCAGAGGTATGGCTCTTTTCTAGTATCCCTGCCACCTTCATCTTCAAAGGATAGACACCGGCCAGGTCAAACAGACTTTCCGGCGAAGATATCAGGCTGTCACCGGGTTTTAATGCCAGGCTTTTGGCAACCTTTGCGCCGAGGACACAATCGCCCAGCACCGCAAACTGTCGCCCCTGAACAATCTTTAATCCTCGAAATTCAAAGTAATCCAGCGTGGTGCCGGCGATGGGATGTCCCCGTGCCTTAAAGCGGACATACATTGGAATGGGCAGCGACAGATCGGTTTCGGCAATCCGGTCCAACGCCTCCATGGATATTAATTCAGGAACATCATCCCCAAAATAAAGGGTGTTCATCACAAGATCCAGAGAGCTCCCTTTAGCACCCACGATCAGCGGCGTGTTGACGGCCCTGGACATCAGCTGCCGCTCGCTTTCATTGAGCAGCAGTTGCAGTGAAAACGGGAGAAAGGATATCAGCGTAATACAGGCAATCAAAACCGTTGTTTTGACCCGATTGTAGCTGACATACTTCCAGGCGATGTATAAGTTGTCAAACATGTTTGGATTTTGGATTTTGGATTTTTCAGCTTTACGGTTTTGATAGATGATACAATTATAGCGATAATTTCATTGCTCTCTTTCATCAAAGCATCCACTATCGATTCTTTTAAGATGTCCATCTCTTTGATTAATTCGAGCCAGAACAGGGTCTCGTCGGCCTCTTCTTCCACAATTGCCAGTTTTGATATAAATTCGGCTTTAGACCTCCCTCTGCAGGCTGACCTGTAATTTGCAGCCACTGAAGTGCCGGATCTAAACAATTGATTTCCAATCCGTCTTCCTTCGCGATTGGTTGGTAATTTTCTACAGAGATGAATAATATTCTTCGCAAATTCTTTGGTCCTTTTCTTCAATTTCTCTTCGTTCACTAATACCCCCTCTTATAAATACAGTTTCTTCGCTGCAGATATGTAAATCCTAATTTACTTGAAATAGTGATTTGTCCGGCAATCCAAAATCCAAAATCTAAAATCTAAAATCTTTAAAATCAAAGACCCTGTCAAATCGTTCAAGCAATTCATAGTCATGGGTTACCGCCAGCAAGGTGGTATCATGTTCCTTTACCGAACGAAACAACAGATCCAGAATGCGCGTTTTGTTCTCAGGATCGAGGTTGCCGGTGGCCTCATCCGCCAAAATCAGCTTGGGTTGCGGCAACAACGCCCGGCAAATTGCAGCCCGTTGTTTTTCACCCTGGGACAGATCAGTTGACCCTCGTTCGAGTTTATCGCCGATACCCATCTCTTGGGCCATCAACCGGGCACGCTGTTTTACAGATGATTCCAGGTTCAAGGCGTCTGTTATCCGGTAGGGATGTAAAATGTTGTCATAAACATTGAGATAGTCGAGAAGTTCAAAATCCTGAAACACAAACCCGATATGGGTTATTCGAAATTGTCTGCGCTGTGCATCATTGAGTTGACTTACGGACGTATCATTGACACTGATGCTCCCTTGGTTCGACACGATGATACCGGCGATCAGGTTCAGCAACGTTGTTTTTCCGGTTCCGCTGGGACCTATCACAGCGACCTTCTCATTCTTCTCAACCGAAAATTCGGGTATATTCAGAAAGAAATCTCCGGTAAGATACGAAAACTCTAAGTTGCTGATGTCAATCATATGAACTTGAAACTCCTTTTTTCCGGATCCATGCTGCTTCCGATACTGAAAATTAGCAAATAGTGAATCATATTTCAATCGTTTAAATTTTGATCATTCAGGTTTGTTTATTATTCTGGATTTCGATTTTCATATTTGGTTCTTCTCCCAATTATTTGGGAGTAAGGGTTCAAGTGTAATAAGAGGTAAACAAAATGAGCTTTTTTTAATAAATCTATATCTCATTTAAAGAAGAGCTATGAAAATGCATCTGAATCCACTATAATGAAAAATACAATAAACACATAAAACATTTTTCCCATTTTGTTTACGATCAATTAGAGTATTATTAAACCATGACGAAATCTGATGTAACCCAGATAAAAATCGGTAAACACAAAGTCGGCTTTGTGGGACTTAAAGAAACCTTTAAGGACATAGCAGGGTTATATTCTAAACAACCTGATGATGTGGTCGCCGAAGAATTATTAAACCGGCTGTCAAAAAAGAATTACATCTCCGACAAGGTTCAAAAAGAATATGGGCGTGCGTTTGTCAGGGAATTTAGAAAATTTCTCGGTCAGCCTTTTGATGATGAAAACGATCAAGGGCTTGAAATTAAAGTTCTTGGCGCAGGTTGTGTCCTATGTAACAGTCTTGAAAATGATGTTATGGAAGTTTTATCAGAAATGAACTTAACTGCTGATCTTGAACATGTTAGAGATGTGGAAGAAATCGCAAAATACAACGTCAAGGGGACACCTGCCTTGATTATTAATGGAAAGGTCATATGTTCGGGTAGAGTGCCGTCAAAAACTATCATCAGAAACCGGCTGGAAGAAACCGGCTTTCAAAAATGCTCAGGAGGAAAAATGGACAAACCCGTACTTATAAAAAACATAAAATTCTCAGAACCCCATAATCTCGATGAATTGGTTGCATATGAAGAGGGACGAGTTGTAAGCAGGACATTTTCTCAAAATTCATCCCTTAGCTTAACTCTGTTTTCATTTGACGAGGGAGAGGGAGTCAGCACGCATACGGCGCCTGGTGATGCAATGGTGCAAATCTTGGATGGTGAGGCGGTGGTTAATATTGATGGAAAAGAAATGACTGTTGGTAAAGGACAGGTCGTGGTTATGCCGGCGGACATTCCCCATTCTGTCACCGCTGTAAAACGGTTTAAGATGCTTTTGACCGTAGTAAAAAGGCCTAAAAATATCGAATCTAAGTAAAAACCTACAATCCATTTAGAAAGTTCGCCCCTTTTTAAATGTTGTGAAATTTTAGGTATATGTAATTGATGTAAATTGTTGTTTGCTTGAGGCTTTGGCAAGATCACTCATGTTTTGAAAAACGAAAGTTTATGGAACAATCTCAATTTATATGCACTTTTTAAGTTTTGGGCGAACCACAATATATGGAATTTTCCATAATTTCTAAGAATTAACGCTATCTATCTTTCAGTCACATCGCCTCTCGATATAATAATATCTTAAATTTCTCACACATTATGATAGATTTGCATATCGACATATCTCTCAAAATCACCTAAAATACTTATAATTATTCGATGGCATTTAATTGACACAACTATTGCTGTACTAGACCGGATTAAGCTATAGAATTACTAAGACACCCAACTAATTTGTCCTTGTTTTAATTGTGTCTGTTGTATATAAACCTTTCAAAAACTGTAACCACAATTAAATTTCTATTGGTAGTAGATAAGCTATATAGCCGGAGTAAATAAAGCTTTGAATAGAAATAGATTTAAAACGCCTCTAAGTATACTTACCTCAGCCGTACTGCTTAGCATCATCTTTTTTACTATTGCCGGTGCTCAAGACCTGAATATAGTTCTTAAAAAAGGAGGTGTTCACCCTAAAGTAGAGGGTAATCTATTAAACTTGGAAAAAGAATATCAAAAGAGTCTAAAAGCTGCTCGGATGTTTGCTAAGAATAGAAATATAAAAATGGATGATCAGGAAAACGTCACAGTTTTTTTGATTTCAAAACCAGGGCTTACTATCGATGAGGTATCCATTCAGGCCTTTGGCGCTAAAATCATCAAACGTGTTGATAATGTAACGAAGATAAAAGTTCCTATCAACATGCTAAGTCTTATAGCTGATAGTACAATAGAGGTCTCGTTCGTTACACTGCCCGACAAATTTATTCCGCTAACAGTGGAAAGCGAAGGTGTAGATTTAATCGGGGCTTCCGCCTATCATTCTGAAGGATATGCGGGTTCTGGTGTAAAAGTTGCCGTAATAGATTCGGGTTTTGCTCAATTATCTTCAGCTATATCCAACGGCGAACTTCCAAACAATGTCATAAAGGTCGATTGCACAGGGCCAAAATGTGTATCGACTGATTTTTCATCAGAAACAGAAAAACACGGGACAGGCGTAGCAGGGATTGTTTACGATATGGCTCCGGATGCCCAGCTTTATCTAATAAAAATTTCAGACATACTCGATTTGAAGGATGCTAAAGATTACGCCATCGACAATGGAATTAAAATTATAAATCTTTCCGGCGGATGGTTTAACAGCAACTTTTATGATGGTGAATGCTATTATAGCAACTCAGTTTGTACTGCCAACGATGCCTATGCAAATGATATCCTCTGGGTCAATTCTGCCGGAAACCAGGCAACTCGGCATTACGAAGCAACGTTCATGGATTCTGACAGTGATGGATGGCACAATGTTTCTGCCTCCGACGAATCCATAAATATTTATGCATATTCTGGTGACACTATTGTTGCATATTTAACATGGAATGCCTGGCCCTTGACCGATCAGGACTATGACCTCTATCTTTTAGACAGTGCTTTAAATGTCGTAGCCGGCAGCGTTAACTCGCAAACAGGAACGCAATTACCAAGTGAACGAATTGTTTATTCTGTGCCGGCAACAGGCAGTTATTATCTGGGAATCAGCAAATATAATGCCACCTCAAATCATCAACTTGAGGTTTACAGTGTATCCCATGTTTTGATCCCATCGGTGGGATCAAGCAGCCTGATTAATCCTGCGGATGCTACTGGCGTGATGACTGTTGGTGCGATTAACTATAATAATTGGGGAACAGGCCCGCAAGAATACTATAGTTCTCAGGGCCCTACGAATGACGGCAGAACCAAGCCAGATTTAATGGGCCCCGATTTTGTTACAAATAATATTTATAGCACATTCGCCGGAACGAGTGCAGCAAGTCCGCATGTTGCAGGAGCAGCAGCACTCATGTTGTCCAGAAATCCAAGCTTTTCAATCTCACAATTACGAGATGCTTTAATATCTTTGGCAATAGATTTAGGAAGCAGCGGAAAGGACAACATCTATGGTTATGGCCTGGTAAATTTAGATAATTGTCCTAATGACCCCAACAAGACTGAACCTGGTATTTGCGGATGTGGTGAACCTGATATTGATACAGACAGTGACGGCACTTTGGATTGTAACGACAATTGCCCCAACGACCCCAACAAGACTGAACCTGGCATCTGCGGATGCGGTGAATCCGATATTGATACAGACAGTGATGGTACTTTGGACTGTAACGACAATTGTCCCAGCGATCCCAATAAAATTGGACCCGGCATCTGCGGTTGCGGTGTCGCTGATATTGATAGTGATAGTGATGGAATACCTGACTGTAATGATAATTGTAACAATTTAATTGATGCTGACGAAGATGGAACGCCAGATTGTAATGATAACTGCCCAAATGATCCCAACAAGACTGAACCCGGTATCTGCGGATGTGGTGTGCCTGAATTTGATACAGACGGCGACGGAACTTTAGACTGTAATGACAATTGCCCGAGCGATCCCAACAAAATTGGTCCCGGCATCTGTGGTTGCGGTGTAGCTGATACGGATTCAGATGGAGATAAAATCCTTGACTGTGCGGATACGAATGATGACGGTGACAGCTTACCAGACGAAGAAGAACAAGGACCCGGTGGAGATGATCCAAATTATGACGGTAATAATGACGGTATCGCTGACTTGCTTCAAGATAATGTAGCATCATTTCGTACTTATGATGGTCATGAATACGTTACTATGACGTCGCCCATTGGCACAACAATCAACAACATCAAAGCTGTTACCAATCCTTCTGCGACAGATGCACCTTCAAATGTGGAGTTTTCTTACGGGTTCTTTGAGTTTACTATAAACGGTATCAATATAGGAGATCCTGTAACCATCACCTTGTATTTTCAAGATGGTGCGACCTTTGATACCTATTACAAGTATGGCCCAACTCCTGATAATAACACTAACCATTGGTACGAATTCTTTTATGATAGTCAGACGGGTGCAGAGATCAATGGAAATGTCATCACGTTGTATTTCTTAGATGGTGCAAGAGGTGATGATGATCTAACAGCCAATGGAGTAATTGTTGATGTCGGTGGTCCAGCCACGCCTATCAAAAGTTCCAGTGGAAGCACTACCGTTATTACAGAAAGTGATAGTGGTGGCGGAGGCGGATGCTTCATAGCCACCGCAGCTTATGGATCATTGATGGAGCCACATGTCAAGATTCTGCGTGATTTCCGTGACCGTTTTCTGCTTGGCAATAAAGTAGGAAAGAGTTTCGTTCGTCTTTACTACATCTATTCACCGCCTATAGCCGATTTCATCGCAAAACATGACAGCTTAAGAACGGCGGTTCGCATGGGTCTGTTACCTGTCGTGGGAATTAGCTGGGTTATCTTAAAACTCGGACCCTTATTCACAATGACACTCTTAATTCTCTTTGTCTCGAGTTTCATGCGAATTGTTCTGTTCATGTTAAATCCGAGTGAGGAGAGAACTTAGTGAAACCGATCCGGTGGCTCGATCTGCTCGAAGCCCGAAATGATTTTCGCCGTACATGGCCCCAACTGTTGCTTACCGATCTGCTCGCACGGACAATCGTGATGGTGGTTCTGACCCCAATGGTCGGTCTTCTTATAAAGCTCTTCCTCCTTCAGACGGACGACGGTGTCTTGAGCGATACGGATATCATCCTGTTTCTGCTCCATCCGCTCGGCATCACGGCACTTATAATCGTGTGTTCGGTTTCCCTCGGTGTGTTGTTTGCACAACAGAGCGTTCTGATGGTGGTCGGATTTGGGGCCGTCGAAGACCGCAGGGTGACCTGGCTGGACTCGATGCGCTACGTGACAAGATACGCCTTTGAGCTGGTGAAGCTGGCCGGACACGTTATCGTTCGCTTGTTGCTCATCTCCGCCCCGTTTCTCGCAGGTGTAGGCGGTGTCTATCTGCTTTTACTGAACAAGCATGACATCAATTTCTACCTGGCCGACAAACCGCCCGAGTTCTGGTGGGCGATAGCGATTGCCGGGCTGTTGATGATGATCATGGCGGTCATCGTGCTAAAAAAGTGTTCGAGTTGGATTATAACTATGCCTTTGATACTGTTCCAGGGTAATCGCGCTAGGCAGGCACTGCGCGAGAGTGCTAGAAAGTTGGTGGTGTTCGGCTGGAAAATGGCACTCCTGCTCGCCTCGTGGCTCGCCGGGGTTGCCCTTCTCTCGGGACTCGTCACGTTCCTCGTCGGCCTAATAGGCAATGTCCTGATCCCAGACCTCGGGGGGAATTTCGCTATTATCGCGATAGGGTTAGGGATTACCCTAATGCTGGCGGGATTGGGGAATCTTGCGATTGCGATACTCAGCACGGCGTTGTTCCCCCTGCTAATCGTCCGCCTCTATCAATCCTTGGCCGGTCCCGGCCGACTCGATCCGGAACTCGCTGCACGAGGTTCACTCGGTGAAAAGGCGTCCCTGCAAATTCCGGGCAAGATAATTATCGGACTCAGTGCCGCGGCGTTGGTCCTGATTATCCTGGGCGGCTATGCTGTCAGCCGAAGCATCGACGAGGAAGCTAAAATCGAGATCATTGCGCACCGCGGCGCTTCAGGAACAGCGCCGGAAAATACGATGGCGTCGTTCCAGCGAGCAATCGTCGACAATGCGGATTGGATTGAGCTCGACGTTCAGGAAAATGCCGACGATGTCATCGTGGTCGCCCATGACAGCGATTTTTTGAAGGTTGCGCGGAGCAACCTCAAAGTCTGGGACGCCACGAATGAAAACCTTCGCGACCTTGACATCGGCAGTTGGTATGCTCCTGAATACTCAAACCAGCGGGTCCCGACGCTGCGCCAGGCATTGGACTTGGCCAAAGATAAGCTGGGAGTCGTGATAGAACTCAAGTATTACGGTCACGATCGGAACCTCGAATCACGGGTCGCGGATATTGTGGAGCAAACCGGTATGGAATCGGACATCATGGTTATGTCCCTCAAAATCGATGGCCTGCGCAAGGTCGCCGCTCTGCGGCCGGCCTGGACCCGCGGTCTGCTCAACACCGCCAGCATCGGTGACCTAACCCGACTGAATCTTAACTTTCTGGCGCTCAATTCCGTGGCGGCATCGGCCACCATGATCCACCGTGCCCACAAGCAAGGGATGAAGGTCTACGTGTGGACCATCAATGACCCGGTCCAGATGTCCGTGATGATGAGCCGTGGAATCGATGGGATCATTACGGACGAACCAGCGCTTGCACGTCAGGTTATGGAATTACGGAAGCAGCTTAGTCCCTTCGGACGCCTGGTCGTCTGGATCGCGGGTGAGGCCGGCCTGCTGCCCGGTATCGATAAGTTCTCCACCGAAGAAGATGCATGATGAAAGTTAGAAACACAAAAATATTTTCCGGACTGCTATGCTGTATTGGCGTTGCTGAAAATGAAGAGTGCAAACCTTGAGTAATTACTTTGTTTTAAGATAATAATAATGAAAAAGACATCGAGCCTGCTTTTTATTCTGCTGTTAAGTATTGCAATGGGCCATAGCGCATTTTCCGGGGACAACAATGGGGACAGCCGGATGAGCGAACCGGAAAGGATGTCGGAAAAAACTCTGCATCAGGTACAGAAACTCATCAAAAATGGTGAGAAAATCGAAAACAACAGCGGTTTGCTCATCACATACCCCTATGACGGAGCTGTTTTCCCTCCTGAAATCGCTGCACCTGTTATTACATGGAATGACACCAACACTGCCTCGAAACACTGGCTTATCATGGTTGAATTCAGCGGTGAGCATGCGCCGATTTATGCATTTGCGGATAAGCACTACTGGGAACCGGACAAACCGACCTGGGAGATCATCAAAGCCAACTCAGTCCGTGGTTCAGCAAAAATCATTGTTTACGGTTTTGACAACAAACATGCATGCAACATCACTGCAAAAAATAGCATCCGCATCTCCACTTCAAAAGATCCTGTTGATGCATCAATATTTTATCGCCAGGTTCAGCTCCCGTTTAAGGTCGGGAAAAAAAACTTCAAAAAGATAAAGTGGCGTCTTGGCGATATCTCTTCATATGAAAAACCGGCGGTGGTAATGAAGAATCTTTCTGTTTGTGCAAGCTGCCATCTCTTCTCGAAAGACGGCGCTTTAATCAGTATGGAGATGAACTACAATAATGACAGCGGTGCTCATTTTATCACTAAGGTCAAAGAAAAAATCGAATTGTCTGAAGCGAACTTTATCTCCTGGAATGATTTCCCGAAACCGGAACTTCTGCCAAAAACCCGGGGGTTGTTTGCAAAAATGTCGCCTACCGGAAAATACATCGTAAGTACGGTACATGAGATATCCTATGCTGCTCTGACCAACGATTTTGCCTTCTGCCAGCTCTTCTTCCCGACTTACGGCGTGCTGGCCTGGTATTCGGTTGACAAAAAGGCGTTTCATCTCCTCCCTGGAGCGGATGATTATGACTTTGTACAGACAGACCCGAGCTGGAGCTGGGATGAAAAGCATATTGTATTTGCCAGAGCAAACACAAAAAATGAATACCACAAAGACATCTCAAACATCCAAACCCATACCGAAGATGCTGATATTCATGCGTTGAATCAAAGGTTTCCCATACAGTTCGATCTTTACAGAATTCCATTCAATCAGGGAAACGGCGGGACTCCTGAACCTCTGAGAGGTGCGAGTCATAATGGAATGAGCAACTATTTCCCGAGATTTTCCCCGGACGGGAAGTGGATTGTCTTTACTCGCAGTAAAACCGGCATCATGTTGCAGCCGGACAGCGAGCTCTTCATTATACCTGCTGCCGGCGGTGATCCCCGAAGGATGAAATGCAACCGTAAGCTTTTCAACTCCTGGCACAGTTTTTCGCCCAATGGAAATTGGATGCTGTTCAGTTCCAAAACCAACACCCCTTTTACGGAAATTTTCCTGACACATATCGATAAAAACGGTGTTGACAGTCCTCCGATATGCTTATCCCGTTTTAGTGATAACCGCTATGCCGCCAATGTACCGGAGTTTGTCAATATAGGACCGGAGGCCATTAAGAAGATACGGATTGTTGGCCGCCGCTGATTGCGAAATGTTAACGAACAACGGGAGTTGATTTATGAAAAAAACCTTTCTCTTTTTCATCACGGCCCTGATCATTCTGGCCGGATGCACTGCGTACAGGGCTGCAAAGCTGGACAAAAAATTCGGGCCGGTGCAGACCGTAGATCGGCGTGTTGATTTTCTTGCGCCCGGTGAGATCTCTTTTTATGATGATGTGCAGCCTATACTGGAACGTCGCTGTGATGTGTGCCACGGCTGTTATGATGCGCCATGTCAGCTAAAACTGACCTGTTTTGAAGGAATCGAGCGCGGCGGCACTAAAAAGCTGGTTTATGACACAAGCAGGTTAAAACGGGTAAAACCGACCCGTCTTTTTATTGATGCCGATTCAGTGGAAAAATGGCGAAGGATGGAGTTTCATCCGGTTCTCAACGAGAGGGATCAGACGCCCCAGGCAAATCTTGAAAACTCCGTGGTGAATATGATGCTCGAGCTGAAAAAAGAGCATCCTCAGCCAACAACGGAACTACTGCCGGCCGCCTTTGATATCAGCCTTGATCGAAAACAGGAATGTACAACTGCAGAAGATTTCAATGAATACAAGAAAAAATATCCGCTCTGGGGAATGCCCTATGCATTACCCGGTTTGACTGACAAGGAACATAAAACCATCGTTGACTGGCTGATTCAGGGGGCCGTGGTTACTGTTCGGCCTAAGATGTCGGATCAGGCAAAACAGGTCATAGATCCGTGGGAGGAGTTTTTTAACGGCAGTTCTTTAAAGCAGCAGCTTGTGTCACGCTATATTTATGAACATCTATTCATCGCCCACATCCATTTTGATTCTTTTCCGGACCGGGAATTTTACCGTTTAGTTCGATCTGAAACACCTCCGGGAGAACCGGTGGTTGAGATCAATACGGATAGACCTTATGATGATCCCGGGATTGAAAAATTCTACTATCGGTTTCGTAAAATAGAAACAACCATTGTTGTAAAAAATCACACGGTTTATCGCATGAACCGGCAAAAAATGGATCGCTATCGGCAGCTCTTTCTGCAAAACGATTATGAGGTTAATAAACTGCCCTCCTATGATCCTGAAACTGCCTCCAATCCCTTCAAGACATTTGCAGATCTGCCTGCCGGGTCCCGTTACAGGTTTTTGCTGGATGATGCCCAGTTTTTCTATATGGGGTTTATCAAAGGGCCTGTTTGCCGCGGCCAGGTCGCCCTTAATGTCATTAACGACCACTTCTTTGTGTCCTTTTTTGATCCAAAAAAGGACACCATCAGCAATGATACAACCTTTCTTGCCAATGTAAGTGATTTTTTAGACTTGCCGGCCGAAAGAGAGAGCAATATCAAAATCATGAGCATCTGGTGGGACTATTACCGGAAACAAAAAAAATACCTGGATGCCAAGGGACAGTATCTTGCCAAACTGGATCCGGATAAAAGGGGAAATGATATAACCCATATCTGGAACGGCGATGGTTACAATGACAATGCGCTGTTGACCGTTTTCAGACATTTTGATAGCGCCAGCGTTGTCAAGGGGTTTGTGGGAGAAATTCCCAAAACCGGTTGGGTAATTGACTTTCCACTTTTTGAGCGTATCCATTATCTGCTGGTTGCCGGTTTCAACGTGTATGGCAATGTGGGGCATCAACTCGAAACCCGTCTCTATATGGACTTTCTCCGCATGGAGGGAGAAAACAATTTTTTAAGCTTCCTTCCAAATGATAAGCGCAAGGAGATCCGGGCAGAATGGTATAAGGGTGCAAGAGCTGAATTTAAGAGTCACCTGCAGAACCCTTTTCGGGGGCTTAAATGGGACACCCAAATTGTCTACACAACAGACGACCCTAAAAAGGAGTTTTTTGAAAAAATACACAAGTATGTAGGTCCGGCTGCCAATGCAAACGACTATTTGAACCGCTGTCCTGAAAAAAACTGTGTTGATGAAAATTCAAGTCCTCTTGAACAGAGAGCAGATCTTGCCCTGAGAAAAATGACGAGGATTCGCGGCCCTGAGATACAGGTGGTCCCGGATGTGACCTTTATTCATGTTGTTACCGGTGATAAGGATAATGACTTGGCCTATACCGTTATCCGAAACAAGGCGCTGAGCAATAATTCAATCATGTTTAGTGAAGAGAGAAGGCGCATTGTCGATGACGACACTCTTACACTTGTAAAGGGTTACGTGGGCAGCTATCCAAACGCGTTCTGTCGTGTTCACATCGAACAGATAGAGGATGTTGTTGAAGATTTTCTCAAAATAAAGGATCAACTCAGCTATTACAATTTTGCCAGAAAGTATGCCATACGAAGAACCGATCCCAGTTTCTGGACAGAATCTGACTGGCATTACGAGAAGTTTCTCAAGGACGAACCGGTTGAAGCAGGTCTGTTTGATATGTACCGATTCAACCGGATTGCATTGAAATCGGATTCCCAGTTTAAATGGTAAATAGGGATTATCCGCCTCTGTCGTTATTACACGGTTTGAAAAAAAAGCAACTTGACAATCGTTGCCGTTATTGCTCTCATGGTCATATGATTTGCAGTTTTTCAGTCAGCTGACGTTTAAGCCGCCACTGCCAAAGAGATTGATGTACAACCTGACCATAGAGGGTTTAAAAGTTTGCAAAAATGAAAAAATAGGCCAACTTTATCAATGAAAATCAAACAAAAGGAGGTTCGTCAATGAAAAAACTGTTCATAATTTTAAGTGCTTTAGGTCTGGTGTTTCTCGGCTTAACTGGGCCCCATGTCATGGCCGCCGAAAAGGTCATAGAACAAGATACGGTTACGACCGTCGCACAAGAAGTAGAAATTGTAAAAACAGCAGACAATTTTATTATTCTGTTTGATTCATCCAGCTCTATGAAAGAGCCATACCGGAACACCAGCATGTCAAAGTTAGAAGCAGCCAAGGAAATTCTCAAAGAAAAAAACAAAACCTTGCCGGATTTGGGATACAATGCCGGGTTATATTTGCTTTCGAACTTCAAACCCATTTACGCGGTGCAGAAATATGACCGGGAAAAAGTTGCTGCTGCTCTGGATCAATTACCGGCCAAGGGAAGTGGCGCAACGCTGATGGTGGAAAGTCTGAGTAAGCTTCGTGGTGTTTTAGCAGGGCTTTCAGGAAGAACGGTGGTTTTTCTCTTTACCGACGGCTATTACACACCCACCCCCGGCATGAAAAAGCCGGTTGACATCGCAAAAGAAATCGCCGACAAACAAGATGTCTGCTTTTATGTCATCAGCACTGCCAAGGGTGGCCATCATAAAGAAATATTGAAGGCTTTGGCATCGATCAACCAGTGTTCTCGGGTGGTTCCTTTTGAATATTTGCTGGGAAGACCGGAATACATGACCGGCGCCCTTTATGAAATTGATGTTAAAACAATTGAAACAATTGAAACCATAGATTATCTTGCCGGCTTAAAGGTCGACAACATCCAGTTTGATTTCAACAGTTCGGTCATACCATCTTCGTTTAATGAGGAACTGAACAAACTGGGGGATTTCTTACGAGAGCATCCTAAAACATATGTTGTTCTTTCAGGATATACCGACATTACCGGTTCTAAAGAATACAACCTGTGGCTTGCCAGACGCAGGGCCGAAAAGGTTCAGGATTACCTGACCCAATACTCTGGGGTGAGTATCGGGAGAATCATCACCCAGTGGTACGGCAAAAAAGATCCGGTGGCCAGCAACAGCACGGAAGAGGGACGCCAGCAAAACAGGCGGGTTGAAAGTATTGTGATGGGTCTTGATTAATTGTCCGCTTCACTTTGCTAAGCGCTTTTAGAAAAAAAGTTCAAATTTGCTTGCCAAATGATAAAAACATGTCGTGGTTACTAGAAAACCTGAACCGGTCTAAAGGACTGATCATCATTTAAAGTTCACTGAAGGCCGAATTTGTCATCAGGAGTTCTGGAAACATCAGAATGATAGGTTTATGCTTTAAACCTTAAATCCAGAACACCCTGATGATGGATTCGGCCTTGGTTCCAAATCATCAATTCAAAACTTTTGGATATTTCATCTGAAAAGTGACCCCAAGCCTTGTGATATTAACCTTGATAAATCATGGCTTGACCGGAAACTCTGTCGATGGTAATAGGAGGTGCTTTTAACAATTGTACTCTCTATTTTTAGCATTTGAATGAAACCAAAACATAAGCCATCACCGGAGACCACAGGATTTTTCCATCAACTATTTCGTTCCATTTTCCCTTATCCACTTATTCCAAAATCTGACCAGGAGCGCAAGCGCTACCTGTTAAAGAATCTCATTCTGCATTTTAGACCCCCTACGGTTCCGGAAAAAACACTGAAATTTTCCCTAACATGGGGGTTGGGCGGAATGGCGGCTCTGTTGATAATTCTACAGTTTGGAACGGGGCTTTTGCTTAAGTTTGTCTATAAGCCGATTCCTGTTGCCGCCTATTCATCGATTCAGATGTTGCAAAACGAGGTGATGTTCGGATACCTGATTCGCAACATTCACCACTGGTGTGCCAACTTTCTGGTGCTGATCGTGTTTCTGCACATGTTGCGGGTATTTTTCACCGGTGCCTTTCATCCGCCGCGGCAGTTTAGCTGGATTATCGGTCTGGGGTTGTTTGGCCTGGTGTTAACCGCCAATTTTACCGGTTATTTGTTGCCCTACGATCAACTGGCTTACTGGGCGGTAACAGTCTCCACTGGCATGCTGGAATACATCCCTGTAGTTGGTAACCGACTGCAAGAAATAATTCAAGGCGGCAATGAAATTGGTCCGGCTACGCTAAGCATATTTTTTGCCATACACACGGCTGTAGTTCCGGTGGGCCTGATCATACTAATGGCCTTTCATTTTTGGAGAATCCGTAAAACAGGTGGCCTGGTTATTCCCAGAGCATCGGGAGAAGATATTGAAAAAAAACCGGTTCGAGTACCGACCCTGCCTCATCTACTTCTCCGTGAAGTAGTGGTGGCCCTGGTGCTTATCGCTGTTGTGATGGTGGTGTCCGTTTCTTTTGATACCCCTTTGGGAGATTCAGCCAATCCCGGATTGAGCCCCAACCCCACCAAAGCGCCATGGTATTTTGCCGGGCTTCAAGAACTCCTGCTGCATCTTCATCCGCTGTTTGCGGTGTTTATCATTCCATTGGTTTTGTTTGTCACTTTGATGGGAATACCCTATCTGAAATACGACACCAACACCGAGGGTATCTGGTTTGCTTCTATAAAAGGGCGAAAGATGGCCCTGATTGCGGGTCTTATCGCAATAGCCGCCGGACCTATGGGAATTCTGGCGGACGAGTACCTCATCGATTTTGCCGCCGGATTAAGCGGTATTCCGACTTTTTTCGGCAACGGTCTCATCCCGTTTGCATTCATTTTTTTCGGATGTGCAGGATTTTACATCCTCATAAAACACCGGTATTCCGCTTCGAATAATGAAACCACCCAAGCGCTTTTTGTTTTTATTTTGGTGGTATTTCTCATATTGACTGTAACCGGGACATGGTTCAGAGGACCGGGAATGAAGTTAACATGGCCGTTTTGATCCATAATCAGAAATTGGGCGCATGCTAAACTCCATGATGAGAAAAGCAAAGCAGTTTTGTGGAGAAAGACCTGATTACTGATCACTGAGAAGGGCACAGATATAATCATCATGTCTGAAACGAAAAAACAACATAAAATGAATGAAACTGAGCAAATGCCTTCTCGTCGCTCTTTTCTCTTTATATTCTGGGTCGGCCTGGGGATTGTTGCCTTTATCGAATTCATCGGTGTTGTGACCGCCTTTCTCCTTCCTCGAAAAAAAAAGACAAAAACCGGCGACTTTGGAACCATTATCGAAGCCGGCAAGGCTGACAAATTCTCTCTCAACTCCGTAACGGCCTTCATTCGGGGCAAATTTTACCTATGCAGATTGGAAGACGGTGGTTTTCTGGCTGTTTCCCGTAAGTGTACCCACCTCGGATGTACTGTTCCTTGGTCAGATAAAGAGAAGAAATTCGTCTGTCCCTGTCACGCTTCGGCATTTGACATCAGAGGAGAGGTGATCAGCCCACCTGCTCCCCGTGCCTTGGATGTTTATCATTTATATGTCGAGAACAACATCGTTAAAGTGGACACCGGTAAGCGGATCAAACGTAGTGGTTTTCGTACTGATCAGGTTGTGTACGCTAAAAAGGCTTAAATATGAAAAGATGGAAAATCACCGGTGTTGTTGCGACCATCGTCATCGTCCTTTCAGTACCCTTTTATCTTCTGAAACATAAGTATATCGCACCGGGTTCAGAGGGAGTTCAATCAAAGCCATCGGCTACCTTTGTCGGCACACAAAAGTGTAAGGACTGTCACAAAAGAGAATTCGACAAATGGCAGAATTCTCACCACGATCATGCCATGGAGGTTGCCGATAAGAACACCGTTTTAGGAGATTTTGACACCGCTGTTTTTGAAAACCTTGGGGTCACTTCTCTCTTTTATCAAAAGGACGGCAGGTATTTTGTTCACACACAGGGCCCTGACGGCGAGATGGCGAAGTTTGAGATTACTCACACCTTTGGCTGGTATCCGTTGCAGCAGTACCTCGTTCCGTTTCCAGGCGGCCGCTTGCAATGCCTTCCCATTGCCTGGGATGTAAGAGAAAAAAAATGGTATCACCTTTACCCAAAGGAAACCCTTGCCCCAAGGGACTGGTTGTACTGGACCAATGCCGGACAAAACTGGAACGGCATGTGTGCCGAGTGTCATTCCACTAATTTAAAAAAGAATTATGACTTAAAAACAGATACCTATAAGACAACCTGGTCGGATATCGACGTGGGGTGCGAGGCCTGCCACGGACCCGGTTCCAGACATGTGGAATGGGCCCAGCTGCCGGATATGGCTCGGCCGAAAGTGGAGAACTATGAACTGGTGATAAAAACTTCCGGGATCAACTCGCGCAAAATGGTGGAGCTGTGTGCGCCGTGTCATTCCAGACGGGCGGCTTTGGGCGATTATACCCATGCAGAACCTGATCTTCTGGACAGCCTGCTACCCAGCCAACTCACCGAAAATTTGTACTTTGCCGACGGTCAAATTCTGGAGGAGGTCTATGTTTACGGATCGTTCACCCAGAGCAAGATGTATCATCGGGATGTGCGCTGCAACGACTGCCACGACGTCCACAGCATCAAATTGGTAAAAAAGAGCAACCATCTCTGTTTACAGTGTCACAGAGCAAGCGAGTATGATACAAAAGCGCATCACTTTCACAAGAAGAAGGGTGAAAAAGGAGAGCCCATCAGATCTTTAAAAGGGGAGGTTCTGTTCGACGTCGGTACCGGTACCGAATGTGTCCAGTGTCACATGCCGGGCCGAATTTACATGGGGATAGATTACCGCCCGGATCATAGCTTCCGGGTGCCACGTCCCGGCCTGAGTATTACAATAGGTACGCCCGATGCGTGCAAGCGGTGCCACATCGATAAAACTTCTCAATGGTCCGACAAAACCATCACCAAGTGGTACGGACCGGGCCGAAGGCGACACTACGGAGCCATCATCGACGCCGGCCGCAAAAGGCTGCCCAATGTCCGTAAGGACCTCATCCGATTGACAGGCGATCCCCTCTATCCCGTTATCGTTCGGGCCACAGCCATATCCCTTTTAACTGCATACCCTGGTGAGGATACTTTCCAGGCCATGAAGCTGGCGTTGATGGATGACGAATCGCTGATCCGTCGAACGGCGGTCGAGAGTATCGCTCCGACCAATCAAAAAGAAAAGACCGAACTCATTGCACCTTTGCTTTATGATCCCGTAAGGGCGGTACGTATTGAAGCTGCCCGCCGGCTGGCCGAGGAACCCTCCAGGCGCATGAATCCTGACCAGGAGAAGGTTTTCAAAGCCGTCTTGAAAGAATTTGTAGCATCCATGGAATATAGTGCCGACTTTTCCTTTGGTCGTTATAACTTGGGCAATCTCTATGTTGCCTTGAATCAGCCGGAAGAAGCCATTCGAAACTATCTGGCCGCAATAAAGGTTGACGGTTTATTTTACCCGGCCAAAGTCAATTTGGCCATGTTCTACAACCAAAAAGGAGAGAATGGTAAAGCAGAAGTGTTGCTTCGTGAAGTGATACAAGATCATCCGGAGCTGTATGAAATCGCTTATTCACTTGGGCTTTTGCTGGCAGAAATGAAAAAATATGACCAGGCTGCGATCTACCTGGAAAAGGCGGCTAAGGGCATGCCGAAGCACGCCCGCGTTCACTACAATCTCGGGTTGCTTTTTCAGTATCTCAAAAGAGATGAAAAAGCCGAACAAGCGCTGCTCAAAGCATTGGAGATAGACCCGAACAGCATGGAGTATCTCTATGCCCTCGCTGATTTTTATTTGAAAAGGGAGCAATTTCAAAAAGCAAACAATATGGCACAGCAAATGGTTATGAAACATCCCAACGAGCCTATAGGGCAAGAGTTGCTTGGGATTATTATGAGGAAGTTACCAAAAGCGAATCAATAAAATCCAAATAAGGAGAATGACAAAATGTCACGAACACCCCCGAAATCCCGTACCGAAATGGAACAAGCCGAAGAGAAGTACAAAAAGAAACTTGAAACGGAAGAAAAACTGGGTCGTAAGGAGGGTATGGCGGATGCCTACGGTAACCTCGGAACTATTTATCTAACACTTGGCCATCTGGATAGCGCCGAAGAGATGTTTAAAAAATCTTTGGAATTGGAAGAAGAGATGGTCGATAAAGAGGGTATGGCATCAGATTACGGATATTTGGGCACTATTTATCAAACACGTAGAGATCTGGAACAAGCTGAAATCATGTACAAAAAAAGCCTTGAAATTAATCAGGAGCTGGGCCGCAAGGAGGGTATGGCAACGATATATGGCAAACTTGGTGAAATTTACTATACCCGTCGTGATTTGGATCAAGCCGAGGACATGTTTAAAAAGAGTTTAGAAGTGGAAGAAACGCTTGACAACAAAGGAGCTATAGCGACTGTTTACGGCTACTTAGGGGATATTTTCCGTATTAGAACTGATTTGGATCAAGCCGAAGAAATGTACAATAAAGGCTTGAAGCTTTTTGAGGCCATCGGATCTGAGCATATGATAGAAATAATGAAGACAATGCTGACAAACTTAAAAATGAAGAAAGAACAAGGTTGACACCTGAATTTTGCACGAGTCGGAGGCTTTCATATGCAAGGTAATAAAAAAGGAGGGAGCGATTAACCCGTTTCAAAATTTTTTATGATAAGTTTAATCAAACATTGTGTCAAAGCTCTTTTATACGGGATCATCGGTGGATGTGTGGTGCTTGTTATCATATTCGTACTGTTTTTAGAAAGTCGGCCTGAACTCAAGGTCTGGCATGAGGTCGAGCTTGATGCTGAATTCACGGCAAACAGTCCGGCGGGAAGCCTTGAAGACTACCTCGCGATGGAGGACCAGCTCTTCGCCCAGCTTGATGAGCGCGTCTATTCGCGCATTGAACCCGAGGATCGCCGCCTTATCAACCGTTACCACCGGGACAGCCTGTCGAACCCCGATCGATGGTCTTCGAACTGGAACCGTACATTCGAGCTTCCGACGGACGTGCCCCGAGCGGGTGTATTGCTGTTGCACGGCATGTCCGACTCACCCTACAGCCTGCACAGCCTGGGACAGCGCCTGCACAGCTCGGGTGCCTGGGTAATCGGGCTGCGGCTGCCGGGACACGGTACCGCCCCCTCGGGGCTGGTCCGGGTTCAATGGGAGGATATGGCCGCAGCAGTGCGGCTGGCTGTTCTCCATCTGCGTGAAAAGGTGGGCGAATCACCCCTATTCCTCGTGGGGTATTCCAACGGCGGTGCCCTGGCCGTGAACTATACCCTTTCGATGCTGCAAGATTCAACATTGCTTCCGCTTACCGGGCTGGTGCTGATTTCACCCTCAATCGGAGTGACCCCGGTAGCTGCCCTTGCCAAGTGGCAGGCAAGACTCGGTCGCCTTCTCGGTCTCAACAAACTCGCGTGGAACAGTATTCTGCCCGAATATGACCCCTTCAAGTACAACTCATTTGCTGTGAACGCCGGCAACCAGGTTTACCGTATTACCAATGAAATCCAATCAAGGATTGAAGCACTCGGGGCGGCCGGGAAGTTAAATCGATTTCCGCCGATACTGGCCTTCCAGTCGGTTGTCGATGCAACGGTATCGACGCAGGCAGTGGCTGACGGACTTTTTAAAAAACTGCCGGTCAATGGATACGAACTGGTGCTCTTTGATATCAATCGCGTTTCCGAGGTAGAGCAGGTGCTCATAAAAGATCCCAAACCGGGTATTGAAGCCATGTTCCATGATGCAAGTCTGCCCTTCACTCTCAGCCTTGTGACCAACGCAAGCGAAAAGAGTTATGACATCGTCATGCGTCAAAAACAGCCGGGAAATTCCAAGATTAACGAAATATCACTCGGGTTGAAATGGCCCGGAGGTCTTTACTCTCTATCACACGTTGCGCTACCGTTTCCCATGAATGATCCGCTTTACGGTAAACTTAACCCGGACGACAGCACAATGATCCATCTTGGAAACATGGATCTTCGCGGAGAGCGCGGTGTGCTTCAGATACCGGCCGCAGATATGCTTCGACTCCGCTGGAATCCATTCTATCCCTATATGGAGAAACGCGTACTTGAATTCGTTCGTCTGGGCAATCCATGAAAAATCCTGGTTAATTGATTTATCATGCTGTGTAAATAATGTAATAGTTTGTTATGTAATTTGCCCCACAATTACATAGTTTTTTATGTGATTTAAAATGGCTGCCCTTCCTTTCTAATTGATGTAACCGTTTAATATCTTTAACATCTTTATCATTTCAAATATAATAATCTAATATTGCATAATTATTGCATAAAACTAAATAATTAAATTTATTTAAAGCACAAAAAACCAAAATTCTTAGCTATTGGCTGACGAAAACTAACGCCTGAAGGGATAAATTATGATTAAATTAGGGGCGACGTCTGGGGAAATGAGAGAAATGTCAGATGACGACATTTTTTTATCACGCTTGAAACTTCTTATTATCATGGCCAAGGCATATTTAAAAGATTGTCCCATTGGAAAGTATCGAAAATCTGCCATCATCGAAAACGCCCACCACGTTTTTTATCATTCCCTGAAATTGGTCAGCGAAACAGCCTTTATTAAAAACCACGATTTAAAAAAGCAGTCGGGTACTACCTCCGAGGTTGAAACAGAGGAGGAGTATGTGTTTCATCAGAGAGTTCAGCTTCTTTCAGTTATGGCGAAAGCACTGGCTCAAGATCGCCTGACAGGAAATTTCAGGAAAAAGGCCCTTCAAGATAATTTGGATAGAATCTGCGAGACACTGATATTTAACTTCCACATTAAGGATGTAGAGTTTCTTAAAGTAGCTTGAAAAATATACAAAAATATTCTCTCAAGTAAGCGCGATGTTATATTTTAATATGCGCCTTCATCCACATTCTCCATCAAATATTCTTGATCTTCTTTAGTGCGTGCAAATACCCCTATATTTCCGAGTCTGATATTCTTCAGTCCGGTTGTTTTAACCCGGTGATACGCTTCTACCATTTCCGTAACGGAAGGACTTTTATACACCTTCATACGGTATTCAGGAAAAAAGGCCAGAATGGTAAAAGGGATTGAACCATCAACTGCGATGAGGCTCTGCGCAATGCTCTCAAGCTCATCGCTTTCGACCAAACCGGGGATAAAAAGGGACAAGACTTCCAGGACAAATCCCCGCTCGATGATTTCTTTTGGCAACTTCAATATATTTTCATTGGAACATCCGGTTAGCCATTTGTGCTTATCATCGTCATACGCTTTGATATCGAGCCAAAAGCTATCCACACCTGAATCTTGTAAATAATCGAGGTTGTTCGGTGTAAGCCCGTAACCATTGGTTTCGATGAGCACCCATAGCCGAGTGTGCTTATGAATAAGGCGTGCACATTCTCCATAGAATTCGGGGTTGCAGGTCAAATCGCCACCGGTAAACGCCACAATATTCCTTACAGGACCGAACCCCTGGGGACCTAACGCAATGGATTCGGGGTCGAGTATTCCCGGGCATGAATTTGATCGTTTTCCGTAAAGGATACAGCTGCCACAGCATCGACATGTATCATGGGCATGCCAGGCAGTTGCTTTTTCACGAGGCTCTGTCAAGGTCACCGATTTCTCATAATCAACGGCTTCTTTTAAAATTTCATCCGGAGAATACCAGCTGCCGTTTTTTTCCTTGCTGAAATACCAGGAATGGCATTTGCGGCACGATAAATTACATCCTGACTGATAAATAGAAAGATAGTTTTCAGGGCGCGACAGATGAATGGCAGTGATCAGTCGATACGGTTGGCGGTTTCTATATTTTAATGTCACCTGGCAAGCTGGCGCACTTTTCCTATTGGCCTTGACCAGACAGTCCCCTTGAGAAAACCCCTGTTCTTTTAACCTGCAAATATTGGAATCCATATCGTCTTGAAAAAATATAGAGAGCCTTTTTATTTTGGCGTCTTACGATTAATGCCCCAATAAAATCTATTACCTTAAAAAATTTATTTCGGCCAGATGTTTCAAAGACTTTTTAGCAATATTGGGGTGCTAAACTTGAGTTAGTGTCCATCCATATCTATATTGATCCCAAATTAAGTTTCCAATACAGAAATTAGAAATTTTTCGCAAGGTCAAGTCTAAAATCCCGGACTTTGTAACAGAAAATTATAATTATCCCAAGCGGCTAAAAGAATTCCCAGACGGAAAAACTAGTTCTTAAAAGTGGCGGAAGCGGTCTGTCTATAATTATCAAGCAACTATAAATGTCCTCAAGATGAGCGAGAAGTCAGGTCTATAAATCCCTTGACAGTTCAATTTTCGGAGTATGATATCACAACTTCTGAATCCACTTTCAAAATGAAAGATAGATACCAGAAATCAACGATTGGGATCGATGACTTCAAATTAAAATTCTCATTATATATGGTAAAATCCATGAGGTTGCAAACAAGGCCAACAGTCAAAGAAGGTGATTTAGCTGGACTTTGAAAGACGGCAGGCTGTTGGGTCTACCATCTTCAATCTGCCTCGATAAATCAAGGCTAACATAAAAAGACCGGTTGAGGTCAAGGCGGATAGGAGACAATAGAAACAAAAGGCACGGATGATAAATGCTTGCAGATAAATTAAAATCAACGATACCAGAAA
>CALLDL010000032.1 GCA_937998305.1 uncultured Desulfobacterales bacterium | reverse complement strand
AAAGTGCCTAAAGTTATGGTGTCGCTCCCGCCTGCCATTGCAAGGCACGAGCGGGCAGGTCGCTCCGATGTTTTTATATAATTGATAGAATTCCTTAACTTTAGCTCACTTTAAACTTTAGTTCACTTCAAACTCTTGCAGCGATTCTTCAGGCAGAGCCATAGAACTCTGACCTGGCCCAGAGGACCAGTTTTTTCAGGGCAAAATAAAATCGTGTAACCTGAATCTTGCATGAAAATTAATGAGAAAGGTATCGCAACGATGCACAAACAAGAAATGAATCCTGGGAATTTATTGGAAATATCAGGAAACTACTGGCAAACATGTACACTCCATGCTGCGGTTAAACTTGATGTCTTCACCATCATCGGTAACAGTCGGCTGAAAAGCGAAGATGTGTCGGATATGCTGCATGGTAACCAAAGAGGCGTTGAGATGCTTCTGAATGCCCTCTCAGCCATGGAGTTACTGGAAAAAAAAGATAACACCTATTCAAACACGCCCTTAAGCCTGGCGTTTCTTGTCAGGAACTCTTCCCGGTATATCGGTCATATCATCATGCATCATTATCATCTGGTGGATTCCTGGAACAGGCTGGATGTTGCTGTTCGAACAGGCCAACCTGTGAGAGGTAGAGTCTCGCATACAGACGAGGAAAGAAGGGAAAGCTTTCTCATGGGAATGTTTAATCTTGCGATGAATCTGGCACCGGTTCTGGTCCCGAAAATAGATCTTTCCAATCGGCATCATCTGCTCGATTTGGGAGGTGGCCCTGGAACTTATGCAATTCATTTCTGTTTGAACAATCCCCGGCTTAAAGCCACTGTATATGATCTTCCAACTACACGACCCTTTGCTGAAAAGACCATTGCCAAATTTAATTTGCAGAATCGAATCGATTTCAAGGATGTCGACTATCTCGAAAAAGATATTGAAGGGGTCTTTGATGTGGCTTGGCTGTCACATATTCTCCATGGAGAGAGTTTCGAAGACGGCCGTAAAATCGTTCAAAAGACCGTTTCTGCCCTTGAACCCGGCGGCTTGATCATCATTCATGAGTTCATTTTAAACAATACCATGGACGGTCCGCTTTTCCCTGCATTGTTTTCCTTAAACATGCTTTTGGGAACACCCGGCGGACAGGCCTATTCAGAAGAACAACTCATAAGCATGCTATCTGACGCCGGCGTCAGGGAATTTCAACGTATTTATTTCGAATCTCCTAATGATTCTGGAATATTAACAGGTATTGTCGGATAAAATGGCCAATATGATGAACATGTAAAGATTTGAATTCATCAGGTATTATGATCTTGCCTTCCCGCCGGTCGAAGATGCCGCTTTGTCGAAGATCCCGCTTGCGGAGCGGTAAGGCGGACAAGAACAAATTTATCTCGGCCCGCTACATTATCGGCTTTCTATCAATATTCGGGGTACGTGTTCACGGGGTTTGCTTCCCCGTGTAACGATATTGGCAGAGCGGCCTCGTCATTTCAATGACCAGTCACGAGACACCAGAGTGAGGCGGGGGAGCACACCCTGTGAACACGCACCAATAAACAAATCTGAAACAGGAGGAATTTTATGGAAAGTCCCATTGAGAATTACTGGAAAGCCAGGTTGACGGAACTTAAAGAAACTCTGACCGAAAATAACTTTGAAGTCTTTGTAGCGGAAAACACCGATGAAGCCAAATCGATTGTGCTTGAAAAAATAATCCCCGAGATAGCACCCAAAAGTGTCTCTTGGGGCGGATCTTTAACATTTGTTGCCACCGGACTTTATGATATTTTCAAAAACAACAATGATCTTAATGTACTGGATACGTATGACAAAACCCTGTCTCCTGAAGAAAGTCTGGAACGGCGTCGGCAGTCACTGTTGGTCGACCTTTTTATTACCGGAAGCAACGCGGTGACCGAAGCCGGTCAGCTTGTCAATCTGGATATGATCGGCAACCGGGTTGGTGCACTCACTTTTGGACCCAAAACTGTCATTATTCTTGTCGGTCGCAATAAGATTGTTCCGGATCTGGATGAAGCCATGTTTCGTATTAAAAATTATGCGGCTCCGGTCAACACCATGCGACTTGACAAAAAAACACCCTGTGCCAAAACATCCTTTTGTGGGGATTGTAAAAGCCCGGATCGTATATGCAACACCTGGACAATCACAGAGAAGTCATTCCCCAAAAAAAGGGTGAAAATTATCCTGATTAACAAGGACCTTGGGTTTTAGCCTGAATATTTCATGAAAAATTCGAAAAAGGGTTTCAAACCAGATTACACTTTTTTCATTTCCTCTTTCATCTGGTCTTTGTACAGCTCATAATACTTAAACACTTTTTCAATGTAATAATGGGTGGCTTTATAAGGGGGGATACCTTGATAATGTCTGACTTTTTTACTTCCGGCATTGTAAGCTGCCAGTGCCAGTTTGACGTCTCCGTCAAATCGGTTCACGAGCTGTTTAAAGTAGCGAACACCTCCGCTAATGTTTTGCTCGGGGTTGAAAGCATCTTCCACACCGAGAGCCTGGGCGGTTGAGGGCATCAGCTGCATAAGACCTTTTGCACCTTTTTTTGAAATGGCGTTGGGATTATATCCGGACTCAGCCATGATAATCGCCTTTACAAGGGCGGGGTCAACCTCATGACGACTGGCCTCCTGAAGGATGATGGGGTGGAACAAGTGTTCTTTTTTATGTCTAAATTTGGACGGTATATCGTAAGAGGACCGAAAGTCCTCATTCTGTAAAATATCTCGAGTGTTATCGATCTTCTGAGCATCTTTAGGTCCGTTATGTATCGAGACTAAAGACACCCCCAGAATCATTGTAAACATAAAGAAAAAACGGGCCACTTCCACGAATAGTATCTGTATGTTAATTTTTTTATTCATTTTAAATTTCAATTTTAAATCTGTTTGATCTGTAAAAATTAAGAGCCCATACTATAAGATCGCAGATAGGGTGTGTCAAGCAAAAAAGAATCCTTATATTGTGTCCAACATAAAAAGAACAACAATATATTGAGGTTAAGTCACACCAATTACTTTATAAAGCGGTCTTTTTTAATCCCTTGATGCTGGAAGTTAGCATTGTGATAGACGCAAATTCTCTCAAAAGCTCACTGTAAGGAGGATAAGATGACAGAAAATACTACAGCAAGTGAAAAAATCACCGTTTCAACCTTCACCAACGGGATTCTGGACCCCGAGAAACCCATGCTCGGCCCGGTCCGAGACGGGGGTGTCATTGAGGCAACTACCGCTCCAGGTTGCTGGGGTCCGATGATAAATCCGCAGCTCAGAGGCGGGCACGAGGTGACTCAGCCGGTCTACGTGGAAAATTCAGCGCCTGGTGACGCTCTTGTCATCAGAATCCAGGAGGTGAAAGTCACGTCGGTCGCCACTGCATCGGGGCAAGATCGCACTGTGGATGGACACTTTATGGGTGATCCATACGTAGCAAAGTGTTGTCCGGGGTGCAACACAATGTGCCCGGAAACCAGAATAGAGGGGATCGGCCAGGATGCGGTTCGGTGCGTCAACTGTGGGAATCCCGTCACGCCTTTTCAATTCGAGCACGGCTATACCGTCGTGTTTGACGAGGCCCGGACTCTGGGCGTAACCTTGGACAAAGATGCGGCGGAGCGAATCGCTGGGGATTCCGGAGAGTATGCTAAACTTCCAGAATGCTCTGCGCAGCATTCGATTCTGCTTTTTGCTCCCCACGATTTAGTGGGGACTGTGGCCAGGATGAGGCCTTTTCTGGGACAGCTCGGTACGACGCCTGCCGTGAGAATGCCAGATTCCCATAATGCAGGCGATTTTGGTTCTTTTCTTATTGGTGCTCCCCACGAGTATGCACTCACTGCCGACCAACTTAAACTGCGCACAGATGGACACATGGATATCGACGCAGTTCGGCCTGGAACGATATTAGTTGCTCCCGTAAAAGTGGCTGGAGCTGGCGTGTATATGGGTGACATGCACGCTCTCCAGGGAGATGGTGAGATAGCTGGGCATACCATGGACGTATCAGGGACTGTTACCCTACAAGTGCAGGTGTTGAAGGGGCGAGAGCTTCAAGGGCCCATACTCTTTCCTTTACTTGAAGACCTTCCTTTTCTGGCCCGGCCGCTTACTGCCGAGGAAAAAGCAAAGGCCATGTCCCTGGCAAAGCAATGGAATCTTAACGAAATAGAGGAATCCGGGCCCATTTCCATTGTAGGAACCGGGCCTGATTTAAACTCGGCCACAGAGAACGGATTGAATCGCGCGGCTGAGCTTTTGGAGATGAGCCTACCGGAAGTTAGAAACCGTGCAACAATCACCGGTGCTATTGAAATCGGTCGTCTTCCAGGGGTTGTGCAGATCACATTCCTAGCTCCTCTGAAAAAGTTAGAAAATGCCGGCCTACTGCCATTCGTCCTCGAGCAGTACGACATTGGCTGAAATATACGAATCCATGAAAAGAGAAAACAAGCGGAATATACATGTGTATCGTGAAAATCAGCCGGTACCGGCAGTCGAATAATCCACCGATTAATCAGCCACCTGATGGCAAAAAGGAGTGTCGCTATGTCCAAACAAGATTTCTTTCGTACTCCGTCAATCCTTTTCCTGATTGCCGTTTTGCTTGTTGCCGTGCATTCAGCCAGCCGGGCCGGAGGTCTGCCTGATCCAGAAAATATCACTGATGAGGTCTGGAAGTGGCATCAAACCCTATACAACAACGATCAAAAATCCGTACCTCCCGATCCGTCCCACTATACGGTCACCTTTAATCCCGACGGAACAATTAACATACGGGCGGACTGCAACCGGGGCGGAGGCACTTTTTCAACTGAGGGCAAACGCATCTCCGTCGAGGTGACCCATACCACCCGGGCGATGTGCCCTCCGGAATCGCTGGAGCAGGCCTTCATTGAAGACCTGAACGCCTCGAATATCTTTTTCTTCAGTGATGGCAACCTTTATATAGACCTGAAATACCATAAAGGGACTATGAAGCTCGGCCGATGATGGGCAAAGAAGCATTCGAATAAAACTGTTAATCGTTGTTACATCCCTTATTTTCAATCGCTGCCCTTGGTTTCAGGTACCTCCAACGAACCTATAACGAATCCCGATGGCATGTTTCTGTTATATATGTAAGGCCCTTTGAAATCCATCACCGCCCAAGATACGAAACGAATATCTCAGCCATAGAATAATCCTAAAATTTACGCTTATAGCAGTTGTCAAAAATATGTTCCGATTGAATTAATAACGGTCACAATTTGCCGCAAGCCGCCGGATGATTTCGTTTAGGTCGGGAAGCTGTCTAAGCAAATTAGAGCGCGTTAGAGAGAACATCTTCGAAGTATTTAAAATTTAAAAATAAAATCAAACTACTGCACGATATTCTAAAAGGCCATGGACATGT
>CALLDL010000031.1 GCA_937998305.1 uncultured Desulfobacterales bacterium | reverse complement strand
GGTGCCTTCATACCGGTGAATCTCATCTATCAGGATTTTAAAACACCCATCCATCATCTGGTGAACTTCTTCCGGGTCAATTTTCTCTGAAATAGACGTATAATTGGCCACATCAGCGAAAAGAACGGTGACCAGCTTGCGTTCACCTTCAATGGAGCTACGGGTCGTCAGGATCTTGTCCGCTAGAAATCTGGGGGTATAGGATTGAGGTTCAGAGTAGCGAACTGGAGGGGCTATTGTGGGTTTACTTAAATCGTATCCGCATTCATCACAAAATTTACTGTCGGGTGTAATAAACGCATCACATTTTGGGCAGGCAAGCTCTAATTTCGCGCCACATTCCTTACAAAACTTGGCCCCTTCACGATTTTCAAACTGGCATTTTGGGCACTTTATCATTGCGCCCTCCATTTTTAATGTTAGCTGTTTGAATCATTATGAAGGAATTTCTGATTGTTAATCAGGCAATACCCTAATTAGGATTCAATGTCAATTATGTGGGCACTCTACATATGGTGGTTGGATGGCAGGAAGAAATGTTGTGTTATCTCGTGAGAAAACCAAATATTACCCGAGGGCAGATTTATTGAGGGTATCGTAGTTTCTGCAATCTGCCTAAAACCTCCCGTGTTTTGGTGAGCCAATAGTCCATTCCCATCTCGTGAAACATTTCCTCTGTCTTTTCAAGGTGTTTAATGGCCTGTTGCTTTTCATTGGCTTTAAGATAGAGCTCACCCAAGAAAAGATGTCCCTGAGTGTAAAATGGTTTTAATTTTAATTCACGGAAAATCTCCATTCCCTTGAGGATACACTGTTGGGCTTTTTCGATTTGTTGGGTATCTGTTTTCCCCAGCAGCCTCCCGAGCCAAATCCATGAAGATCCTTCCGAATGTTTTTCATGATTCTTTTTCGATAATCTTAACGATTCTTCCAAAAAATTTCGGGCACTTTTTGGGTCTCCCAATTCCATGTGAATCAAGCCTAAAGCCCAATGAAAGAGCGACATATACATATCAACCCCAGCTTCGCGTGTGATTGTAAGACCTTTGTCTGAATGCTTTTTCCCGGTTTCCGAATCACCCAGAAAACTGTATGAGAGTCCCAACAACATCTCACTCATAGCCAGTATAAGCAGCCATTTCACTTCTTCATAATATTTAATACTATTTTGAAAATGCGCTTTTGCTTGCGGCCAATCTCCCTTTGCATAGAAAAAACCGCCGTAAAAAAAATGAACATATCCTAAGGTTCTTATATCATCAATCTGGACGGCGTTGTGAAGACCTTTTTCTAGAAATACTTTTCCGTTTTCAAAACTCCCTAACCATCCCAGGCTCATGCCATAGTAACCACAGAGAGCTGAATATGGATTCCAGGGAAAAGTAAAAAACTCGGATTCTCTTTCTGATTTTTCAATTAGGTCAATAACGCCAGGCACCATATCAACAATTTTGTAATTTTGCCCTGCTACCTGGTAGGGAGTACAGAGCTGATATGCAAGTGGGGCTATCAGCTCAAGATCACCTTGTATTCGGGCTTCTTCAAAGGCGTCTTCGGAATACTTCATTGCTGTCAGGGGTTCGCCTTTATATGAATAATAACTGCCCATTCTACTATAAAAAATAGCAAGTCGCTTGTTATCACCAAGCTCTTTTGAGAGCATCTCTCCATCCTTGAGCATCTCGAGGGAGTTTTCGGGGAAGCCCAAAAGATACATGGGCGTTATTATTAAATAAATAATTTCGAGCCTTTCTTTTTTAGTCTCCTGAGTCTCGGGAAGCTGGTTGAGTTTATCTATGGCGTCTTTGTAAAAACGAAAAGCCTCCCATACGGAATGATTCCTTGTTGCCTTATTCCCGGATAACTTCAGATATTGGCAGGCCTTGTCAGGGTTGTTGCCCTTGGAATAATGATAGGCAAGTATCTCATAGAACGCTTCCAGTTTTTCTGAATATAACGATTCGATCGCATTGCCGATCTTTTCATGAATCTCACTTCTTCTTTTGAGCAACAAACTGTTATAAGCGACCTCCTGTAGGAGGGCATGCTTGAAAATGTATTCCAACTCAGGAAAAAGCTGTTTTTCATAGATGAACTCGAGACCCTGAAGCGCTAACAAATAGGATTTGAGCTCCTCGCGTTTGTTCGTGATGGTCGCAAGGATTCGGAAGGCAAAATCCCTCCCAATAACTGACGCTATTTGCATGGTCCGCTTGAGATCTTTTTCTAACCGATCCATTCTGGCTGCAATAATCCCTTGGATGGTATTTGGAACTTGAATATCAGATGCCTTCCGGCTTAAGACATACTCATCGTTTTTTCTCTTAATGGAGCCGTTTTCAAGCAATGAAGACGTAAACTCTTCTATAAATAGAGGATTTCTTGCCGCGCGCTTAATGATAAAATTTTGAAGATCCAAATTCATTGCAGCCTCATCCAAAATGGCTTGCACCATTTGGGCACTTGAAGAGATGCCGAGTTGATCCACCCTGACCTGGGTGTAATAGGATTTGCCCATCCATTGATGGACATACTCTGGCCGATAGAGAAGGATCAGCAGGATAGGGGTGCCGGCCAGCCTTCCGATAAGATAATCTAAAAATTCCTCTGAAGTCTTGTCGATCCAGTGGAGATCTTCAATGGCCAAAACCAACGGTTTCACGTGACACAGCCGTATCAATAATTCACGAATAGCTTGAAAGATTCTCTCCCTTTTTTCCTTGGGATCAAGGTTGATGAAATTTTCATCATCTACCTTGAGAGAAAAGAGTTCCTGCAACGGTGGTATAATTCCCTTGAGTTTCTCATCAATATCAAGAATCTTTTTCTTCATTTTTTTCTTGATAACAATCTTCTGATCTTCCTGATTAATTTCAAAATAGGTCCTCAAAATGTCCAGTATGGGCAGATATGTCATAGAGTTCCCGTAGTGGAGACAGCGCCCCTCAAGATAAATATGTTCTCTTTGAGGCAGCATTTTTTTCAACTCAAGAAGCAGCCTTGATTTCCCCACACCGGCCTCGCCCACGAGTCCTACGACCTGGCCTGATCCTGACCTCATCTTATCAAAGGCATCCATAAGAGCGGCCATTGAGTTTTTGCGGCCCACGAACGTTGTAAGACCTTTTGTAACTGCAGCGTCCAATCTTGTTTCCACATCACTGGTTCTTATAAGCTCATAAATTTCCTGAAGCTCCGCCTTCCCTTTCACCTCGACTTTCCCCATGAATTCAAATTTAAAGAAATCCCTGGCAAGTTTAAACGTATTCTCTGATATCAAAACGGTGCCGGGCTTTGCCTTGCTTTGCATCCTGGATGCTAAATTTGTCGTGTCACCTACAGCCGTATAATCCATGCGCAGGTTATCACCTATGGACCCGACTACCACATTGCCTGAGTTGAGTCCGATCCTCATTTTAAAGTTTATTCCAAGCTCATTTTTCAGTTCTTCACCATATTGGTCTAAGCTTTTCAATATTGCCAAAGCGGCATAACAAGCACGCTGAGCATGGTCTTCATGCGCTAAAGGAGCACCAAAAAGCGCCATGACGCCATCACCGGTAAACTGGTTAATGGTGCCCTCATATTTGTGGATTTCATCCATCAAAATTTGGAAACAACCGTCCATAATCTGATGAACATCTTCAGGATCTAACTTTTCTGCCATCGAGGTGTAATTAGCCACATCGGCGAAGAGCACCGTAACCAGCTTGCGCTCGCCTTCAATGGAACTGCGGGATCTTAGAATCTTATCGGCCAGGAATTTGGGAGTGTATGATTGAGGTTGCGTGTAATCAAGAGAAGGGATTTCCAACGGTTCAGCTATTTTCTCACCGCAATCATAACAAAATTTGCCTCCAGAGCGGATTTTATTCCCGCATTTGGGACACGTGATTTCAAATTTGTATCCGCACTCGCTGCAAAAATTACCTTCTTCACGATTCTCAAACTGACACTTCGGGCATTGCATATTTATGCCCCCAATTCAAAAGTTAAACATAAAATGCTGCGGCTGTAGGAATTTACAACTTTGCCATAACCTCCTTTGTTTTCGCCAACCAAATATCCATTCCCATCTTTTGAAATGAACTCTCGGCTTTTTTTAGTTTATTTAGGGCTAATTCTTTCCGGCCGATGTTGATATAAAGCTCTCCCAGGAGAAAATAATTCCAGGAAGTAAATGGCCTTAATTTCAATTTTTCGAAAATCTGGATTCCTTTTAGAATAAATTCCTCCGCCTTCTCAACTTCATTTATATCTGTTTTAACCATTGCTCTTCCTAATATAAGATTAGACCATGCTTCCATATGCGGTTGTTTGAATTTTTGTGCAAAATTCAAAGCCTTTTTAGCTAAATCTATAGCTTTTTTAGAATCTCCGGTTGCATAATGTATCTCGCTCAAAAGCAAATGATTCATTGGCAAGCCAAAAGGCAGGCCCGCATCAGCATCAATTTTCATTGCCTTCTCTGTATGGTTACAAGCTGTATTGTAGTCTCCCAGCAAAAAATATCCCCAACCTAACAGCGCTGTGGAGAAACCTAAAATTAGAAAATATTGTATTTGTTCCAACAACTTGATGGCTTCTTGTTGATGATATACGGCTTGCGCGCCATCACCCAAAAAAATAAAAAACGCGCCATATTCGTATTCAGTAATCGCTAAAGCAAATGGATCATTTATTTCACGAGAGAAACGCAACGATTTGTCCAGCAGATCCTCTCCTTCTTTAAACCTCCCAAGCGCTGCGAGAGCTACCCCGGCAGCAGCATGGAAATTAGCATATGGATTTCGAGGCTGGCCAAAAAAATCTTTTTCTCTGTGCGCCGTTTCGATGAAAGAAATAGCTTTATAAGCAACTTCAGGAACTCTGTAAAACTCACCCGGGTAACTGTATGTTGAACATAACTCTAACGAAATAGGAACCACCAAATCAAGATCATTTACCTGTTCTGCTTCATAAAGAGCATTCTCTTGATAATTTTTTGCCAGCGGTGGGTCTCCTTTAAACGAATAGCAGCTACCCAGGTAATTCGAAATCAGCGCACAGCTCCTTTTATCGCCAATTTTTTTTGAAAGCTGCTCTCCCTCTTGGAGAATTTGGAGGGATTCCTCGGGAAAACCCAACAATCTCATGGGTCCATATATTAATAGACTCATCTCTAAGAGTTCTGTTTCCTTTTCTTTCGTTTCCGGTGATCTTTTCAGAATGGTGATTGCGGCCTTATAAAACCGAAATGATTCCCAAAGAGAATAACGTTGCATGGCCTTTTTACCGCTTAGCTTCAAATAGTGGAAAGCTTTCTTTAAATCATCGCTTTTAGAATAATGATAAGATAGCATCTCATAGAACTCTTCTAACCTATCCGCATAGATATCCTCTACGGCCTTTCCTATTTTTTCGTGGATCTCTCTTCGTCTCTTGAAAAGCAAACTGTTATAGGCCACTTCCTGGGTAAGGGCATGCTTAAAAATATATTCGAGTTCAGGAAAGAGCTGCTTTTCATAGATGAACTCCAATCCCTGAAGATTGTGCAAATTAACCTTGAGTTCTGCCTTCATTTCGGTAATGGCACCCAGAATACGATAGGCAAATTCTCTTCCGATCACCGATGCCACCTGCATGATTTTTTTTAGACTGTCTTCCAATCGATCTATCCGGGCAGAAATAATCCCCTGAATGGTGTCCGGGACCTGAATGTCTGAGGGAGTGCTGCTTAATACATACTGGTTATCCCTTTTCTGAATGGAACCATTTTCGAGCAAGGTCCGCGTAAGCTCTTCCACAAAAAGGGGGTTTCCTGATGTTCGTGAAAGAATGAGTTCTTTCAGCTCAGGCGCCAACTCTCCCTCATCTAAGATCGACCTTACCAAATCGGTGCTGGTATCTATGGAAAGTTGATCCACACCGATTTTGAAGTAATATGACTTGCTTCCCCAGGGGTGGGTGTATTCAGGACGGTAAAGAAGAATCAGAAAAACCCTGGCTTTGGCCAGACACCCGATGAGATAATCAAAAAAGTCCTCCGTCGTTTTGTCGATCCAGTGAAGATCTTCAATGGCAAGAATCAAAGGTCTTTCCTGGGCAGCTCGAATCACCAGATCTCTTATGGCCTCAAAGATCTTCTCCCTTTTTTGCTTCGGCTCAAGTTTTATATAGCCTTCATCCTCGACCTTGAGGGATAACATCTCCTGCAAGGGGGGAATTATGGATTTCAAATTTTTATCCAGCCCCAGAATTTTCTCCTGCATTTTTGCTTTAATGATCGGCTCTTGCTCCCCTTCTTTGATTCCAATGTAGGAACGTAAAGCATACAGTATAGGCAAGTAGGGCATTGATGCTCCGTAATGGAGACAGTGGCCTTCGAGGTATGTGTATTCGGATTTGGCAAGCACCTTTTTAAGTTCAAGCAGAAGCCTTGATTTACCAACTCCCGCTTCCCCCACAATTCCAACGACCTGGCTTTTTCCTGATCGTGCCTTTTCAAAGGCCTCCTGAAGGGCCTCGATCTCTTTCTTGCGGCCAACAAACTTTGAAAGCCCTTTCGCCACGGCAGCACTGATCCGGGTTTCAATTTCAGTAGTTTTAATTAGTTGCCATGCTTCCTGAGGCTGCTTTTTGCCTTTAATCTGGACGCTGCCTGCAGATTCAAATTCAAAATAGTCCCTGGCCAATCTGTATGTTTGCTCTGATATTAAAATACCACCGGGCTTGGCGTTGCTCTGCATTCTGGCGGCCAAATTGGTTGTATCCCCAATAGCTGTATAATCCATGCGCAGATCATCACCGATAGATCCTACAATGACCGGTCCTGAGTTGAGTCCAATCCTCATTTTAAAGTCTATTCCACGCTCATTTGTGAGTTGCTCTTCATATTCGCCTAAGCCTTTTTGTATTGCCAATGCTGCATAACAGGCATGCTGCGCATGGTCCTCATGGGCAAGCGGTGCACCAAAAAGCGCCATGACGCCATCACCGGTAAACTGGTTAATGGTGCCTTCATACCGGTGAATCTCATCTATCAGGATTTTAAAACACCCATCCATCATCTGGTGAACTTCTTCCGGGTCAATTTTCTCTGAAATAGACGTATAATTGGCCACATCAGCGAAAAGAACGGTGACCAGCTTGCG
>CALLDL010000030.1 GCA_937998305.1 uncultured Desulfobacterales bacterium | reverse complement strand
ACGCCTTTATGGGCCGAAGCTATGGTCCGCAATGCCATTTCTTATAAAAAACAAAAAAAATAGGGCAATCATCTTATAAAAAACGATTACCCCATTAAAATTTTTAATATACGATTATTTCTTTTTGGGATGGCACTGTTTGCAGGTTACAGGAGCAGCGCCTTTATCTTTTGATTTTAACTTCATTTTTTTGTTGAAATCCTTGTGACAGCCTTTGCAGTTGTCATGTATGGCATTGGCGTGATATTCACGTTTTTGCTCTTTTGTTAGCTCTTTTGCTTCTTTACCTTTAATATAACCGGGTTTTTTGTGGCACTCGATGCAGTTTTGGACTTCGTCCCCTTCTTTTAAATTGCTCAGCGGTTTGTTGTCTTTGTCATGATGACAATCTCCGCAGCCGTTTTTATACAACTCCGGATTTTTCTCAGCATATTCCTTTGCATGTTTCATGTGTGTAAATGTTTGTATACTCTTGGTGTGTTTGGCATATGCTTTGTTGTTCATAATGATTTCATCTTTGACCTCTTTGCCGGCATAGATTCCGGTGGTAATAAAGAGGGTTGTTATTACCGCAATCGTTGCAATGATCCAGTATTTTTTGCTCATAACCACTTGGTATCCCCTTTCATTCTCTGTTTGAGTTGTAACGAACAAAACGCAACGATATCTATCAACTAGAAATTGATCTGTCAATACTAAAAATAGGAATTAGAAAATAGAAAATAGATAACCGCTCCAGTACGATTTGCCGAACCTGCGGGGCAAGCAAATGGACGCCAATGAACATAAATATTATTATTTTAATTTGTGTTTATTCGTGTTTATTCGTGGTTTCCCTTATCCTCTTTGCTCTTTTCTCTATTAAATACCTCATTATTATCGTCTTCTGCCGGTTTCTTTTTTCCGAAAATTCTCGCGCCGACAATGCTGATTTCATAAAGCACCATCAGAGGCAGCGCCATCATAATCTGTGTTACAACATCCGGAGGCGTTAAAATTGCTGCCCCGACAAAAAACAAAAGTAGCGCATATTTTCTGTTTTTCTTTAAAAAACTTACGGAAACCATACCGAGTTTGGCTAGAAATGTAATAATCAAAGGAAGTTCAAAAACAAGACCAAAGGCGAGTAATAATTTTGAGGCAAAACTTAAATATTCCCGCATGGATGGGAGTGGACGTATAATTTCAGAGGCAAATCCTAAAAAAAACTTAAAGCCATAAGGAAATACAATAAAATATCCGAAAAATGCACCGCCGACAAAGAAAACGGTGGATAGAAAAACAATGGGGAGCATCAAACGTTTTTCCTTGTCATACAATCCCGGTGCGACAAACATCCAGAACTGATAAAAAAGGACAGGAGCGGCCAGAATAATGCCAAAGAGAAATGCGACCTTCAAGTAAGTAAAGAAAGCTTCAGGAAGGCCGGTAAATATAAGTTTGTCGCCGGTTTGCATGACCCCGATCAAGGGGCGGGTTAAGATTTGAAACAGTTTTTCCTTAAAACCGTATGACAAGACAAAACCGATGCCGACGGCGGCAAAACAGATAATTAGACGTTTTCTGAGTTCTTCAAGGTGAGCGGTAAAAGGGATTTTATCTTGATCATCCATTACTTATTGAACCGTCTGACTTTTTTTCTTGGATGTTATTTTCATGTTGTTTTTCTTCGGAATTATCAGAAAGATTTTGATCTTCGGGTTTTGTATCGACATCTACATCGATGGCTTCCTTAATTTCGCTGCTCATGTCATTAAAGGTTGTTTTAATATCTTTTAATTCAGAATCAATTTCAAAAGATTCTTTTAATTCGGATGTCGCCTGTTTGAACTCGGCAAACGCACGTCCCAATGATTTTGCAAGGTCCGGAAGTTTTTTAGGTCCGATAACAATCAGTGCGATTGCCAAAATCAACAACATTTCAGGCATGCCAATGCCAAACATAAGTGACTCCTTAACAGCACAAGCCATCTCAAAAATACATCTAACGCCCAATTACGGCGTTGCGAGCCTCTTCAAAATGCTCACATACTCCCTGTATGCTGTGCTTTTTCATCGGCTCGCGCCTTGTCCTTGAACGTAATCTGCATTTTTGAGATGGCTTGTTGAAAGAAATGATAAAAGCAAAAAAATACTCATAAATTTTTTATACAAAAGAGTCAAGCATATAACCCTTAGACGGCAGGGTAAACTCATTTGAATCCCAATACAGAAAAAAAGCTCCGCAACGGCGTATATCTCTTTCCAACCGACTGAAACTTGTGCTTAAGCACCCGTAAGTCCGAGCCGCGCCTGAGCTGTTTAGAATAATTTTTCGCTAAATTATCCTATTGATTTTTTAAGTCATCATTTCGTTCGGCTCGGTCTAACGCGTGCTAAAGCCCTTCAAACAGTCAGTCGGTTGGAAAGAGAAACACGCCGTCGCTATGCTGCACCGAAGTCAAATGCGTTTACCCTGCTTAAAACGGTCAAAACGGAAAGGAAAAAAATATCACGGCTTGATTCACATTAAAGGATGTCCGGTTTAAGTATCAAAAAATAAAGTTTGCCGAATTCCTGCATATGACCGGCTGCGATCTCAGCGTATGGTCCGTTTCCCCAGAACAGGTCAGCACGGCCGGGACCGCGAATGGCTCCACCGGTATCCTGATTCAGAACAAATCGAGAAAACGCCATCCATTTGGGAATCGTCCCATCTCCATTAATCAAGGGCTTTTTGGTTTCAATAAAAGCCAGACCGGCCCAAGGAAATAAACGACTGTCCAAAGCAATGGATCGTCCTGGCGTTAATTTTACCTCTAAAGATCCGAAAGGACCCTCTTTTTCGACTTTGAAGAACACATAGCTTGGATTATAATTTAAAACGGTTTCGACTTCTTCAGGGTGACGGCGTAAATAATCACGAATTTTTTGCATAGATATCTCTTCACGGGATATTTTGCCTTCGTCAATAAGCAGCTTGCCGATGCTCCGGTAAGGCTGGCCGTTTGATCCATGGTAGTGGACATTAATGATTTCACCGTTATCAAGATAAATTTTTCCTGATCCTTGAATCTGTAAAAAGAAAAGGTCAAGGCGGTCCTTAAGCCAGGCGATTTCTTGGACCTTACCTTTCAGAAGCCCTTCGTATTCGATTTCTTTTCGGTCATAGTAGGGCACAACACTTTGATTAATATATCTGCCGACAATGGTTTCCCCTTTAAACTGCTGGGAAAAAAGAGAGAGGTTAATCGTCGTCAAATCGTCAGGCCGAGCATAAATTGGAAACAAGTATTCAGAGTCTTTTTTTAGGCTTCCTTCTAAAACAGGTTCGTAATATCCGGTAAAAAAAACCTGGCCCGGGGTATCGCTGCCTATGGTGGTGTAGACCAGATAGTTATTTTTAATGTATCGTATCAGCTCATCTTTTATTGGTTTTGTTTGGATAAAATGGAGAAAATACTCAAGGGATCTTATCATGTGGGTCGCGTTAAAAACGTCTTGTCCAAACCTGTATGTTTTTGTCGGCGGCACCCGATTAAGATATGAGATACTTCCAAGAATACAGTTCTCCAAACTATCATAGTCCATATCATCAAAAAAATCCGGATAGGCTGATGAATCTATTCTTATCAGCGCAGTTTTTTTTATTTCAGGCGGTCTTTTTTTGAAGATGCCACATCCTGCGATAATCAGGGAAAAGAAAACAAAAAAAAGAACAATTGAGGTGTATCTGATAAAAAATTTGGGCTTCATTTATAATTTAGACACTAAGCTGTTTAGGATGAAAAATAGAATGCCGACACAAAACAGTAATATATATAACGGCATGGTAACAATATATTGAGCGATGTTGTGAAGGATTCCTTCGGGCATCCCTGCAATCCAATCAAAGTGGCTTTTGCCGATGACATCCATAAGTATCAAGTTTTTCCAGGCCATATCTCCTCCGGAACGAACAAGTGCTTCTATCGCCTGAAAACCGAATAGCAGACCGCCAATAAACCATGAAACCAATCCGGCAACTGTTAATTTTGACATAATGTTAACCTTTCTGGATAAAGATCTCGTTAGTGGCCATCCATAAATGGTTTTTTTGCCCAATCTCAGCGCTTGCCCTGTGAAATGCAGATCCTATTTCTCTGGGGTTATGCTCAAAAAATGATCCTCGGAATATTAAACATATGCCTGCCTGCCTCGTAGGTCTGGCAGATCGTACTGGGGTGGTCATTTTTTTCGCATGTCTTGATTTTGAACAAAAATAATCACTTATGGATGGCCACTGATTAAAAGGTTACGTTGTTGGGTTGATAATTTGCTGTAATAATCATACCTAAATTGAGCGTTTCAAATAGTGACAGGAATATAAATTGTTACTCTTTTCTCATAAAAACGCCGCTTTTCCCTCCTGATTTTTCAATTAGGCATATATCAGAAATGATCATTTCACGATCATAAGATTTGCACATATCGTAGATGGTCAGCCCCGCGATGGATACCGCAGTCAGAGCTTCCATTTCAACTCCTGTCTGATCGATAATACGGACCGTCCCTTCTATTTTTATGGCACTTTTTGTTTTGTCCGGGAAAAAATCGATTGCTATATGTGTGATGTTCAAAGGATGACACATGGGGATCAGTTCCGAAGTTTTTTTTGCAGCCATGATACCGGCAATTCGTGCGGTTTCGAGAACGTTCCCTTTTTGTACGGTTTGATTCATAATTTTATCCAAAGTGTCCGGATTCATGGAGACAATTCCTTGGGCAACCGCAACACGCAGGGTCGGTTTTTTTTCAGTAACATCGACCATCCTCACGCGTCCTTGTTTGTCAATGTGAGTAAATTCAGACATAAAAAAACCTCATATGGGCATAAAAAATTCTGTTTTACTCGTAACCCTGGTTTTAATGGCATTCAGAGTATCATTCAGCACGGCAATAACATTTTCGCGAATATCGCCGGCAACAACCAGAAGCATAACGTCATCGCCTACATTCAGGTGCCTGTTGTCGGCAATTTCAACGAGTATTTCTATTATTCCGGGCTGTTGTTTATGTGTTTCAGTGACATGACGCAGTTTATTATAATCAACGGAAATCGTTAGGCCTGAAACCTTGCGCCCGTTTCGTGATGTGCCACGGACAATTCCGTTATGGCACAGGATCATTCCCGCCCTGTGATAATCAGGGTGTTTTTTAATGGTGTCGACCATTCGAATTAAATTCATTGTGACACCTCGGTTAAATAAGTTGCAGCTTGTTTGGCCCGGGCCAGATCGTCCGGCGTGTTAATATTGTGAAGAGAAACCAGATCCGGGTCAATAGTACGCAAAATATCTTCAGGAATTTTTTTAACACGAACCTTCTGAAACACCCGTTGAATTTTGAGAGATTTTTTTTCAAGTTGTTCTTCTATGGGCTTAAAACATCGTTTCGAGTATACAGAACAAAGCGGTTCAACCCCTTTGGAAGTTTCAGGGATAACAATGTCAATACTCGGCTCAACACCATCAAGGATAATTTCTATCAATTCTTTTTTGATAAAAGGAATATCACAGGCTAGGAAAAAAGCATGCGGAGTGGTAATATAAAAAAGACCTGTGTGTATTCCTGTTAAGGCGCTGCGAAAGGGGAAAATGTCAGTTACGATATCAAAATCCCATTCCATATATTGTACCGGATCGTTGGTCACCAAAATAATTTTGTCAAACAGGACAGTAAAGACCTCATAGATACGGTCAAGAATGCATTTTCCGCCAATACGGACCAATGCCTTGTTCTTTCCGGAGAAACGGGAATTTTTTCCACCGGCCAATATCACACCAGTACACTTGTTTTTCATCGTTTTATATAAACTATAAAAAATTTATAAATTTCGGGTCACACTGCTGCGGCAGGACCCATATCGCCTTCAAGGAAATATAATACTATTTGCACGCATTAAAATTATAGAATTCTATTTTATACAATAGGAAAATTATAGCTCAAAATCAAGACCATTTACAAAAGCTTCACTATATCTGTTATAATAAAATGTTATATTAATCTTGATCTTACAGTTATGCATGATATAAAAATTGAAATTACCCGACATTTGTTTTCGGAGCGTGTTAATTTCAGCTATACCCTAACGTTGCAAAAGTCGAGGGTGCTGCAGATCCAAGGCGCCAAGGGTGCAGCTGTAGTAATTTACCGCAAGCCCTTGACAACGCTGGTCGAAGATCCCGTGAATAGCGGGGAGATGCGGTGCCATCGGCTTTCCCGTAGGGTAAATAACATGGCTGCTTTTCACTGATTTCAGGATGCCACCTGGAGTTCATTCCAGCAGAACAGTTAAAAAAGGTTGAATGGCTTGTAATTATTACTTTTAAACCCATTTTGTCATGTTATTTATGCAACTATAGGGTATAATATCGGAGTAACACAATGAACAAAAACACTATCATTTTAGATGCATCGGATATACATCGTAAACTGACCAGAATAACCCATGAGATCCTTGAAGTTCACAAAGGAACTGACAATTTAACCTTGATCGGGATTCAAACCCGGGGGGTATATCTGGCAGAACGCATTAAGTCCCGGATCAATGATATCGAAGGGATTGAGATTCCATGCGGAAAGATGGACATTACACTTTACAGAGATGATTGGACTCGGATAGGTACTAATCCAGTGGTAAAGACGACGAATATTTCCTTTTCAGTGGATGAAAAACAGATTATTTTGGTCGATGATGTTTTATTTACCGGTCGAACAATTCGTGCAGCCATGGATGCTGTGATAGATTTTGGAAGGCCCGATCGCATAGAACTTGCCGTTCTGGTTGATCGCGGTTACAGGGAGCTTCCGATTCAAGCAAATTATGTTGGGGAATTCGTTGAAACAAGACGATCAGAAACCGTGAATGTGTTGCTAAAAGAAAATGATGGAGAGGATAAGGTTGTCCTTGAATAATTAAGGGTATAATGGGTATCAAAAAACATAAGGCAGGCGCGCCGAGAAAAGTTAGCATCGGTATTGTTACCGTTTCAAGCACCCGCTCGCTGGCGGATGATAAAAGTGGCCGGTGGATCAGTAAAAGAGCTAAGAAGGAGGGGCATGACGTTGTCGTGCATCGGGTTGTTCCTGATGATGCAGAGGCAATCGCCGAAATAATTCATAAGATTATCAACGAGGGTGATGCCCGGGTTGTCCTGCTGTCCGGCGGTACAGGCATCAGCAGCAAAGATGTAACCATTGAAGCCGTCCGTCCGCTTTTGACAAAAGAGCTTACAGCTTTTGGTCCCCTTTTTGCCCAGCTAAGTTTTGAACAGATTGATTCCGCCGCTCTTTTATCCCGTGCAACGGCCGGTCTGATTGGAGAATCCGTTCTTTTTTGCATCCCCGGCAGTCTCAAGGCTTGTAAACTTGCCTGCAAAGCCCTAATTTTCCCTGAAATTGGGCATCTTGTTAAGCATGTTCTGGAAGACTAAATTTACAAAACGGTAGGGTTTATCTTTTCTCAATGGTTTTCGAATAGCCGCATCCATTTTTGAAAACGTATTACTTTTTTAGGGCCATACCTTCGAAGCGTGTTTAGGATATCTTCAACAGAATTTTCATTTATATCCATATTGCCGTTTTTGGAAAAAAATTTGTCAGCAAAACAGATGATCTGTTCTTCTATGGATATTGGAACCATATCCCGTTGGGGCAATGGAAGATTGTTGAATTTTATTTCTTCAGCGGTGATGCCGATACCCACATGACGTTCGCATACAAGAGCATGTTGCGACAAACCTTTTTTTTCCAGAATTTTTCTTCCCAGGTAGCCATGACAGACGTATGGATGTTGTCCTGAACATCCAAGTCCAGGGGTGTTGGTTTCAAAAATACCAACATCATGCAGCATGGCGGCTTCATTTATAAAATTAAGATTCGGTTTAAGATGGGGGACACTTTTGGCAACATTAATGGCTTTATTTGCCACCTGCTGCCCATGTTTTACAAGAATTTGAAAGGATTCGGAGCCGGGTTCATAAAATTCGGTTATAATTTCAAGTGGATTCATAATAAAAAATAAAGTTTGTCGACTTTTGTCGGTTTATGCTGTGGCAAAACTTATATATGGTTTGTTGTGGATTTAAAAATAAATAGTTGAGCCCGTTATCCCGTTTGCCGGTTTACCTGTTTAATGTATTTGATTGGTTTTATAACAGGCGAACAGGTACACGGGCCAACGGGCTCAACCTTATTCCGTTATAACTTTTGCGTGAGGGATTGGGCATTTCTCAATATTGTTTGGTTACACTTTATATGGGCTACGATTTGTCCGAGAGTAACACCCCTTCAATAAACGGATCCAGATCGCCGTCAAGAACACTGTTGATATTGCCCACTTCCATATTGATACGGTGATCTTTAACCATTTGATAAGGGTGCATGACATAAGACCGGATTTGACTTCCCCAGGCGATTTCATCCTTGCTATCATGCATTTCCTGGTGCTTTTCATCCTGTTTCTGTTTTTCAAGCTGATGCAACCTGGCTTTTAAAACTTTCATGGCCAAGTCTTTATTTCTATGCTGCGATTTTTCTTGTTGACACTGAACAGTAATCCCACTGGGAAGGTGAGTGATGCGGACGGCGCTGTTTGTTTTGTTGACATGCTGTCCGCCGGCACCGCTGGCCCTGTAAACATCAATACGAAGATCCTTATCCTCGACGCTGACCATGATTTCACTGTCCAATTCAGGGTAAACAAATACAGAGGCAAAGGAGGTATGTCTTTTGCCGCCGGCATTAAATGGAGAAATTCTGACCAGACGATGCACACCGGTTTCCGTCTTTAAATATCCGTAAGCATAATTTCCGGACGCGGTAAATGTAACACTTTTTATCCCTGCTTCTTCACCAGGCTGAAAATCAACAATACTGATTTTAAATCCTCTTTGATCAACCCATCGCATATACATTCTAAAAAGCATTTCAGCCCAGTCCTGAGCTTCGGTTCCTCCTGCTCCCGCGTTAATGGATACGATAGAGTTATTCGGATCGTCTTCTCCATCCAGCGTGAGATCGATGGAAAATTTTTTTATCCTTTTATCCAGCTGTCTAATCTGACGTGAGGCTTCATCAATCGTATCTGTGTCCGATTCCTCAACACCGAGCTCAAACAGTACCTCGCTATCTTCCAGATTTCTGGTAAGGTCATTAAACCTACTGATGACATTCGAAATCACTTTTCGCTCTTTTAATATTGTTTTACCGGACTCGGGCTTCTCCCAGAAGCTTTTTTCGGCAATCTGCTTTTCGATTTCCTTAAGCCGTTTTTCCTTTTCGGGCAGGTCAAAGATAGTCCTTGATCTTTTGTAATTTTACGAACAACGCTTTTATATTTTCTTTAATTTCAATGGTCATATGTTGCCTCCTTTGGCAGATGTTTTGTTAACATCATGGTTACGATTTAATGATCCGATTTTAAATAGTAATTATAATACGATTTTTTATATGTTTCAACAATCCTTTTAATTAATATTTAAAAGGTGGTTTGCGAAATTTGAGTAGCCGAAGGAAAATAAAAAACAAAGACAACCCTAAACATGCCATTGCAAACACATCTCCAAACCTTGAATATAGGGTTTCAACCTGAAGTATGGGAACTTTTTGGGTAATCACGGCATCTTTAAAAATTTGGGTGGTTTCAATGACACTGCCGGAAGGCGCTATAAATCCACTGATTCCGGTATTTGCAGCTCGGATAATGGATCTCCGGTTTTCAACGGCCCTGAAAACAGACATGGAAAAATGCTGATATGGTGCGCTGGATCTTCCGTACCATGCATCATTGGTGATATTGATCAGCAGTGATGCATTGTTTTGGACCATGGCCCTGGAAAGGGCCGGAAAAATAATTTCATAACAGATCAGTATTCCGATACTGGATTTTTGCCATCTAATGGTTTGGCCTTTTTCACCGGTGTCAAAATCTCCCACACCTTCCACCATTTTACTCACAAACGGGAGCCATTTTTTCATGGGAACGTATTCTCCAAAAGGTACAAGATGGGTCTTGTCATACCTGCCGTTGACGTTTCCGACAGCGTCGACCAAAAAGGCGCTGTTATAGTACTCAATCTTTTTGTTTTTCAGTGTGAAAGCAGGGCTGCCGATTAAAAAGTCCGTTCCGATCTCATAAATTCCCGTGAGGACCAATTTAGATAGTTCGATGTCATGCATAAAGTAAAAAGGTGTTGCCGTTTCCGGCCAAACGACAAGATCCGGTTGAAGGTCTTTTGAAAGAGATGAAAGATGAATATATTTCATTGTTGACGACTTTTGAAAAGCAGGGTCCCATTTTTTTGCCTGGTCAATATTACCCTGAACAATGGTAACGTTAGACGATGGAGACATTCCAGCCAGTTCATGGATATTATTTATTCTCCATTTCCCATAAAACCATATAGCGCCGAGGATCACAACAAAAGCAGCCATCGCTCCGGCAGCCAGTTTTGTCTGAACCCTTTTTCCTTGCCAGTTTTTGTCCATCAGGCAAAGATAAATCAGAAAAGCTACTGCATTACTTAAGACAATACAAAAAGAGACTCCGTATACACCGAATAAATCTGAAATTTGTATGATATGCAGCATGTTGAACTGTGTATATCCCATGAGTTCCCACGGGAAACCAGTGAAAAGAAATGAACGGATATATTCTAAAGAAACCCATATCAATGGTGGTATAAATAAAAGAGAAAGTGGGATTGAGCACAGGCGGGTGACTGCCATTGAAAATAACGCGATGTAAAGCGCCAGATAGAATGATAAAAGCAAAAGGATTGGTATACTTACGTAAAAGGGAAGATGACCATATGCTGACATGGTATGTGCCAGCCAGTAAACCAGCGATAAATAGTGGACAAGGCCAGCAAACAGACCAAGATAAAAACTGTTTTTAAGGGAAAGATTTCTTAATGCAACAAACAAGGGAATGAAGGCGAACCAGGCCAGCCAGGACATGTCAAAATTAGGAAAGGATAATGTCAGTAAAAAACCGCTGGATGCGGCTAAAAAAAAACTGAGTCTGTCGAGTTTATTTCTTTTCAATATAAATTTTCCCGTATAAGATCCCGCAAGCTTGTTTGTGAGAGTTTCATTTATCCGCCTCAAGCGGATAAAATCGTTACACGATTTTATTTAGGGTATACCTTTGGCGCCGATCTCCATGCAAGGAAAATTTCACTTGTATGCTTAACCACAGTCAAAAATATTTAAACCGACATGAAGCTTCAACCATGATTTCTCTTTCTACGATACTCTATGTTAAAAGAGGACGGAGAAATCAATCGTAAAAGAACTGCTAATTATTGCTTTAGGAAGAATGAAATGCATAGTGTAAACATTATAATTTTGAACGTTTGACGTTATAATATAATCGAATTTAAATTCAATGAAAGATAAAGCCGAATGTATGGTTAACAATCATTATAAAGAAGGTTTAAGTGCATTACCTCAGTCGAAAGTGCTGTGATAAAAATTCCGAAGTACCCAGTAGTTTGTCGTAGCATATCGGCAATCCCGCTGCACAGAGGTGACGGGGTTTTCATAAAATCGCAACACGATTTTATTCAAGGAAGAATATTAATTGAATCGGGAACATCAAAAGTCATATCGTGTTTTTTTCGGGATATCTTCATTTCAGATGCTTGCCATGTTCCGGCGCGGATTGTTTTACAGCTATCTATCCATCTATTTGCGCCATTTTTTGGGTTTAAGCGTTACTGAAACGACGTTGTTTGCCACGTTGCCCATGGTGATGAATATTATTTTTCAGACGTTTGTATGGGGCACGGTTTCGGATAAATTTCAACTCAGGCGGACCTTGATCATATCCGGTGAAATACTGGCGGGATTCGGTACGGTTTTGGTGTGGTATGGGCACACCCTGACAGAAAATTCAAGCCTGGCAGGATATGTGATTATTATAGGTCTATCGATTGTTGAAATTTTCTGGTCGATGTCTAACGTGGGATGGAGCGCTTTAATATCGGATATCTATCGCCAGGAGGACCGAAATGCAGTGCAGGGTCGGCTGGCTAGTGTCGGCGGTATCGGTCGAATTGCCGGTGTATGGATCGGGGGGTTGCTGTATGATGGATTGGGCCTTAAGTATAATGGATGGGGCTTTTACGAAGGTGCGCTCTTTTTTGTTGCAGGCGCTGCCATGTTTATTTCCGTTGTTCCCATGATGTTGGTGCCCGAGGGAGGTATCCGGCGTGAAATTGAGGATGCGTCCATTCCGGAAATCGGCGCATCGGCCTCCGCTGGAAAAATTTTCACGATTTTTATTATTGCTATGATTTTTATCAATTTCGGCAGAAATTCCATTGCCGTTATTCAGTCACAGTACCTGGTTCTTGATTCAGGTTTTGCGATCTCCAGCAAGGTGCTGAGCTATATTGTCAATACACAATCGGTTGCTATGATTATAACCGGGCTTGTTGCAGGTTGGATAGGCAGGAAAATAGGGGATGGGAATTCACTGCTTCTGGGAACTGCTCTGGCGGTGGGATCACTTTTTTTACTGGCGATTGCCGGCAATCTGGGGCTTATTTACGTCAGCAATTTTTTGAGAGGATGTTCTGAAGTCGTGGTTCTTGCATCTTCGTATGCATTTGCATCAGTTCTGATTCCACCGAAAAAACGCGCCAAACTTTTCAGTATATTTAACGCTACATATTTTCTCAGCTGGGGTATCGCCGGAACCTTCATTGCCGGACCCATCACAGATATACTCATGGCTTATGGCGCATCGGAAGTCTTTTCATATCAAATGGCTTTCCTGTCTTCTGCAATCATGACCCTTATCGGTTTTTTCATTCAGGGATTTCTGTTGTTTGGCTACATCCCGAGATCCTCAAATTAATCCTCTAAATCCGGTTCAAAAAACAACCACAGCACCTGAGGGAATGCCTGCTTAAGGGCAACTTCACAACGGTTGATGGCCTTTACAAGAGACTCAGCAGAATCCATTTTTACCATTTTGGCTTTTACGGCCACCATCACATCCTTGCCCAATTGCAACGTCAGTAGATTAAAAACTCGATCGATTTCCTCTTGTTTTTGTAAACACTCGAGCATTCGAATCCGCTGTTCCGGTTCCACACTCTGGCCGATCAACAGGGCTTGCACTTCGATTCCGATGAGAAACGCAATAACGACCAGTAAAACGCCGATAGAAATACTCCCCATGGCATCATATGCTGGATTGCCTGTGATAATGGTGAGAATAATTGCAATCAATGCGAAGCCTAAACCGAGTAAAGCGGCAAGATCTTCCCCAAAGACAACCAAAAGATCGCTTTGACGGGTTTCTTTAAACCATTGTCTTAAAGTTCTTCCCCGTCGTTCCTTGTTTACCTCCCGTAAACAGCCCCACATGGAAACACTTTCTGCTATGATGGAAAACAATAACACGCCTATGGCGACATAGGGATAAGTCAGAGGTTCAGGGTGACGCCATTTGTGGAATCCTTCGTAAATAGAGAACACCCCTCCCATGCTGAACAATATCAAAGCAACGATAAAGGACCAAAAATAAACCGCCTTGCCGAAACCCAAAGGGTAATCCGGTGAAGGCGGACGCTTTGCGTGTTTGATACCCAGCAGCAAAAGAAGCTGGTTGCCGCTGTCCGCCAATGAATGAATGGATTCAGCCATCATGGAACCGGAACCCGTAACAGCCGTTGCGATAAGTTTTGAAACAGCGATGGCCAGATTGGCACATAAAGCAAAAATTATACTTTTCACGGAATCAGCACCATGTGACATAAATAGTCCCCTTCTTTTTGTAATAGTTTAGCTTTTTACAACAAATCGATTTCAAAAGGCTAAAGCATCACTTTTTAACTTGAATTTTTAAGCAACGCCGATAAAAAGTGGCGGCTGGGAAAATTTTTTAAGGTAAAATAATATAGATTCGATCGTTAAACTTAAAAAAGCAGCATGAATCCGGACAAGGCGCAAAGAGGATGCAACGTACAGACATTTACATAATATTTTAATATAGACGTCACTTTGTGTTCTTACGTCATACGTTAAGGCGCCAAAGACATGTTTTATTTTAAAAATTCCCGGCCGACTGCGCTATGAGGGCGTTGTTATAAATAAAGGGTGCAAAACTCAAGTAAGATACTATTTGTTAGCCTTTCGGCGAGGGCAAAATCTTCACTATAGTCCTGTGTGTTTTTTCTCCGCTTTTAAGAACATATGACATCCTGACAGTTTTAACACGGCCTTCGGCAAACAGTTTTACACATTCCGGATAAAGCGCCCATTCCAGTTTCAAGCCTTTTTCCCTGACAGATTCTATGGTGTCATCTTCTGATATCGTATAAGCTCTTTGACCGATAATGGGACCCGAATCTTCGCCGTAGTCGACAAAATGGACCGTACATCCGCCGATTTTGCATCCATAACGAAACGTATCTCCATATCCGTCAATACCGGGAAACGCCGGGAGTAGTGCGGGGTGAATATTCATTATTTTAGGGTGGCCGGGAACCGTATTTACCCTGTCGATAAAATAGGGCGTCAGATTCCGCATAAAACCAGCCAGTACCAGAAGGTCAAACGGATAATCCTTCATTTTGTCAAGGAGCATTGCCTCGGCAATCGCCCGCGTGGTAAAAAAGGCTTTCATCTTTTCCTTATCGGCATCTACCGTGTAGAGGGTTTGTTTTGAAAGGATTTCATTGAAATCAAAATCGTCTGGAAGCTTTACCTTTTCAGGCGATTTTTTAAATCGTCGAATAATCGAGCCATAATCAACGCCAAAAGAAGGAATTTTAAATCTTTCACCTTTTTTAAGGCCGGCGGCACCAGGATTGTCCGTTCCGATGAATACAACGCTGCCGCGTATCTGCCCGGATTCACAGGTGTCCATGATGGCCTGGAGGTTTGTTCCGCCACCGGATATCAGTGCGCCGATACGAATATCTTGATTCATTGCAGACATCTCCATAGTTACAATACTTTTACCATTAATGGGATGGCAACAAAGGTGCCAATTGAGCTGCCCAGGTTTGTAAAAACCACCACCAGAAGAATACGTGTGATTTTATTTTTCCAGAAACCTTTTATGGAGAGGATATCATTGGGCAAATTCTCAAAATCCCTGACCTTAGGCTTCCGTAAAAAGGCCTCTATAAGTCCTGAAACCCAGCCTGCTGCAATCATAGGGTTTAAAGAGGTCAGGGGAGCGGCCAGAATTGAAGACAGAATTGTAAAGGGATGAGCCAGAGCGATGACCGCGCCAAGACCTGCAAGAATACCGTTTGCCATCACCCACCATGTGATCATATCTTTTCCTGCATGGGTTCCGCCATGATAAAAACCGAGTACAAAGAGTACAAGTATACCTAAAGGAATGATCCATTTTAAGATGCCGGATAGTTTTCCTTTGGGTGGGATCTGATCTAAGCGTTCAACGTCGATCTTGGCTTCCCAGTATTTTTTAATGCCAGGAACATGACCGGCACCCACAACAGCAACAATATTTTTCCCCGGCGCTGTTCGTATTTTATGGGTCAGGTATTGATCCCTTTCGTCGATGAGGATATCCTTTAAAACAGGAAGTGACTTTCCTACATCGGCAAGGAGTGATTCAAGTACATCTTCTTGTTTCATTTTTTCAATGTCTTCCTCACTTATGTCTCCAATTTCACCCATGGACAAAAGCAGTTGAAACAGCAGCTTGATTTTGCCCCACAATCCCATGGCACGCCAGGTTTTCGCCAGAGTGATGCGAATGTTTCTGTCGGCTAGATGTATATCTGCACCGACGGCTTCACCGGCATCGATGGCTTTAATCATTTCAGCCCCAGGCACAATATCAAATTTATCGGCGATCCGTTTTTGGAAAGATGCCAGAAGGAGATTGGACAACAGTAAAAAGGATTTTTTCTCTTTGATAACTTTGATGATGTCTGTATCCAGCCATTTGTCTTTCTGGCGAATAGACTGATACCTGGCTTCACACAGTTCGACGCAGACCGTGTCCGGTTTTTCCGTCTCGATGATATCGCTGACCAGTTGAACACTCTCTTTGGAAACGTGCGCTGTGCCCACAAGTATGACTTCTTTTTCTTCAAAAAAGAGGGAATGTATGTTATTTGTTTCGTTTTTCATCAGAATTCCATAATATAAAGTGATCGGTTCAAGGTTCAAGGTTTAGGGTTCAAAGGCTGTGATTACTTGTCAGCTCTCACTTTGTTATATAATGTGCCGATTAGCCTCTTTCACCCATCGGGTGAAACATTCTTATCACCGCTATGCGGCGAAATCTTTTTGATTTGAGCCAGTTAGAGTCTTTCAACCTGGAACGTTGAACGTTGAACCACTCAACCCGAGTATATATATATGAAAAAACCCGTGTTTGACAAGCCTGAATAAAAATGCCCCAAAAAAACATTAAATGCAAACTGGAAAATTTATATCAAAGATATAATCAAGCAAAATATATTCATCCGGATCCGATTGAATTTCTTTATTTATACAGGGATATTAAAGACCGGGAGATTGTCGGATTGATTGCATCTTCCCTGGCTTACGGCAGGGTGAAACAAATATTGAAAAGCGTTTCATGTGTCCTTGACATGATGACACCCTCTCCTTATCTGTTTCTTAAGGAATCGACGCATTCATCCATGTGTGAAGTTTTTAAGGGATTTAAACACAGGTTTGCCAATGGAGATCATCTTGCGGCATTACTTCAGGGTGCAAAAAACGTCATCGACCAATATGGCTCATTAAACGACTGTTTTGTTCGTGCGATATCTGATGATAACAGGACCGTCATTCCTGCCCTGATTTTTTTTGCAACGGCGCTTACAGTCGGGAACAGTAACCCCGGACACCTTATTGCTTTACCCGAAAAAGGAAGTGCCTGCAAGCGGATGAATCTTTTTTTAAGATGGATGGTCCGAAAGGACCGTGTCGATCCAGGAGGATGGTATGGTGTGCCTGTGTCAAAACTCATCATTCCGCTGGATACTCACATGCACAAGATAAGTTTGAAGTTGGGTTTTACCACAAAGCAACAGGCGAACATGCGCACCGCCCTTGAGATAACAACCGGTTTTAGACGAATTATTCCTGATGATCCAGTAAAATATGACTTTGTACTGACCCGGTTTGGGATCAGAGACGATATGAATATAGATAATCTTTGACAAAAAAGTACTGATATCTTATATATACCCATTATGTCCGAAGCCATGATATCAAAAATTCTTGCTGACAAAAAAAATTTGGAGCGCGTTCTTGACAACCTCAAGATCGGTATCATCGCCCATGATTTGAACCGTCATATTTTTTATTTCAATAAGGAAGCCGAAAGAATAACCGGTTACAATAGGACAGAAGTTCTGGGCAAAGATTGCCATGAAGTTTTTGGAGAGCCTTTTTGCGGAGGACAATGTTCTTTTTCCGGCGAAAAACCTGCTTTTGAAGACAAAAGGGAGTATTTAAACAATATTGTAACAAAAACCGGTGAATCCCGACGCGTTGAAATGTCTGTTACGAATATAAGAGATAAAAACGGTCGGAACTTCGGTGTACTTGCTTCAATAGTAGATGTTACCGAAATTTTAAACCTTTCTATGAAGGCCCATGAACTGACCAGCTTTTCAGGCATTATCGCCAAAGACAGCAAAATGATGACGGTTTTCCGGCAAATCCAGGATGTTGCCGGTTACGATTATCCGGTACATATATCGGGTGAAACCGGTACCGGAAAGGAACTGGTTGCCAGTGCCATTCATAATGAAAGTCACAGAAGCGGAGCACCCTTTGTTCCGATTAACTGCGGAGCGCTTCCGGAAAGCCTCATTGAAAGCGAACTTTTCGGTCATGTCAAAGGTGCCTTTTCAGGTGCCCTTCGGGACAAAAAAGGACGTTTTGAACTGGCTGACAAAGGCACAATTTTCCTTGACGAAATCGCTGAACTTTCGAGACATTTGCAGGTAAAGCTTTTACGCTTTTTACAAGATGGTATGTTTGAAAAAGTCGGGGGAGAAAATACGGCTCATGTGAATGTCAGGGTGATCAGTGCCACCAACAAGGATCTCAAAAAGGAAGTTCAGCAAAAAAAATTCCGCAAAGATTTATTTTACAGGCTCAATGTTATTCCTATCCATCTTCCACCACTTCGTGAGCGGAGAAACGACATCCCGCTACTTGTGGATCATTTTTTAAAGGAAGCAGAAGAGATGCATAAAAATATGCCGCCGAAAATTTCCAAGAAAGCGGTTTCCGTAATGATGGGGTATCACTGGCCGGGTAATGTGCGGGAGTTGCAAAACTCCATACAGTTCGCCATTGTGAATTGCAGTGGTGATACGATTTTTCCCAAAAATCTTCCAATGGAACTCAAAAATCAGAGTATCCTTGGCCCTTCTCGCGGAGCTTCGAGAAAGCTAAATATGGAAAACGTAAAAACCGCACTAATAAAAACCGGTGGTAACAAGGCAAAGGCTGCAAGAATTTTGGGTGTTGGCCGGGCCACACTATACCGGTTTTTGGCCGACCACCCTGATGTTGCCCGAAGATAAATTATAATTAAGAAAGGCTCCCAAAAGAGCTTTTTTTAATTAGAACCTATCTCAAAAAAAAGATTAGGGTTCAGGGCAAGGCGCGAAACGGTAAAAAAGCGGAGCATACACGTAGTATGTGAGCATTTTGAACCGTTTCGCAACACCGCCATGGGCACTTAGATTTTTTTGAGATAGGTTCTAATGATATTCAGATGTTTCATCGGGTTGGGGGCTGCTAGTATTTCGCCTCCATTTCCCGGCGATCCGCCATATCCATCAGGACTCTTTCCCTGGCCTTGTGGAAGCCGAGCTCTTTTCTTTTTTTATCGATGTGCCCAATCATCATGCTTGCTATCTCATACGGATCGGCTGTAAAACCCCATTTCCCAAGGCCTTGTTCTTCCAGTCCCTCAAACAACAGCTTATGAGACTTGGTCTCTTCAATCATAGAGAAGGCTACGCCGAAAACGGTAAACACACCCGATGCAACGAAATACTGACCGATGCAGATGGCTTTTTCGCTCATCCACTCGGGTGCTGCGCCGACCAGCGGCAGTTGAGCGATGCTGTGTCCTAGACCACCTTCTTTGACCATGGCGGAAGCAGCAATGAAAAGGTGACTGTTATCCATACAGGCCTCGAAACCCAAACCCGGGGACATCCCAACCGTTTCGCAGACTTCCTGCAACCCTGGTCTAGCGAGAATAGCCGCTTCAGGAGTGGTCAATCCAGCCTTGGCAAGGGCGATCTGGAATAGCCGGCTTGGAGAGCAAGGAGGTCATTTTTATCAATTATTATTGTTGATAACCATTTCTATTAATAGCAAGATACCACATTGTTCCTTGTCAAGTTGAAAATACATCTTATTATCTATTAAAGCGTTAAGTTACTCAAAGGCACTTTCTCATGTTTTGAGCTAAAGATCTTTGGCAACGCCAATAAAAGAAAGCAGGCTGGAAAAGCTTTTAAAGTAAAACTATAATTCGGGAGTGGAACTTGAGCAGATTAATTTGTAATGGTTTTAAGGGCCTGTTATTATGATATTTAAATCGATGCCCAATTTTATTATAGTGGTTATTTTTATAAGTTTCAGCATTCCTGCAATTGCCGGTAAAAATAAGGATAAAACAATGGCTGAACATCAATCGAAACCAAACCGCCTCATCCATGAAAAAAGTCCATATCTTCTTCAACATGCATACAATCCTGTGGACTGGTATCCCTGGGGAGACGAAGCGCTGGAAAAAGCGCGTAAAGAAGATAAACCCATTCTTCTGTCCATCGGTTATTCCACCTGCCACTGGTGTCATGTTATGGAAGAGGAATCGTTTATGAATCCGGACATTGCTGAGCTGATGAATGCCCACTTTGTCTGTATTAAACTGGATAGAGAAGAGCGGCCGGACCTTGATAAAATTTACATGACCGCTGTAACCGCCATAACCGGTTCTGGAGGATGGCCTTTGAATGTATTTTTAACACCGGATCTCAAGCCGTTTTTTGGCGGCACTTATTTTCCTCCAATGCCAAGGCAGGGTAGTCTGGCATGGCCTGATATTCTAAGACTCATCGCCAACGCCTGGAAGGATCCTTCCCAGCGGGACAAGCTTCAATCTTTCAGTTCGAATCTTCAAAATGGTATTTCCAATGCATTATCATGGACGTCAAAAGACAGCACCATAAATACAGATGTGATAGATAAAGCCCTGGATGCCTTTTCTTCAAGATTCGATAATCACTTGGGAGGGTTCAGCCCGGCACCCAAGTTTCCGTCTCCATCCATTCAGAATTTTTTATTTACCTATCATTTTTATGCTCAAAATGGTGGCAAAAAAGACAAAACTGCCCTTTTGATGGGCAATGCGACGCTGCGTGCCATGGCAAACGGAGGCATTTATGATCAATTGGGCGGCGGGTTTCATCGCTATTCCACGGACGCCAAATGGCATGTCCCCCACTTTGAGAAAATGCTGTATGACAATGCCCAACTGTTAAAAAATTATCTGGATGCTTTTTTGATTACCGGTGACAAGTTTTTTGAGAAAATTGCCAGGGAAACGGCGGATTATGTTCTCCGGGATATGACCCACCTTGACGGCGGTTTTTATTCGGCGGAAGATGCAGACAGTCTTCCTTCCGGAAAGAATTTAGAGGATACAAACAATAAGAAAACTGAAGGCGCATTCTATGTGTGGGAACAAAAAGAGATTAAAGATCTATTGGGTGACGTTCCAGGAGAAATATTTTCATATCGCTATGGCGTAAAACTCGAGGGGAATGCCGAGATGGATCCTTTTAATGAATTTAGAGGGAAAAATATTCTATTCAATGCGCATTCCATTGATGAAGTTGCCAAAAAGTTCGATATGTCGAAAGAAGACATCGAAACTTCCCTCATTCAGTCAAAATTAAAACTTTTGGCAGTACGCTCAAAAAGATCTCGGCCGCATCTTGACGACAAAGTTTTGACCTCGTGGAACGGACTGATGATATCCGCTCTTTCCAGATCTTACCAGGTGCTGGGAGAAAAAAGACACCTTGAAGCAGCAAGAAATGCGGCGATATTTTTGAGAAAAAACCTTTATGATGACAAGACCAGCACATTGTTTAAAAGGTGGCGTCAGGGTGAAAGAAAAGTCGTCGGTATGGCCGATGACTATGCTTTTCTGATCCAGGGCTTAATAGACCTTTATGAAGCCGATTTTGATCCAGGCTGGATCGAATGGGCACTAGAACTGATGGACGAGCAGATAAAGCTGTTTTACGATGCGGAAAACGGTGGGTTTTTTATGACCCGAAAGGGGCATGATAAAAAGATCGATCTGCGGATCAAGGAGGATACGGACAGTGTAATACCTTCAGCCGGATCGGTGGCGGTGTCGAATGGATTGCGCCTTGCAAGGTTTGCCGATTCAAAGGGATATTCAGCCATAGTGGAGCAAACTTTTGGAAGTATTTTGGCAAGAATTCATTCTCAGCCGGATTCGGCACCGGAACTTCTGGTTGCTCTGATCACATCACTGACCCAACCGGTTGAAGTGATTATTGCCGGAGAACGGAACACTGCGGAAACGCGATCCATGCTGAAAACCGTAAATTCTGTGTATTATCCCGGGAAAATTGTGATGTTGGTGGATAATGACACCACCCAAAAAAGGCTGGCACAATATCTTCCATTTATCGCATCGGTTAAAAAAATCGACGACAAAACAACGGCTTATGTTTGTACAGATAAAACATGCAAGCCGCCGGTGACGGACCCCGAAACCGTCAAGAGCTTGCTAAATTGACAAAAAAGGTGTTCAGCCGGTTCAACCCAAATGGCGAAAAACCTTTGAAGAAATTGTTGTAAAATTTCACTGAATATGAGATAAAGAATACCAGAAGTTAGGATACGGGCCTTTATTAACAGTACAAACTTGCAAAAATCTTTATGAGTAGATACCTTCTTTTAATTTTAAACGACTTTAACCAAAGACGGCAAGATTCTATAATCCAATGGCAGTGATGCCAAGAAAAATTGTAGCCAAATCCACATAAAAGGAAATTCGCATGTCTGAAATACCGATTAAAGTGTATTCTTTGAGCACTTGTAGTCACTGTAAATCGACCAAGAAATTATTAAGTGACTGCACCGTTTTGTATGAATTTGTCGATGTTGATCTTTTAAAAGGAGATGAACGTCAGGCCATATTGGAAGACGTTAGGAAATTCAACCCGAAATGCTCTTTTCCGACCATCATCATTGGAGATACGGTTATTGTAGGGTTTAAAGAAGAAAAAATCAAGGAGGCGCTGGGTTTGTAATGGAAGTCGAAAAACTTTATGAAATGTTAAAAAAAAATCAGGAGCCAAAGGGATACTATTTTAACATTGATAAAAAACGAGTATTTGAACTGCTGGAGGCGCTGATTACTAATAAAGAGAGGTATGGCTATATGGCCTGTCCTTGCAGACTGGCTTCCGGTAATAAAGAAAAAGACAGGGACATTATCTGCCCATGCGTTTACCGGAAACCGGATGTTGAAGAATACGGGAGCTGCTACTGCAACCTTTATGTTTCAACAGAGTGGAACCAGAATAAAATCCCTCATGAATATATCCCCGAGCGGCGCCCCTCTGAAAAAAGCATGTTTTAATTCAAGTCTCGTATCCGAATTATGGTTTCACCTTAAAAAATTTTCCCGGTTTGCTATACTTTTTTGACGTCGCTTAAAATAAGACTATAGCTCCTTGGGCGGAGTGCTTCTTCAAACGTCGTGCTTGATTTTCGCAAGTACCTCTGGAGTGGGCTTTGGCAGTCCGGCGATTCTCCATGCGATAACCGGGTCAGGGAATTGCTGATAAGTGCAATCTTTTGTTTGCTTGACATTCTTACACACGGCACGGAGTATGGGAAATGCCTCAAATTTATTGTAATAGTCCCTCATGAATTTAAGGATCTCCATTCTTTCCTGGGTCAAAGGACATTCTTGGGAAACCCCTTCTTTGTCTGCCAACGCACAGGCTACATTCTCGTTCCAGTCTTCAAATTTACGCAGATATCCCTCATCATCCAAATCGATGTTAAGATCTATATGTTCAAGTGTCATAATATGTTACCTCCCGTAGTACAAGCCATCTCAAAAATACATCTAACTCCCAATTACGGCGTTGCGAGCCTCTTCAAAATACTCACATACTCCCATGTATGCTCCGCTTTTTCATCGGCTCGCGCCTTGTCTTTGAACGTAATCTGCATTTTTGAGGCGGCTTGTAGCTATTTACTCAAGTTTCTTATCCGAATATGGTTAAAAAGTTTTTGACTTAGCGGGCCGAAACAAATTTTTTTTCGGCCTGATACCCTTTATTGGAGTAGCTGAAAATAAAGGGTGTGAAGCGTGAGTATTTAATTAAAAGTAAGGATGACCGAAAGGTTGTCAAGACGGGATCCAGCTATAACCCGGGTTGTTTGGAAAGATTAAAAAGTCAAAGGGGTTTTGTTCCTTTGATCTGAAGAAGAAGGCGCAAATTAATTAACAGCCTGGTAGAGGTTTTTGGCGTGGTAGGAACTCCGGACAAACGGCCCGCCGGCCACTTCGGCAAATCCCATCTCAAGAGCAATTTTACGCCAGTTATCGAATTCTTTCGGCGGAATATAGCGTTCAACGGGAAGATGGGCTTTGGTGGGTTGTAGATACTGGCCTATGGTTACCAATTGACATCCCGCATCGAGAAGATCCTTTAGCGTGTTGAGAATCTCCTCGGGTTGCTCTCCAAGTCCGAGCATCAGACCGGATTTTGTAATAATAGTGGAATCAAAAGTGACGGCCTGCCTTAAAAGATCAAGGGAACGCTGATAGATTGCTTCCGGCCGGACGATGGTATAAAGACGGGGAACCGTCTCTATGTTATGATTTAACACATCCGGTCGAACTTCGGTAATACTTCTTAACGCATCTTTATTTCCCTGAAAGTCGGGAATTAACAGCTCGACAAGTGCATGGGGAATCTTTCGACGGATTTCTTTTGCTGTTTGGACAAAAAAGGAAGCCCCACCGTCGGGAAGATCGTCCCGGGTAACCGAAGTGATGACAACGTAGTCCAGATTCAAATTCTGAACCATTCCGGCAATCCTGACCGGTTCCTCCGGGTCCGGGAAAGGGTTTGGGCCGTGGGCAACAGCACAAAACCTACAGTTGCGCGTACAGTGATCACCCATAATCATGAAAGTTGCGGTCTTACGGGAAAAGCATTCCCATATGTTGGGACATTGTGCTTCCTGGCAAACGGTATGAACTTTTGCTTTGTTTAACAGAGTACTTACCTCTTCGCAGATGAATCCAGCCGGCAACCTCTGCTTAAGCCAGGATGGTTTTCCCCACTGTCCTTCTGCCACTCTACGCGATGTCATGATGACCTCGACCGTTTCATAAAAACGTTTTCAGCGGCACAGCAACTTACAAGATGATCCAGCTTGTTATCATCAACCCTGACAAGGTCAAATCTAAAAACGGATTCAAAATGATGCATTACGATCTCTCGCACTTGACTCATAGATATTTTTTGGGATAGCTCCTGTGCCATGGATGTGACGCCAACATCGGTTAGTCCACATGGATGGATCCATTTAAACGGTTTCAGTGATAAGTTGACGTTTAGTGCAAAGCCGTGAAATGTGACGCCTCGTTGGACTGAGATGCCAACGCTGCCAAGTTTCTTGTTTGCAATCCAGATCCCCCTGTTTACGGAATTCCTCTTTGCGGGTATACCCCAATCTGAAGCCGTTCGAAGCATTATTTCTTCAAGACTCGCCACGTAATCCATCACATTCAGCCCGGCTTTGGTCAGATCGATGATAGGATAAACGACCAATTGGCCCGGACCATGGAACGTAATATCGCCCCCCCGTTCAACGGATATGATCGGAATCTTTTTTCTTTCCAGAAAAGCTCTTGATGCCTTCAGATTTTCTATACCAGCCCTTCGACCCAGTGTAAAAACAGGAGGATGCTCTAAAATTAAAACAACATCATTTTCGATGACACCGGTTTGTCGGGCAAGGGCAATATTTCGCTGGAGATCCAGAGATGCCCCGTATTCTTTCAGCGGCATCTCTAAACAAAGACACGTTTTACCGTTAATTAAAGGCATCAATTATCTTCCCGAATCTAAATAGTGACATCCATAAATGTACATCGGGCACAAATTAAGTTTCCAATGCAGAAATTAGCAATTTTCCGCAAGATCAAGGAAATCAAGGAATTACGCGGAGGCGTACAAGTGGTACGCCGCACAAGTGATTCCGCAGATTGACGCAGAGATTGCGGAAAAGGGCCATTTCTGGGTGGAAACTAAATGATTTTCGTCGGCGGTTCATCCATTGCCATGAGCACAATATCCCTTGGGTTACATAACTGTTTAGGCAACTCTGCCACACGACCGCAGGATATGCAAACGAAATTGATGTGCTGCAATTTGGGCTTGCAGATATGCCTGGGGTCTTCATTTGACTGACCACAGTGCTCACATACGTAAGCTTCTTTCATTTCGACAGGATCACACAGGTGACCGGTATCTCCAGCGACTTTTCCGCAGCTGTTACATATATGAACTTCGTTTTCCATGATAACCTTCCTTTCAATTTCAAAGTAAAAATTGATTGTCTCGTAAAGAGTTGTTTGATCATTCAAAGAAGCATTTTTGAGATTCATCCAACACTTCATTAATTTAATAGATCAAAATTTATGCCAATGGCATCAGATATTCAATTAAATATATTTATGTGATATATTAGTGAGTTGTGCGTGTTTAAAATTTTATTAAAAGGGAAATGCAAAAGTGTAAGATTTCCATGAGACATCTTCATGATACAATAATGTTTCAATTTACAGACTGCGGCATCAAAGGATGCGTTGTCCCCAAAATGTTTATAATATTGTGAGGTTTCACATATCGTGGCGGTTGACATCCCGGATGACCTGTGGCATTATTTTTTAATTCTTGACAAAATCGGATGCATCCACATGCTTCGGTTTATGTAGGTTTCATTCATAATTTAAACCTAAATTGAGCGATTTTCAAGTTTGCCGCAGGTACAAGGAAGATGTCGTTTTGCTATAGTCGTCTATGCGGAACGGCATCTGACGCAGTAGATGTGGTGAAATTGGAAATCCCGTAGGGTTTCAAATTTTTGAAATTCAGAATGGCGGAATTCCTTAAAAATATTCTTAAGTTAACCATTTCAAAAAATTGAAACGCTCACTTTAGGTTAAAGCTTTTGTTGATCCCCCTTTTAAAAGGGAATGATATCAACCAATTTCTTCAATTCATTTTAAAAAAATTCCTTGTTTTATTAAAATCCCGCAGAATATTCTGCTGTTTATGGCGGGGATAATTTAATTAACGTGACAAAGAGAAAAAAATGAAAACAAAATTAACGTTACTATGCATTTTATTTCTGTTGTTTTTTTCGTGTGGTCAAAAAGAGGAACAACAAGCACAGGCGCCACCGCCCCAGGTCACCGTTGTCGTTACACAAGCAAAAGACGTTCCCATCTACCAGGAATTTGTCGGTCAGATATACGGTTTCAAAGATATCGCCATACGGGCAAGGGTGGAAGGTTTTTTAGAAGGTATTCATTTTGAGGAAGGTTCGCGGGTCGAAAAAGGCGCTCTACTCTATACTTTGGAGAGTCAGCCGTTTGAGGCCGATGTTGCGGCAAAAATGAGCGGGGTTGCAGGGGCAAAAACAATGTTGGCGAAAGCCAAAAGCGATTTGGACAGAATCGAGCCGCTTGCAAAGGAGAAGGCGGTCAGTGAGAGTGATTTGGATTCTGCCGTCGCCCAACATGAGGCGTATATCGAATCGGTGAAAGCTGCCGAGGCGAATCTCAGGGCCAGTAGAATCCAACTCGGTTATACCAAGATTTATTCACCTATCTCCGGAATTATCGGAAAGACAACAGCCAAAGTAGGGGATTTTGTCGGTCGAAGTCCCAATCCGGTTATTTTGAATACAGTTTCCCGTATCGACACGATTCTCGTGGAATTTTTTATTACGGAAACGCAATATCTTCAGTTGGCCCGGCATTTATTGTCGAAGGTCGAACCGGCTGTTCAGAATGCCCGAAAAGAAAACCTGGAACTGATTCTGGCAGACGGATCTTTGTACGATCACAAAGGCAAACCAGAGTTTATTGACCGAAACGTGGATCCCACCACCGGCGCCATACTGGTTCAAGCCTCGTTTTCCAACCCCCAGGAATTGTTACGCCCCGGGCAATTTGCCAAGGTAAAAGCTCTTGTTACCATCGTTAAAGACGGCATTCTGATTCCGCAAAGATGTGTTGTGGAACTGCAGGGGCAATACAGTGTCTATGTCGTTGGCGATGGTGATAAGGTTCAAACAAGAAACGTAAAAGTAGGTCCGAAGATCAACCAATTCTGGCTGATCACCGAAGGGTTAAAACCCGGTGAACACGTCGTGTACGAAGGATTACAGAGAGCAAAGGACGGGGCGGTCGTGAAACCCACTTTAAAAGAAATCGAATCAACAGACCAAGAAAGCACGTAATCAGATATGGGTAATTTTTTTGTAAGACGTCCAATTGTGGCCATGGTCATCGCCATTTTTATGGTTATCGTGGGTGTCGTGTTTTTGGGAGGTCTTCCCACGGAGCAGTATCCCAACATTACACCACCGGTGGTGGAAGTTCGGGCCACCTATACCGGGGCAAATGCCGTCAGTGTGGAGCAGTCGGTGGCCACGCCGCTGGAGCAGCAGATCAATGGTGTGGACAATATGATCTACATGAAATCCATCAACGCAAATGACGGCACCATGACCGTTCAGGTGTCCTTTGAGATCGGTACCGATCCGGACATGAACACTGTTTTTACCCAAAACCGGGTTGCGGCTGCAACAGCCAAACTCCCCGAGGAGGTCAAAAGATTAGGGGTTACCACAGAGAAATCCCTTCCGAACATATTGATGCTGGTAACGCTCACGTCAGAAGACGGCAGATATGACCAGAATTTTCTTGGAAACTATTCATTGATCAATATTAAAGATATTTTGGCCCGTATAAAAGGTATCGGTCGCGTGAACGTATTCGGTGCCAGTGATTATTCCATGCGCATATGGATAGAGCCCGACCGATTGGCCCACCTGGGTATCACGGTGCCCGAGATTGTGAATGCCATCCGAGAGCAAAGTGTCATTGTACCGGGAGGTAAATTTGGTGCAGAGCCTGCCCCTCCGGGGACGGAATTTACCTACACGGTCAGATTGCCGGATCGCCTGCAATCTGAAAAAGAATTCAGTGAAATTGTCATCAGAACCACCGAGGGAGGGTCTCAGGTAAAGATCAAAGACATCGCCCGAGTCGAGCTGGGCATTGAGACTTACAATTCATTTACCCGATTAAATGATAAAGCAGGCGCCATCATCGCCCTGTATCAGGCGCCCGGTTCCAATGCCGTGGAACTGGCCGAACAGATCAGAAAGACCATGGAGGAACTATCCAAATCTTTTCCGGAGAGTATCCGATACGACGTATCGCTGGATACCACGTTGGCCATTACGGCAGGCATCGATGAAATCATCGAGACACTCTTTATCGCCCTGGCGCTGGTGATTCTTGTTGTCTTCATCTTTATCCAGGACTGGAGAGCAGCCTTAATTCCCACTATCGCCATACCCGTTTCTCTGGTCGGTGCGTTTATTGCATTTCCAATGATCGGTTTTACCGTCAATGTCCTCTCGCTTCTGGGCCTGGTCCTGGCCATCGGTATCGTTGTTGACGATGCCATTGTGGTGGTGGAGGCTGTCCAGGTTAATATTGAAAATGGTATGAATCCACAAGAGGCAACCATTCATGCCATGAATGAAGTCACCGCTCCGGTCATTGCAACCACACTGGTTTTGGTGGCGGTGTTTATCCCGGTGGCCGTCATGGGAGGAATAACGGGAAGATTGTATCAACAGTTTGCCATTACGGTTGCCGTTTCTGTGGTTTTCTCATCTATTAATGCTTTAACCTTAAGTCCCGCCCTGTGCTCTCTGCTGCTTAGAAAGCAGAAACCGTATGGCGGTCCCTTGGGTATGTTTTTTCGTCTTTTTAACAACGCCTTTGACAAGTCCACCGAGGCATATATGGGGTTTACCCGTATTGTGACTGGCAAAATAGTTAGGGGATTGATATTTATCCTTATCGTGACCATTGGCATGGGTTTTATAGGGAAAAAAGTTCCAGGCGGATTTATGCCCGAAGAGGACATGGGGTATCTTATGGTAAACATTCAATTGCCTGATGCCGCATCCATGCAGCGATCCGACGTGGTTGCCAAAAAAGTCGAAAAAATTATAAAAAAATACAATGAAGTGGAATACATTACCACAATTACCGGATTCAGTCTGCTTGCAAACAGCTATTCATCCAATGCCGGTTTTATTTTTGTATCTCTTAAGGATTGGGGTGAGCGGGAGAAAACCGCAAAGGAGATCGTTAGACTATTGAACGTTGATTTTCATTTGGCGATTAATGAAGCGCAGGTGTTTGCCTTTGGACCGCCGGCAATCCCAGGATTGGGAAGTGGTTCCGGATTTACACTGATGATTCAGGACAAAGGGGGAAATACACCGGATTATCTGGCCAAACACACGGCAAGCTTTGTTCAGGCTGCCATGAAACGACCTGAAATCGGTGGTATATTTACAACGTTTCGATCAACCGTTCCCCAGCGATACATGGAAATCGACAAGGATAAAGTCCTCAAAGCGGGTATTTCTCTAAATGATATATATACCACCGTCGGCGCCTTTCTGGGCGGTTCCTATGTAAATGATTTCAACAGATTCGGAAGGCTTTACAAAGCCTATATTCAGGCAGAACCCAAGTATAGGCAAAATGAGAAACAGATAAACCTTTTTTTTGTTAAAAATAAAGAGAACAAAAGCGTTCCTTTAGCGGCATTTGTCGATATCAAAGAAATCGTCGGGCCGGATTATACCAATCGATTTAATTTGTACAGAGCCATAGAGCTCAGTGGGGCGCCGGCCCAAGGATATACGTCGGTCCAGGCCCTTGATGCCCTTGAAGAATTGGCCGCAGAAGTTCTTCCGGGGGATATGGGCTTTGCGTGGAGCAACATGTCGTTCCAGGAAAAGAAGGCTTCCGGAACGGGTTCCATTGTTTTCGCGTTTTCATTGTTGTTCGTATTTCTTATCCTTGCCGCCCAATATGAAAGCTGGTCCTTGCCCTTTAGTATCCTGCTGGGGACACCCTTTGCAATCTTTGGTGCATTCATGGCATTATTTATTTCCCGACAGTTCAGCCAAAGCTATGAGCTCAATGTTTTTGCACAGATCGCACTGGTGATGCTCATCGCCATGGCGGCAAAAAATGCCATTCTGATCGTTGAGTTTGCCAAGCTGGAATTTGACAAAGGCCTTTCTTTGTTCGATGCGGCCGTAAAAGCCGCTGAGATGCGATTCAGACCCATATTGATGACGGCCTTTTCTTTTATATTAGGGGTTTTTCCGCTGGTTGTCGCTTCCGGTGCCGGAGCCGAGGCAAGGGTCGTTATGGGTATGGCATTGTTGGGTGGTATGTCGATCGCGACACTGTTAGGGGTTTTCTTTTATCCCATGCTGTTCGTATTCATCGGCAAGATTGCCAAATATGAGCAGAAACGAGATCTTCAATTGGGACCAGATACAAAAGAATCATGATGGTTATTGAAATGAAAAAATTGGCTCGAATCGTTACACTGATGATGATTGTATCTTTTACAGGTTGTGCAATGGGTCCTGATTTTAAAGAACCTGTTGTGGAAACACCGAATAATTTTAGATTTTCCGATGCAGAATCCAAAGAAGTGGTTAACTTGAAATGGTGGGAATTGTTTGATGATCCCGTTCTTCATTCATTGGTTGTCACGGCATTGAATGACAATAAAGACGCAATGATTGCTGCCAGCCGTATCGAAGAAGCCCGTGCGGCTCTTGGATTCACCAAAGCGGATCAATATCCCCGATTGGATTTAGAAGCCGGTGCAAAGGCAGGAACTTTTTTTGGAATATCACGATCGTCAACAACAGACAAATCCGCCTTTATCGCTCCGGTATTGAGCTGGGAGATTGATTTCTGGGGTAAATACCGCAGATCCACCGAAGCCGCGATATCTGAATTGATGGCTTCTGAGTATTCTCTAAGAACCGTTCAAATCAGTTTGATCTCCGAAGTTGTGAGCACTTATTTCTTGTTGTTGGATTATTATCAGAGATTGGAAATATCCGAACAGACCCTTGCTTCACGGCTTCACGGTCTTGATATTATTCAAAAGCGTTTTGACAAAGGCATAATTCCAGAAATTGACTTGAACCAGGCGCAAATTCAAAAAGAAATTGCCGCCGGGGCCATTCCTTTATTTAAGCGATTAATTGCCAATACCGAAAACGCGCTGAGTATTTTGATGGGAAAATTCCCTGGAGAAATCAAAACAGGGAATGGTCTGAACCAACAAGTTGTACCTCCCGATATACCCAGCGGATTACCTTCGGATATTCTCGAGCGCAGGCCGGATATTGCTGAAGCGATGTATTTGCTCCAAGCCCAAACAGCAAGAATCGGTGTTGCTGAAGCGCTGAGGTTTCCGTCCATCACCCTGACAGGTCTTTTCGGGGTAGCCAGCTCCGAATTGACATCCATCTCCTACGATGGAGGCATCTGGTCGGTGGGGGGTAGCCTGTTGGGGCCTCTTTTTGATTTTAAAAAGAGCCTCTCGCGGGTTGAAATCGAGAAAGAACGGACCAAGCAGGCACTGTATCGATACGAAAACAGGGTGCTGTTTGCTTTTCGAGAGGTCTCTGACGCTTTGAATGAAATTCAAACCTACAAAATTCAGATCTCTGCGGTGGAGAGAAAATTAAAGGCAGCGGAAAATGCTGCCGCCTTGTCAAAAATGAGATATGACAAAGGCGTAACCAGCTATCTTGAAGTTTTGGAGATGGAACGAACACTGTTTGACGTCGGGTTGGAGCTTTCCGAACTAAAACAACAATTCTATAATGCCTATGTAAGATTATATAAAGCCCTGGGCGGGGGATGGCTTACAAAAGCGGAAATGGAACAGACACAAAATCAGCCGGAAACACCAAAGAAACAACCATAGAAGCTTTGGTCTCTTTCTCTGTTCGTTAAAGCAATGATGTTATGACACAAAAACAATTAACCAGAAACAATATCATTCTTCTGATTTGCTTACTCCTCATTATTTTTTTCTATCCCATTTTATCGATGCAACGATTACTCATGAGAGACATCATTTTCACGGCCATCATTCTCTTTGGTACGTATTCACTCAATTTTCCAAAAAAAACCCGTAATATATTAATCGTTTCCGGAGCCATTACCATAATACTGTTCTGGCTTGAATTTGTCTTCGGCTACGACCTTTTAAAACTTTTCTCTTTCCTATCATTTTTTTGTTTCAACATGTTTATTGCCGTGTTCATGATTCGGCATATTGCCAGAAGTAAACAGGTGACGTTGACCATTATCATCAATTCCATTAACGGTTATTTGCTTATCGGCGTATTGGGAGCAGTGCTTTTGGTAATGACGGGAATCACACAACGATTTTTTTTCCACATAGATACCGGAGCCATCAACTTTGCAAGTGATGCTGCCGCAGGGTTTCACGATTATCTATATTTTAGTTTTGTTACGCTGACCACCTTAGGATATGGTGATATTACACCGGTTTCAGCTTTTGCCAAGTCCTTAACCATTATTATTGCCATCGCCGGACAGCTTTATTTGACGATTCTCGTTGCCATGCTGGTGGGAAAGTACTTAAGCCGTTCTGGAGAAAGATGATAACATATTCTACCACAATTTATTTTTGAACAAATTCTTCTTTTCTTTTCTCATCTTATCCGCTTCACTTTTTTACACTATAAAAAGGAAAAATAATATGTTGCACAGCAAAAAAGGGAAACAAAGCATCGGTTGGGTGGTCTCACTCCTGTGGGTCTGCCTTCTGGCGGCATCGTTGGGCTGGGCACAGGAGGATTCAAGCGGTGATTGGCCGCGAGAGATTGACACCCCTCAAGGCACCGTTGTGATCTATCAGCCTCAGCCGGAAAAACTGGACGGCAATCAGCTAAAAGGACGTGCCGCGGTTGCAGTGGAACTCAAAGAATCGACCGAACCCGTCTTTGGCGTTGTATGGTTCGAAGCGCGCCTGGAAACAGACCGCGCGGAACGCACCGCCATAATTGCAGATGTTACGGTCACCCAGGTAAGATTTCCCGAGCAGGATGAGCAGAAAAGTAAAAAACTTAAGGCATTGCTGGAAAAAGAGATCCCCAAATGGCAACTTCCCATTTCCATGGACCGCCTTCTCACCACCCTGGACCTGGCCGAACAGCGATCCGAAGCCGCGCAAAAAATCAATACTAAACCGCCCAAGATACTGTTTGTAGCGGAACCGGCCGTTCTGATTACCCTCGACGGTGAGCCGAAGCTTAAAAAAGAAGAAGGATCTGAACTTATGCGGGTGATCAATACCCCGTTTACGATCCTGTTGGTGCCCTCCGAGAAGACGTACTATCTGTATGCGGATAAAGATACCTGGTATACCGCTATCGACATCAAAGGTGACTGGGCGGTTAGCAAAAAAGTTCCTAAAGAAGTTTCCGAACGAGCTCCAAAGGCCGAGCCCGACACGGGAGAGAAGGAAGCGACGGAGCACGAGAAAGAGCCGGGCCCACCGCCCAAAGTGATTGTGGTGACCGAGCCGGCCGAGCTCATCTCCAGCAAAGGCGAACCGGAGTATACACCCATTTCCGGGACTGATTTGTTGCTCTACATGAGCAACACCGACAGTGACGTCCTGTTCCACATAAAAAACCAGCAATACTTTATCCTGCTGTCAGGGCGGTGGTATACCAGTTCGAAAATGGAAGGGCCGTGGCAATATGTGCCCGGCGAGAAACTGCCGTCCGATTTCGCAAAGATTCCGGAAGACGCCGAAATGGGCACCGTATTGTATTCGGTGCCGGACACAGATGTTGCTAAAGAAGCTGTTCTGGATACGCAAATACCCCAGACCGCGGCTGTTGATCGCAAGAAAGCCAAGTTGACGGTAGAGTATGATGGTGATCCCAAGTTCGAGAATATCAAAGGCACCGAGATGACGTATGCCGTCAACACGGCCACACCGGTGATTTACGCTAACAACAAGTATTACGCGTGCGATGAGGCTGTCTGGTTTATCGCTGGTAAGGCGACCGGGCCCTGGCAAGTTGCCACCTCTGTTCCGGATGAGATCTATACCATTCCGCCGGAATCTCCGATTTATCATGTGACATTTGTGCGAATTTATCACGTCACGGACGATGTAGTTTACGTTGGCTATACACCGGGTTATACCAATACATACGTTTACAACACCACAATTGTTTATGGTACGGGTTACTGGTATCCCGGCTGGTATGGAAGCTATTATTATCCGCGCCCGGCAACATGGGGCTTTCACGTGCGCTATAATCCCTGGACCGGCTGGCGCTTCGGCTTCAGCTATGGATGGGGTCCGTTTCGATTCACCATCGGCGGTGGCGGATGGTATCGCGGCGGGTGGTGGGGTCCGGGGCGTTACCGGGGCTATCGGCGCGGGTATCGTCATGGATACCGGCACGGACGCAATGCCGGCTACCGTGCTGGTCGTCACAATGCTGCACAGCAAAACCTGTATCGAAGCCAGCGCAACAAGGCCAGGACAACAAAGTCCCCCGCCACTGCCGGCAAGCGTGCCAAAGCCAGTGGGATGAGTCATCGGGCCAACAATGTCTATGCGGATCGTAATGGTGATGTCCATCGCAAGACCGATAAAGGCTGGGAGAAACGGGCCAAAGACGGCTGGAAATCAGAGAAGGACCAGCCAGCCAAGACCCAACAACAAAAGACCAAGCCAACCCAAACCCAAGTGCAAAAGTCTCAGCAACGGCAGAATCAGCAGCTCGACCGTAGCTACCAGGCTCGTCAACAAGGTGAGCAGCGAGCCCGCAGCTACAACCAGGCACAGGGACGTTCCCACAGCAGCCGAAGCAGCGGCAGAAGCCGAGGTGGGGGCGGCCGGGGTGGAGGTGGCCGCCGTTAGTAGCGTGCTAAGAGAAATGATCCATATGCGAACCCAAAAATGTATAGTTGGTTTTTCGAGTTTCCTGATTGAAAAAATACCATTAACCTTTACAGCGAGTCGAGGCATGCTATGAAAGTTTTAATCAAGTGTTTTTTGCTGTTCTTTGCATTATTTGCTTTGCTGGGATGTAAGGACGAAATCCCGCAAAAAGAAATAATCCGGCCTGTGCGGGCCATGCAGATCGGTGATCCTTCCGAATTTGCAAAACTCTGGTTTCCGGGACAGGCCAAGGCGACTCAGGAAGTTGATTTGTCCTTTCGGGTGGCAGGGCCATTGGTTACACTGCCTGTCAATGTCGGTGATACTGTCCGAAAGGGCCAGGAGCTTGCCAGGATCGATCCGCGAGACTACAAAGTCGATCTGCGGAGTGCTCAAGGACAGTTGGAACGAGCCAAAGCATCGCTAAAACGGGCCGAGGCTGATTACGAACGTGTGGTTCGGATACAGAAGCAGGACGCGGGAGCTGTCAGTCAAGCACTGGTTGACAGCAATCGGCAAAAGGCGGCAAGCAATCGGGCAGAAATTCGTAGTCTTCAAGCTGCCGTGGATTCAGACCGAGATCGGTTGGGCTATACCTTTTTGAAAGCGCCGTTTGACGGCATTGTCACCGCTACATATGTCGAAAACTACGAGGATGTCAAAGCCAAGCAACCGATTGTCCGGCTGATCGATAATTCCCAGATCGAAATGATCGCGAATATTCCTGAAGTGTTGATATCACATGCGGATTATCTTAAAGAGGCCGGTAAAGTATTTAGGGTTCGTTTTGATCCGTTCCCGGGTCGTGAAATAGAAGCCCAAATCAAGGAAATCGGCAAAGAAGCATCCAAGACCACCCGCACCTACCCGGTCACGCTGATTATGGATCAACCCGAAGACATCAAGATCCTGCCGGGCATGGCCGGAAACGCAGCGAGCACTGCCCCTCCATCGGGAATGCAAGGCCAGTCACAGATGGTTATACCGGAAACCGCGGTTTTTTCACCGGATGAAAACAAGACCTACGTGTGGATCATTGATGAAACGTCCAAAAAAGTAAGCAAACGAGAAGTCAAAACCGGTGATCTTCTGGATTCGGGTATTACAGTCCGGGAAGGAATCGAACCCGGAGAGTGGATTGCTACGGCGGGTGTTCATTATCTGAAAGAAGGCCAAGAGGTGCGCATCCTGTCTGCTTCAACAGAGGAGGTGGCAAAATGAGCCTTGCTGCGATTGCCATCGAAAAGCGGACGGTCACCTATTTTGTCATTTTCCTTTTGGTGGTAGGCGGTATCGGTGCCTTCTTCAGCCTCGGTCAATTAGAGGATCCTGAATTCACGGTAAAAACAGGGGTGATTACCACCACCTATCCTGGTGCAAGCCCGGAAGAGGTCGAGCTTGAAGTCACCGATCGCATTGAACTCGCCATCCAGGAAATGCCCCAGGTTAAATATCTCGAGTCCTTTTCCCGCGAAGGTATGTCACTGATTTCAGTCGAATTAAAAGCGCAATACTGGTCCGATCAGTTGCCTCAGGTCTGGGATGAACTGCGCCGCAAGATTCGAAACATTGAACACATGCTTCCTCCGGGGGCGGGCAGACCGGAGGTCACTGATGATTTCGGGGATGTATTTGGATTTCAGTTGGCCGTGGTGGGCGACGGGTTTTCGTATGCTGAACTGGAAGAATACGCTAAGGAGGTCAAGAGAGAGCTCAGCCTGGTAAAAGACGTTGCCCGAGTGGATCTCTGGGGTGTTCAAAGTAAGGCGATCTATGTAAACGTTTCCCAGTCCCAGCTTGCCGAAATGGGCCTTAGCGATGCCAGCGTCCGCACTACCCTGGAGCAGCAAAACATGGTGGTGGACGCCGGCGGTGTGGATTTACAGAGGAAACGGTTTCGAATTGCGCCTACAGGTGAATTTAAATCTCCCGAGGATATCGCCAATTTGCATATCCGAGCCTCCCTTGGAGACGAGCTTTCCAACCTGGCGGGAGCAACGGACAAACCGGTTTCTTATAAACGCACGACCGAACTGATTCGAATCCGGGATATCGCAACCGTGGAACGCGGGTATCTTGAACCGCCGTCGACCCTGATGCGTTACAACAGCAAACCTGCCATCGGCATTTCCATTACCAATGTCTCCGGGGTCAACGTTGTCAAAGTCGGTCAAGGCATCGACAAGCGCCTTGATGAAATCCTACCGATGCTTCCAATCGGCATTGAAGTTCATCGGTTTCACTGGCAGTCGAACATCGTGGACCAGGCCGTGAAAGGTTTTTTGATCAATTTCGGCGAAGCCGTTGCCATTGTATTGATCGTGTTGACTGTTGCCATGGGGTGGCGAATGGGTGTGATTATCGGGTCGTCGCTGATTCTGACTATTCTGGGCAGCTTTATTCTAATGGCGGTTTTCGGTATTCCCCTGCAGCGCATGTCCCTGGGCGCTCTGGTGATCGCCCTGGGAATGATGGTGGACAACTCCATTGTGGTGGCGGACGGAATTGTCGTTCGCATGGCAAAAGGGATGGACCCCAAAAAAGCGGCCATTGAAGCTGCGTCCCAGCCGTCAATGCCGCTGTTGGGAGCTACCGTTATTGCGGTCATGGCATTTTATCCAATTTTTGCCTCCCTCGAAGGTGCCGGTGAATACTGTCGCACGCTGTTTACGGTAGTGGGTATCTCGCTGATGACGAGCTGGCTCATATCCATGACCATCACCCCCTTGCAGTGCATCGACATGCTGCCGGAGCCCAAAAAGGATGAAACAGACACCGATCCTTATGCCGGAAAGTTCTACCGGGTATTTCGACGCATCGTGGAACGGGCCATTCGAGTTCGGTTCCTCACCATTGGAACATTGGTTGCCCTTCTTGTTGTGGCGCTCATCGGATTTGGAAAGATCGATCAGATGTTTTTTCCGGATTCGTCCATGACGAAATTCATGATCGATTACTGGGCACCGGAAGGAACCCGGATCCAGACCGTAGCAGAGGATCTTAAAAAGGCTGAAAATAAATTTCTTGGCGACGAAAGAGTTGATAGTGTGGCTACCTTTATGGGAGCAGGGCCGCCGCGGTTCTATCTCCCGGTAGATCCTGAATCTCCCTATCAATCCTATGCTCAGTTTATTGTAAACGTGAATGATTTTAAGGACATCACAGACCTTTTGAACGAACTGGGCGCATGGTTCGATGAAGAATACCCTCAAGCCCTGATACCGATGCGCAGATACGGGGTCGGCCCCAGCAACACTTGGAAGTTTGAACTGCGCATCAGCGGTCCCGCGACTGCCGATCCTGCCACCCTTCGTTCTCTTGCCGACCAGGTAGTTTCGATAGTAGAGGCCAGTCCGCTGTCGGCAAATGCGCGCACCAACTGGCGCCAGCGGGTACAAAAAGTGGTTCCCGAATACAATCAGGAACGGGCCCGGCGGGCGGTGGTGACGCGGGAAGACATTGCCAATACTACCAAACGAGCCTACGACGGCCTTTCCATCGGTCTATACCGGGAAGAAGATGATCTCATCCCCATCGTATTGCGCCACGTGGCAGAAGAGCGCGAGTCCGTTAGCAATATGGGTGTATTACAAGTTTATCCCGGATCATCAACCTACACCATTCCGATGTCTCAGGTGACGGACGGTATCACCACGGACTGGGAAGATCCGTTGATCTGGCGTCGAGACCGTCGCAGAACCATAACAATAGAATCCAATCCCATTTTCGGTGTCACGCTGCCGGCACAGCGCGCGAGCGTCCTTGAAGAGGTTGAAGCCATCGAGCTTCCGCCGGGCTACACCATGGAATGGGGCGGTGAGTATGAAGACACCGTGGACTCCCAGGCATCGCTGATACCGGGAACTATACCGGCTATGGCAATCGTTTTGTTCATTATTGTAGCCCTGTTTAATGCATCTCGCCCGCCGCTGATCATTCTTTTAACCATTCCCTTTGCAGCTATCGGTATAACGGCCGGACTGCTGGCAACCGGCACCCCCTTTGGATTTCTGGCCCTTCTGGGTGCCATGAGTCTTTCGGGCATGATGATTAAAAACGCTATAGTTTTACTCGATGAAGTCAACCTGCAGATCGAAGCCGGAAAAGGACAGTACCAGGCAGTGATGGATTCGGCTATCTCGCGTCTACGCCCGGTAGTCCTGGCAGCCGCTACAACCGTACTGGGTGTCATTCCCTTGCTGCAGGACGTCTTCTGGGTCGGTATGGCCGTGACGATCATGGCGGGACTGACCTTTGGAACCATGCTTACCATGGTGGTTGTGCCGGTGCTTTATTGCACATTATTCCGGGTCGAATCACCTGCAGAGGTGAGGCAAGAATCTGCTGCCTAAAAACTGCATGAAAATTTTTGAAAAGGATAATATAAACAATATTTATAAATAGACAGAATCTTTCACTGCGGGTTGCCGGCCTGGGCATTCTTGAATCCCGTGCGCTTTTGGGGAGCGCAGTCGGTCAGCAATATCCACAGGTGCAGCAATTAAACGGGGGATGTACCTATTTGAAATCAAGCAAGAATGCACCGCCGCCTACCGGTAAAGATGTGAAGCTGCTCAATGAACCCAAGTGGTAAATTTAACGGGAGTTAAGATAGGCGGAAGATGAAGACCAATCAACGGGTGCTATATGATTATCAGTTTGATCGTCAAACAGGCTTCCTGTATATCATAACAGGAAACGCTGTTGCATCAAAGTTTCTTCTGTTAATTTGCTATCACAGGATCGACTTGACCTGACAATGACCATTATTCGATATCTGTAACAAGATCAAACTTTGAATGCTGGTAAGAGATGCCAGGTTTTGACAAGCCAGATTTTCATGCGAATTCTCGATAAAAACAAACACACAATGTTAGTAAAATACGTGTGATATCTTTTTGAACAGGGGCAAATCCATTTAAAAGAAGCTACCATTTTATATTTAGGAGGAAATCAATGAGGCAAATCACCTTGAAATGGTTTTTTGGGGCAATGCTTATCGTTGTTCTGATCATTGCCTGTGCGGGCACCAAGCTACCCCATACATGGGTGGATGAGGCCTACCGAGGAAAACCTGTATCGAACATTCTGGTTATAGGGGTAACCTATAAAGAGAAAGAAAAGGTTCGGCGATCTTTTGAAGACAAGTTTGTTATACAGCTAAAAGCCGCAGGGGTTGAGGCCATATCGAGTGGGGATGCCATTTCTATTCCTAAAGATTTGGAATTGGAAAAAGACGAGGTATTGAAAGCTGTTAATAAATTTAATAACGATGCAGTAATTATTACGCATTTGGTTGGAAAGGAAGAGAAAGAATCTTACACCCGTCCCGTGCGACTATCAGGAGGCCAATACGGCTACCATGGTCGAGCTCATGGTTATATCCCAAATACGGGTTATTCGAGAACAGATACCATCGTGCGCTTGGTAACGAATCTTTACGATGTTAAAACAGAAAAACTCATATGGTCCGGACAATCAGAAACATTAGATATGGACGATATGATTAAAGTGGTGATTAAAGATTTACAAAAAAACAATCTGCTTCCAAAGAAATGAAAATAAATAGAAGGGCGACCACAATATATTGCATCAGATTCCATTCTAAAATTGAGGCCTTTTGTTTGTATTTCTTGCAGGTTTTATGATATGGATTCCGGGGACTATGGCAAGCATGTCCAGCACATATTACAATTTCACAGCACGTTACGACATGTGCTCTTTGAGACATCCTTTGGTTATGTCTGAATTGATAAACACTTGGAGGTATCCATGGCTTTCTGGAAGCGATTACTTATAACGGTTTTAGTAATGTTAGCGATTAGCTTTATCGCAGGTGCCATTTGGATGTCGGTATTTAACATAGTAATACCCAGTTATATAGCCGGCGCCATTGGCGGACTGGCAACTTTACCAGTTTGGGAGTTACTCAAGCGGATTAAACCGAAAAAGGAAAAGTAGTTTGCATTCGGCAAATCGTTAACTTCCAATGCATAATTACTAAACTGATTGGGTAAAGATTAAGTCCTGTAAATCAAAGCAAATCTGCAACAAAATCGACCTGAAAAATAGTGTAACATTATTTACCAAACCTTGCATTTTTTTCAGATAAGTCTCCAATCTCAGTATGTTGAATCAGATTCCGTTCTAAAAAATAAGGACTATCAGTTTGTATTCTCACCGATATTTTGATATAGTTTTCGAGGACTATGGCAAGGCTCATCCCTGTTTAAGGACCATTTGTCAGTCTGAATTTAACTATCAAGGGATTATGGTCGGAAGTAGTTATTTTGACAGAGAGCGCTTTAATGAGTTCCAGTCCTCGATAGTAGATGTGGTCGACATTATGGCCAAAGACGGTGGTTCGATAGTTTTCGCTAAAAGTCACCGCCTTCAGATCTAGACTGCTGGCTATAGTATCGACAACAGCCATGCGTTCATCATTCCAGGTGTTGAAATCACCGGAAACTATAAGTGGGCCTTGGTGTTTTGACAGTATTTTTTCCAGTTGTCCCAATTGGGCTCGGAAATGTGAAACCGTTAGTGTATAATTGATTAAATGAACATTGGCTACCATTACTACCTGATTTCCATCGGATAGGGGATATCGGGTGATCAGGATGGTTTTTGGTATTCTGGTCAGAGGTTCCTTGTTCCGGAAGGTACATAAAAAACTCGGTTCAACTTTTGAAGCTGTCAACACACCGGTTTTATTATCCCTGTATTCAAAGGCGAGGGACAGATCCCAGTGGTGGTGCCTTTCCTGCAGTAAGCTCCTCATTGCATCAGTAAGGTAAACCTCCTGAATAATAAGCAGATCTTTGTTATAACTAAGGCGACGAAAATCTTTTTCCCATCCCTCTCTCATCCCTTTCTGCATATTCCAGCTTAACAGACTGAAGCCGTTGGAATCGAGTGCCGCCACGTGCCCTAAGGTCGAAACAATAGGTTTCATCAGTGGTTCGGTGCTACAGTTTTCCGCAATATTTATGGTGCTTTTGTTACCCCTTTGGCTCACTACTAAATTTTGCTCCATAACATAGACACAACCGGCAAGTGTCAACATTGCTGATATTGTAATAGTCACTATCAGTTTATGCATTTAAACTCCGAGTTATAAATATATTAGGATTGGTTTCAAGGTTTATGATTAGTTATAGGCTTAATTTTGTGTAGAAACAATAAAGAATTATAGCCATCACGATAAGGCGCTGTCTTAACGGATTGAGATGCAAAAAGGGCTACGAGATATTGATGGTTATGTTTTTTCATAATTTGTTCTAAAATTCCTATATCAAAGGGCCTGTGATTACTTTCAACCAATAAATAATTTCGTTAATATAAGTATATCCAGTTGCCAAGTTATACCAAATTGTTATATGAATTTTTTGTCCATACTAATAAAATAGATGAAAATCATGCAGAGACTGTTTTTACGTCACCACATAGCTTTGTTACTTATCGCGGCTACTGTAATGATCCCCATGGAAAGCCAGGCTGATACAGAGATAGAGATCAAACACCTCATTGAGTATATTGAAAATTCCAAATGTACCTTTATTCGTAATGGGAAAAAGTACAATACAAAAGAAACGTTGGTGCATATCCAAAACAAATATGAATATACGAAACGCTGGATAAAGTCAGGAGAAGATTTTATTAAATACACGGTGACAAAAAGCAGTATGTCCGGCCGGCCCTATACAGTACGGTGCGATGGACGGGAATTTTTAAGTGCTGAGTGGTTATTAAAAGAACTTAAAAGATTTAGGAAA